>DBYC01000048.1 GCA_002310035.1 bacterium UBP6_UBA1196
TAGCTCTGCAGAAAATCGGAAATATCCTCTTTGGAAAGGGCTTTTTTATCCCTTTTATCCGCGATAATGTCGTAAAACAGGCGCATGATCCCTCCTTTTAAAAATTTAAAACCGTGAATTTTTCAGGAAAATCAGAAAATCAGAACGGAACAGCCTGAGCCGCTGCTTTTAACTTCCTTTTCGGTTTTGGCGTTGCAGTTTCCGTATGAGCAGTAACCTTCGCTGCCGTCTTCCATTGTACATGCATCCCAGTTCTGCGAAGAATCGGGAACGTTTATAAAACCGTCAGTTTCGCTGCATTCCGTTTTATTGCATGTTTTTGCTTCGGGATAATCAGGAGCTACACCTTTGCAGAAACCGCCGGAGCATACTTCATCCTTTATGCAGAATTTGCCCGTGCTGCATGACGCGCCGTCGTTGAGCGGAGCTCTGAAACATTCGCCTGTTTCGGTGTTGCATGAACCGGTGGAACAAAACGAATCAAGATGAGAACAGTCCTTTTCACCGACAGTTATACATTTCCCGTCAAAGCATTTTTTGCCGCCGACACACGGATTGTCCGCAACACCGCAGAAAGAGCCGTCAGCTTTCGGAACGGGCTTGCACGATTTGGCTGCCTCGTCGCAGTAGTTGGTCTCGCACGGATTGTCCGTCTCTTCGCACGGCATAGCTCCGTGCGCCTGCTCGCAGAAACCGTCAACGCACACTTCTTTTCCGTTGCAAAAAAGCGAATCGTCACAATCACTGTCTTCAGAACATGTGACAACATTTATTTTGAGCGAGGGGTCACCGATGTAATTCGTTTCAAGCTTGTCAGTCAGCAGAACACTGTAATCCGGCCAATCCTCCTTTGTTTCAAAAAGAACCTGTGCCGGGATCTGGTTTTTGACAACAGCATCGGTAAAAACTGCTCCGTATGAAAAAATATCATGAGAGCGCAGGTTGTAGCCGGCGAAAATTGTACCGTATGAAACCTGGGATGCACCGACAACTCCCACCGAAAGATGTCTCAGCAGAGCATAAGCAAGACTTCCAGGGTTATGGATCGAACCGTTCAGACAACTTCCCTGATAAACGAAAGGAGTCAATGCCGAAACCCGGCTGATCGTCTCTGTATCGACAAACGTCTCGCTGTAAAGCTCGAATTGATATGTTTCAGGGATTCCGTTGTTGTTGCCGTCACCTCCCCAGATCGTCCTGACTGAATAATCAGGCATTCCGTGACCGGCCCAGAAAACCGTGCCGTAACTGTCGTTCATGTTGTCAATCATCGATTCGTAAGTCAAAGCATCTTCGGTGGAAAATTCCGATGGATCGATTCCCGATTTTTCAACAAGCAGCTTGGATGTGAAAGGTTCTTTTATTGAATCTTCGCGAAGATATTCAGCTACATATGCTCCGTCCATTTTTGGAGTATATGCTCCGTCCTGATTTGCATAGTATGAAATTGTTGTCGGAAAAAGGACTTTGAGTCTGTAACTCGCTTTGTTTGGTTTTTCTTTGATAAAATCGATCGTTCTCCTGAGGATCGTATCGGTTGCGACAGTATTTTCGCTGTAAATAGGGATTCTTCCGACTATAAGCTCAAACCCGTATTCGATTTCATCCTCATGTTCGCCATAGACACCGTTGCCGTTAGAATCTATATCTTCTGTAAGTTCAGCATAAAACATATCGGTCGGAACAAGCTCATAACTCGGATCTTCAGCATCTTCAGGACGCGCAACTATCATCGGAACATCGTTTCCGTTGGTCGTAGGATCGGCAATTATCAGCAGGAAATCATAGTTTTTATAGACACTTTTCAAATATTCACGGATTTTTTTCGCACGGTCGATCCCTGTGAGATCGCCGCCGCCGTAATTGTTTTCTGTTGCGACATCGACATTGAATCCGTCAGCTTTTTTTGCAGCAATATAGTTTCCGATCTCGGTCGAAGTAGAAAGAAAATGCTCGTTTGTAAGGATAAGAAGCGAATTTCCCCTTTGCACACTATCCATCGGAAGCATCACCTGCCCTTTCGTGTGGACTCTGATCTTGTCGATCTGGATAACTTCAGTATCACTTAAAGGAATAATAGGATAAAAAACAAAAGAAAAGCGTTTTTTGTTTCTCTTAAAGGAAGAACGGTGTTTGAAAGTGAATTTCGAAAGCGACGGCAGCTTTCTCTCGTTAAATCTTGATTTGTCGATTTTTTTCATATCGCTGAGCCTGAAAATCGGGCTTCCCTTTTCGAGCGGAGCTTTGAGAACGACTTTGTGCTTTTTCAGGATCTCTACTTTTACAACTTCGCTTCCGAAAAACATCTTTTTGAACGGAAGAACAACCTCTTCTCCCGCACCGTCAAGCTCATAACCTTCGATCTCAGGCGTAACAAAACCGTTTTTTTCAGAAAAATCAGCTGCCGGAATCTCCAAATCAATTGTTTCTGCAAAAACGCAGGAAAAAAGGAGCGTTAAGGCAGCAAGTGCGAAAAATTTTTTAAACATGAAAAGTCTCCAAATATCAATATAAACGGAATAGTTTAAAGTTTTTTTGTCCGTTGTCAAAAAGATGGTGAAAAAAGGAGGTAAAATTGATTTTTCAAAGGATTGCAATAAGTTTTTCCGCGTTTTGCAAAAGGTAAAACCTTTTATTTTTCAGTTTTTTGGAGGAAAAATGAAAATTCTGGTAACAGGCGGAGCCGGATATATCGGGTCACACACAGTAATAGAACTTGTCAAAGCCGGACACGAAGCCGTGATCCTTGACAACTTTTCAAATTCCAGGCCTGAAGTGCTGAAACGCCTTGAAAAAATAACCGGAACAGCGATTAGATGCTATGAAGCCGACATCCGCGACCGTGAAGCTCTGGAAAAAGTGTTTTCTGCAAACAGTTTTGACTGCTGCATCCATTTTGCCGGACTGAAAGCTGTCGGCGAATCAGTTATCAAACCTTGGGAATATTACGATAACAACATCGGAGGAACACTTGTTCTTCTTGATGTGATGCGGAAACACAGCTGCAAAAACATAATTTTCAGCTCATCTGCGACAGTTTACGGAAACCCGACAACAGTTCCTATAAGCGAAGAATGCCCGAAAGGAAAATGCACCAACCCTTACGGCCAGACAAAATCAATGCTTGAGGAAATTCTGACCGATCTCCATACCGCAGACATCAAAACCAACAACCCGAATTGCTGGAACATAGTGCTTCTGCGCTATTTCAACCCTATCGGAGCGCATAAATCGGGGCTTATCGGCGAAGATCCTAAAGGAATTCCGAACAATCTTATGCCCTATATAACTCAGGTCGCGGTAGGAAAACTCGCCTGTCTGACAGTTTTCGGCGACGACTACGACACGCCTGACGGAACAGGGATCCGCGATTACATCCATGTCGTCGACCTTGCAAAAGGTCATGTCAAGGCACTTTCCGCCATAGAAAAAAAATGCGGCGTCGCTGTTTACAATCTCGGCACTGGCACAGGCTACAGCGTTCTTGACATCGTCCATGCCTTTGAAAAAGCCAATTCCGTGACTATTCCGTATAAAATCGGCCCGAGACGCCCAGGCGACATAGCCGTCTGCTATTCAAATCCGGAAAAAGCCGCCCGCGAACTCGGCTGGGTTGCCGAAAACACCATCGTCGACATGTGCCGCGACAGCTGGAACTGGCAGAAAAACAATCCTGACGGGTTTTAGCGTTTATTATAATATCAGAAACTCCAATCTTTTCTTGACTTTTTCCTCTACAAATATACTTTTTCGCGTTTAATTTTTATGTTCTGGAGTGAAAAGTGATACAGTTTTTAAAAAACAAAATCGGCAATGATTTTAATACTTTTTCTGAGCAAAGAAACGGAAAGCTCAACAATTTGGACAAGTTTCTGATAACATTTATCGCTGTTGTATGCGCTCTGCTCTACATTCCCCTACTCGGCAACTTCTTTATGATCGACCCGTGGGAAAACCACTATTCGCATGTCGCCTGGGAGACTCTCGAGAAAAATTCTTTTGCAAAACTCTGGTTTCAGAATTCGAATAAATTCTGGTCAAAGCCGCCGCTTCTTTTCTGGATGCTGATGCCGTTTTACAAATTCAATATCTCTGAATTTTCAGGCAGACTGCCCATAGCACTCTTTTCAATACTGACTCTTGTCGGTTTCTACATTCTGCTTACGCGCCTGATTTCGCGTAAATCTGCAATAATTTCAACATTTGTTCTGATGCTTTCCCCGCAGTATTACATGCTTTCGCGTCAGATCATGGTCGATCTTCCGTTTGTCGCACTCAACACTGTTGCGATGCTGTGTATGGCAGTCTATTACTTCGGAAATATTGGAGAAAACGATAAAATATTCAAAAAAATCCCGCGCAAAGACTTATATTTGTATCTTTTCTATTTTTTTGAAGGATGGGCTTTTCTTGCGAAAGGACTGCTTTCGATAATGATCCCTGGGGTCACACTTTTCATTTTTATGATTTTTTCTCGCAATTTCAGCTACTTTTTCGCATGGAGACACCTTAAAAAGCATTTGATCGGAGCAGTTATATACCTTGCCGTCGTAATGCCGTGGTTCGGTTATATGTGTGCAAGCGAAGGAAAAAGTTTTTTCGACACTTTCATAATTTATCATCATTTCAAAAGGACGACTGGCGAGATCCACAAACCCAATGACCTCTATACGCTTTATGTCAGAATTTTAGGCTATGCAATGTTTCCGTGGAGCGCTTTTCTCCCTGCCGCGCTCTATAATTTTTTTACAAAAAAAGAAGATGACGGCGAAAAAATCAAAAAACTTTTCTTTTTCAGCTCGTTTGCAGGGCCTTTCCTGTTTTTCTCTTTCTCGTCAACGAAATTTTATCACTACATAGCACCGGTTGTTCCTTTTATCGCAATATTATTGGGTATTTACATTGAAAAATTATGGAATATGCGCTGGACCATCTCTGCTAAAATCGAAGCTGTCGTTGCAATATTTCTGGTTGCTGCAATGGGCCGCGATATCGGTGACAAACACACGCTTTTTCTCCATCTTGTAACATTTTACAATACCAGGAGCGTTCCTCACGGAATTTCGTGGGAAATTACGATAATTTCTGTTTTTACAATTTTTTGCATTGTTCTTTTTTCAATGATTTTCAGTCGTTTTATGCAAAAAAAAGGTTTTTACGCCCTGTTTGCACTCAGTGCCGGATTTATGGTTTATTATTTTGCAGACCAGCTTCCGGAAATTTCAAAATATTATTCGCTTAAACCCCATGTCGAAGCTTACCTGAAAGACAGTCCGTCAAGGGAACCGATCGCTGATTATTACAAATGGTTAAGAAAATCGGCAGGTTTCTGGCTTAAAAACGAAATAACGTTCCTTCAGACTGATAAAGAAAAAAATGTTCTCAAATTCTTCAAAAAACCCGGAAACCAGTATGTAATTCTCCGTGAAAACGACAAAAAACGGTTTGATTCGCTTATGAAAAGAATAAACAAAAAAGGAGTAGTGATACACAAAGGCGGAAAAAATATCCTTATGAAAGTTTCAGGAAACGGAGAAAAGCAGAACTTCTCCGGCGCAAAAGAATACATAGTTGAAAAACTTCCAGAAAACTTAATAAAAATGAATGTTTTGTTTGATAATGCAATAAAATTGGAAGGTTTTTCAGTAGAGGAAGGCAAACTTAAGGAAAAAGACGGAAAATTTTACGCAAAAGAAGGAACTGAAATAAATGTGAATATGTATTTCAGATCAGTATCAGATAAAATAAACAGAGATTACGACGTTTTCCTTCACAACGAAGGTAACAAAAAAGACAAGAGGACAAAAGGCGACGGAAACATGGCCAATGGCGCATATCCGACAAATTTCTGGAAAAAAGGAGAGATCATCCGTCATCCTCTGAAAATAAAAATACCAAAAGATTCTGTAAACGACTTTTATATTTCGTATTCAGGGCTTTATCAGGAAGAATACAGAGCTAACATAACAAACAAGGATGAAGTCAGGGAAGAAGACAACAGAGCCGAAATACTAAGGATCTACATAGAAAGGTAAAAAACTTCCATATTATTAAAATTGTTGAGATTTTCTATTGAACTTGTCATCAAAATCTGATTTTTGAGAGATTCAAGTTCTCTAAAAAGTATCTTTTTTGTGTCATCGTCGACAAAAACGAAAATATCGTCTATGAGAAATATAGGAAACTCATTTTTTCCGGCATAAATATTAAGCTCAGCGAGTTTTATAAGAAAAGAATTTATATAGGTCTCACCCATTGAAATGTTGTTTTTAGCATCCCCTACTTCGGTAGTTATATTTATTACATCAAGATGAGGTCCGTAAAGCGAAAAACCTTTTTCAAGTTCTCTTTCAAGCTTTGAATCAAGCTTTTCATAACAGTTTTCATCAATGTTGTAAGAAAATGAAATTTTCATCTCTGAAAAGAGTTTTTCCGAAAGAAATTCTATATTTTTGTTAATTGTTTCACATGAAACATACCTTTTTTTTCTTATTTTGTCGATAAGTGGAGCGGCAGCAGCGTTCAGATATCTGACAATTTCAGAATTTCCTTCTTTAAGTGCAGCATTTTTATTTCTTATAAAACGCAAATATTCACTCATATCATCAAAATAATTTTTATCCTCTATAAAGCATATCCTGTCTATCAGATCACGCCTGAATTTTGGACTGCCGCTTATTATAAGCATATCATCGGGAGAATGAACTACCGGATAAACTATGTTAAGCAGCTCTTTTCTTGATGAAATATTACCGTCTATAAGGATCCTTTTATTTCCGCCTTTGTCATAACCTATTGAAACTGTTCTGGAATATCCTTCAAAATCGTCAAAGACAGATTCTATATAAAAACTCGAACTGTTTTTTGCAATACAGTCTTTTATATCACATGTCTTGAAAGATTTTCCGCTTGAAAGAATAGAACAGGCTTCAAGAATAGATGTTTTTCCGGAGCCTGTTCTTCCTTTTATCAGCAATTTTTGAGGAAATTCCAGTGAAAAATCCGATAACGATCTGAAATTTGTAATAAAAACTGATTTTATTTTCATAAATATCAGATTCTGAGCGGCATTGTCATATGAATATAGAAGAAGTCGTCTGTTTCTTCCTTTATAACCATAGCTTTTGAAGACTCCCCTACTATTATATTTACATTGTCGCTGTCTACAACGCCTATAACATCAAGGAAGTACTTTGCATTTACGGAAACTTTTCTTTCAGTAGAAAAACCTTTTTCCATAATTATCTCGTCTGTAGAATTTCCGCCTGAATTTGAATTTGCAGTCATTTTAAGAACATTTCCGTTGAAGAAATATGTTGAAGCCCATATTTTCTCATCTGAATTGAGAATCGTTACGCGTTTTATAGCTTCTATAAGTTCCTTTCTGTTTATAACTGCACATTCTCTGGCGTTTACTTCGCTGTAACTGCCTATTATTGAACGGTATTTAGGAAATTCATTTTTTATAAGCCTTGAAATGAATGTAACTTTGTCATTTTTTATAAACATTTTTTCGTCGTCAATAGCTATCTCGGCATCTTCAGAATCAGCAAAAATTTTTGTTATATTGGCAAAATTTTTCCCTGGAACGACTATTCCTGAGTTTATCTCTTCAAGATCAATATTGAGATTTTTCAAAGTCAGTACGGAAAGTCTGTGTATATCAGTTGTTACCATTTCTATTGACTCTGTTCCGTCTTCCTCTTTTACTTTGGTTATAAGAGCACCTGAATAAGCTTTGTTGAGATAATTTTCAGACATAGAGAACTGAACTTTTTTGTAAAGAAGGATAAGTTTGTTTATTTTTACATTTTTAAATTCTTTTTTCGTTTCAGGGATTACAGGAAAATCAGAAGGATCGGAGCATGGAACGGTGTATTTTGATTTTTCAGCAGTAATATCAAGAACATTTTTTTCTTCATCGTACCTGAATATCATAACTTCGCCTCTTGAAACACGGCATATATCATGGATATACACAGCCGGAACAGCTATTTTTCCTTCTGATACAGGCGATATAAGGTTTATTCTGGCAACGACTGTCGTTTCAAGATTTGTAGCATTTAAAGTACATTCGTTTCCTTTAAAACAGAACAATATATGCGTGAGTATTATCATCGCATGTTTTTTCTCAATTGACGAGCTGCAGTAATCCAGTGCTTTGAGAAGCTCTTCTCTTTTAAAAGTTAATTCAATCATAATCTTCTCCTTTAATTTAAAAAGTAATAATATTTAGCTTGACTGAAAAGTTTAAATTTTTAAAAAACTTAATGAAATCAATTATATATCTTAGTTTTTCAGTGTTTAAAAAAATGTTTGTTTTTTGTGGATTTCTAAGGTTTATTTTTTTAAACATACGATTTTTCAACATTTGTTAGAAACCATCCTTCGAGCTTTCTATCTCTCTTTCTATTTTTTCTATAAGTTTCTTTATATTGCTGTCGTTTAACATAAGTTTTTCAATGTTGGAAATTGATGAAATTACCGTGGAATGGTCTCTCCCGCCAAATTTTTCGCCTATTTCCTTATAAGTTTTTGAAGTATATTTTTTTGATATATACATCGCTATCTGTCTTGACGTGGAAATACCCTTGGTCCTTTTCTTCGATGTTATGTCTGAGGGTTTTATTCCCATATTTAAGGCTACTATTTTTATTATATCGTCTATATCTGAAGATTTTTTTGTTTTTATGGCATCTTTAAGAATGTTTTCCGCAAATTTTCTGTCTATTTTTTCTTCGCCTATGAAATCAAATGAGATTTTAAGTGTTTTGAGTGCTCCTTCTATTTCTCTGACATTGTTTTTTATGTTTGAAGCTATGAGATCTACAGCGTCGTCGTCTATTTTTATGTTGTAAATTTCAGCTTTTTTCTTGACTATGGCTACTCTGGTCTCATATTCAGGAGGAATTATATTGAGTGAAACACCCATGGAAAATCTTGTTCTAAGCCTGTCGTCTATATCCTTTATTTCTGAGATATATTTATCTGATGTTATGACTATCTGCTTGTTTTTATTATAAAAAGTGTTAAATATATAAAAAAATTCGTTCTGAGTTCCTTCTTTTCCTGAAAGAAACTGAATGTCGTCAATAAGAAGAACGTCGTTTTTTGTTATATTTTCCCTGAATTCATAGACACTTTTATTTTCAAGGGATTTTATGTAATCACCCATAAGCTGGTTTGCCGTTGAATAATAGACTTTCTTTTTCTTGTTGTCCTTTATGTAATTTTCGATTGCATGGATTATGTGGGTTTTTCCTAGACCTGAATCGCCGTAAATAAAAAATGGATTATAGTCTGTTCCCGGATTTTTAGCTATTGTTTTAGCTGCATTATAGACAGTTATATTTGAAGGACCGTATACAAAATTGTCAAAAGTATAATTCTCGCAGTTGTCATTTTCCCTGACTTCTGTTTTGTTTACTTTTGTTTCTTCACTTTTGTTTTCGTCGAAATCTATTTTAAGCTGGATTTTTTCTTCCTCTTCTTCCTGTTTTACTATGAAATTTACTTTGGTATTTTTGTCGAAGAGTTCTCGGGCTATTTTTTCTATTTTGTCTATATATTTGTTTTTATTAAGAAATTCATATGCAAACTGACTTTTGCAACCTATAATTATTTCTTCTCTTGTCTCTTTTACAGGATAGAGAGGATAAAAAATCAAGTCCTCTTTTTCGGCTTTTTTTAGTTCGTCAAGAATCGTTTTAAACATTAAGTTGTGAACCTCTACAAAAATTCTCTTTATTTTGCCAGACATTCAATACTTTTCAAGAAAAAAATTTTTTTGCCGGCATAAAAAAACATACTCTCTTCCGCACGGTCGGCTGTTAAACAGCTTTGTGTTGAAAAAAAACTGTTTTTTAATATAATTTTGCGTTTGTTTTTTTGGCTGGAGGCTGAAATGAAAAAGTTTTTTATCTTTTTAGTTTGTTTTACTCTGTTTGCTGCGGTTTCATGCGGGGACGGAAACGGCGGTGATCCTGAAGAAATTTCCGATATTCCGGATTGGGACTATTCCAATGTAGTTTCAGATGAAGAAAAGAACGATACAGGCGATACTTCAACGGATTCCGGCAGTTCCGACACAACTGATTCGGCGGATTCTGCTGATTCAGGCACTGTTCAGCCAGGTGATACAGGTGATTCTGGAGATTCAGGTGATTCCGGAAGCAATGAAAATCAACTGCCTCAGGGCTGCGGCAACGGAAAAGTCGACTATAATGAAAGATGCGATTCGGAAGTTCCCGTTATCTGTTCCAGCCTTAATGCCAATATGACTGATAAAGCGGTAACAAAATGTCTCAGCGACTGCACGGCTTATGATATGGCTGCATGTGACAGAAAAGACAAGGCGTGGGGTGTCGTTAACATCAGTTTCAGAACAGACTTTATTCTTGACAGTACGAAATTAAATAATTCAGACTATTTTGCCCAGGGTGCCCTCCCCTACGCCGCTTTTAACGGGCTTTACGGCGACGAAATCAAATTTTTCCCTGTATTCGGTGACGGTTCAACTTCCGTTGCGGTCACAACAAGTTACAGCGGAACTTTAGGGGCGAACAGGCGTCAGCTTTTTATAAGGCAGAGTCCTGCTTCCGGTTATCCTCGCCACGAACTTGAATTTGCGCCGGGAGGAATAAAAAAAGGAAACGAATATAGAATAGACGCTATTACAACTTACCAACTGATCGATAATCTCCTGAAGCTTGTCCGTTACAGACTTATAGACAACCAGAACGGTCAGGAATGCATTTTGGGGATCGGTTATTCAGGCACAGTCAAGGTCAATTCCATAGATCCTGAAAATGTCGAGCTTTTTGAAGGCGGGAAAATCGATGTTGTTGTAAACGATCTGGATTTCTACTATCCGACTGAAATTCCTGGGCGCAATGCCGAAGAGGATCCTGTTCCGGATGAAATTCTTAAATATCCGCTCTGCCCGTCAAAGTAATTTTTAAAATGTATTTTGACAGAATAAACACCACAATATGCGCCCTTGCCACGGCAAAAGGGAGCAGCATAGGAATAATCAGAGTCAGCGGAAAAAAAGCGTTTGAAATCGCCGGAAAACTTACCGGTAAGACAAATTTTGAGCACAAAAAGGCAGATTTCGTAAAAATTTTTGACGGTGAAAAAGTTGTCGAAAAGTGCCTGATACTTACTTTTCATGCACCTTTCAGCTTCACCGGTGAGGATGTCGCCGAATTTCATGTTCACGGAGCTGCCGAGAACGCATCCGAGATCATGAAGCTCATACTTAAAAACGGCGCGATACCCGCATTAAAAGGGGAGTTTTCGTTCAGAGCGGTCCTCAATTCAAAAATGAACGTAGATGAGGCGATCGCCCTAAATACGGTCATAACATCGGAAAACCCTTTTTCGACCGAACTTTCACGCAAGGCAGCATTTGAAAAAAATCCGCTTGAAAAGCTTAACGACCTTATTCCGCAGTGGGAGTATTTCCACACTTTGGCCACTGCTGTAGTGGATTTCCCGGATCAGGTCTCAACAGACATTGATTTTGAAAAACTGAAAGATCTTATAAAACGCTCAAACCTAGATATTTCCAAGGTTTTAGCCAATTCCGAGGCTCTTTCCAGACTTCTGGACTACCATATTGTCATATTAGGCAAGCCGAATGTCGGAAAATCCTCTCTTTTCAATATCTTAATCGAACGCGACCGTGCAATTGTCGCCGATTTGCCGGGAACGACACGCGATTATATCTCTGAAACCTTTTATGCAAAGGGGTTTCAGGCACTTTTGACAGACTCTGCAGGGCTCAGGATCGCCTCATCTGAAGTCGAGGCAAAAGGGATAGAAAAGAGCAGAAACCTGCTTGAGAAGGGGGATTTATTGATTTTGGTCTTTGACGGCTCGAAGCCGCTTGACCTTGAAGACTTGGAATTATTGCGTGAAACCTGCATGAAACCTAGGTTACTCGTAAAAAACAAGTGCGATTTCGCCCAGGCAGAGAATCCCGAACTTGACGGAGCGATAGAAATAAGTTGCAAAGAGGGTAGGGGGATCGATGTTTTAATAGACAAGATCTGCGAAAACATCGAAAAAAACATGCCTGACAAAAACGAGGCGATATTTTTCAGCGACTGGCAGAAGAAAAAAGCGGAAGAGATTCTGGATAAGATGGAAGAGCTCAAAGTTTATCTAAACTCTGACCAAATCGAAATTATACTTTTCTTTATTTCGGAAATTTTCAACGGCATCCGCGATCTTGCCGGCGATTTGACAAGTCATGATGTTTATGAACAGATTTTCGGCGGTTTCTGCTTGGGAAAATGATGGCAAGAGGAATCAATTTTCAAAATAACGCCGTATTTAGTGTGTATTCGACGATTTTTTGCCAAAGGACTGTTGATAAGCGTTTGGGCGTATTTTTGCGTCAGAACTCAAATTTGGAAGCCGTTTTCAGAGGTCTTTATGAAAAATTTTGATGTCATTGTCATCGGCGGAGGACATGCCGGGATCGAAGCCGCTTATGCTTCTTCAAAAACAAAAGCGAAAACTCTGCTCGTCACGATCTCGATCGACAAAATAGGGGAGATGTCGTGCAATCCTTCGATCGGCGGACAGGCGAAAGGGCAGCTTGTGCGCGAAGTCGATATGCTTGGCGGAGTGATGGGAAGAGCCGCAGATTTCGCCGCGATCCAGTACCGCGTTCTGAACAGAAGAAAAGGGCCGGCGGTCCAGGCATTGCGCGCTCAGTGCGACAAAAATCTCTACAAAAATTTCATGCAGGCTTTCCTTTTCAAAGTCGAAAATCTTACCGTTTTCCAGGGCGAGATCGTTTCGCTTACACATCAAAATTCAACTTTTACAGTGAAATCGAAAGACGGTTTTACATTCTCGGCAAAGTCAGTCGTAATCACGAGCGGGACCTTCCTCAACGGCAAGATCCATATCGGCCGCGACACTTTTTCAAGCGGCAGGTTAGGGGAACCGGCGTCAGTCGAACTTTCCGATTTTTTAGTCGATTTAGGACACAGAAAATTCCGCCTCAAAACAGGAACGCCTGTCAGGATCGTCGGCAGCACGATCGATTTTTCGCAGATGGAGATCCAGCCGGGCGAAACAGATTATACTCCGTTTTCGGTGCGGACCGAAGGTTTTTTGCAGAAGCAGATCCCGTGTTTTCTGACGCGGACAAGCGAAAAAACGAGAGAAGCGATCATCTCGAATTTAGACCTTTCGCCGATGTACGGAAGCTGCAAGTCGATTGAAGGAATAGGGCCGCGCTACTGCCCTTCGATCGAAGACAAATTCATGAAATTTCCTGAAAAGGAATCTCACCAGATCTTCATAGAACCCGAAGGCTGGGACTGCCGCGAATACTATCCGAACGGAATTTCGACTTCGCTTCCCGTTTTTGTTCAGCAGAAAATCCTGGAATCGATCCCGGGGCTTGAAAACGCAGAAATTTCGCGTCCTGCCTATGCGATAGAATACGACGCCTACGATCCTTCCGATCTTAAAACGACCCTTGAAAGCAAGTTTGTCCGCGGCCTGTTTTTTGCAGGTCAAGTTAACGGAACAAGCGGTTACGAGGAAGCTGCCGCTCAAGGTCTGGTCGCTGGTGCAAACGCCGGATTTTACGCGGTTGAAAACGGGAAAAACCTGATCCTCGAGCGTTCAGATTCATACACCGGAGTAATGATAAGCGACATTACGGCGAAAGGAGTCGACGAACCTTACCGAATGTTTACTTCGCGCGCAGAGTTCAGACTTTCTGTCCGCGACAACAACACAGCTGAAAGGCTGCTTGAAAAATCTTTCGCGGCAGGACTTATCGATGAAAAAATTTATGAAATCGAAAAGGCAAAATGCGAGCGGGTCCAAAAGCTGATTTCCGAAATAAATGCTTTTCAGGTTTATCCGACAGCCGAGATAAACAAAAAATTGGAAGAAGTTGGAGAAGCACCGCTTTCAAAAGCCGGAAATCTCGCTACTTTGCTGCGCAGACCTCTCGTTTCGCGCAGTTCCATAGAGGCTGTAACGGGTTATGTTTCACGTGAAACATCAGAAATCTGGAACCGTGCCGAAGTTGAGATTAAATATTCCTCGTTCATCGAAAGAGAAAAAGAGGAAATCAAAAAGTTTGAGAATCTTTCTGCTATAAAGATCCCCGAAAATTTTGATTTCAGCGGACTCAGCGGACTCACAAACGAAGTCAAGCAGAAACTTGCGAAACATAAACCTGCAAATCTGGCCGAAGCCTCGGCAATTCCCGGAATAACTCCGGCGGCGGTTTCAATTTTGATAATGCATTTGAAAAAGGACCATGAATAAAGAGAAAAACGAAAATGTTTCACGTGAAACATTGCACAAAATACTGAGTATAACCCTTGAAAAATACGGCATTTTCGTCTCGGAAGACCTTGCAAAAAAAGCGTTTGGATTCTGGGAAGAACTTGTCTTTTGGAACAAGACCCACAACCTTACGACTGTTACGGAATTTCACGAGTCTGCGCTTGTTCATTTTGCCGATTCTTTGTTTCCGGCAAGCGAAAAGGAGGTCTTTTTCGACGGCGCGAAAGTTTTGGACCTGGGAACCGGCGGCGGATTTCCCGGAATCCCGCTCGCTCTCTATTTTCCGAAAGCAAACTTTGATCTTTTAGACAAAAGTAGAAAAAAGATCTCGTTCATCAGTCTGACCGCGGCAAAACTCGGGATAGAAAATGTTACAGGAATAAACGAAAACTTTTTTTCGATTACCGAAAAATATGATGTCGTCGTTTCGAGGGCTGTCCGGATCGACGAAGAAATTTTTGAACACTGCAGAAAAATCATAAACCCTAACGGCTATCTTGTCGTTTTCTACTCGTCTCAGCAGACACCGTTCGAAGACAAATCGCTTGAATACACAAAGTCTTATGATTTTGAAAAAGGAACGCGAGTCATCGCGTTTTACAGGTTTTAAAATTAATTAGTAGATAAAAGGAAAAACTCTTTTTCTCGATTTCGGGTATTTTTCGCCGAATTTTTCGATATACCACTGGCGGTTTGTGTGCGCTCTCGGCACGAGATTCGCCATTGTGAAAAAGACGAAAGCGAGTCCCGGAACGGACCATGTGAGGATCGCCCAGCCGGCCCATTCGACGATTTCGCCGAAGTAGTTGGGGTTCGCGACATATTTGTGGAAACCTTTCATCGGGATGTGATAGCCGGGGCCGTTTTCCTTTCTCAGATTACGGACGATGTGGTCTGACTGGATGTTGATGAAAAGTCCGCAGTAAAACAGGATTACTCCGATGATGAACTGCGGAGTCGCGAACCACGAAGTTTCATATTTTGAGAGGAAAAACAGCCAGTAGCCGTTAACAAAGCCGTTCATACAGTTGAAGAAAAGCGACATCGCAATTATCGAAAGGGGCATTTTCGCACCGTTTTTGATGAGAAACGGATAGATCAGATCGCGCTGAATGTAGTGCGAAAGCCAAATCCCGAGCATTACTCCGGTGACAGCGTTGACGTTTCCTAAAAACGCGAAAACTATCGGAAGAATGACGACAGGCGATTCCATTATCATCCAGCCGAGTTTAGGATTTATCGCGGGACCCCACTTTTTGCTGCCGTGCCTGCCGTAGCCAGCCGTGACGAAATAGAGCGAGATCCATGTGAAAAATCCGCTCACAAAGATGAAGACGAGTGTCCAGAAGTATAGTTTTTCCATTGCAGAACCTATTTGTTTTTAAGCATAAGTTTTATGTCTTTGTTCTCGAATTTGTAAATCATGATTTTTTCGTATCCCAAAATACTTATTCTTACTTTGGTGTAACCGCTCGTGAAGTGAAAAAACTGACCGTTGTTGAAGTCTTTAGCCTGATATTTGACGTAAAGCTCCTTTTCGCCCATTCTTTTTTTGCCGGCACGGCCTTCGTTCTGCATATATTCGAGATTGTCAACGGCAACCCATACATGGCCGACAAAGTGTTCTCCTTTCGGTTTCCTTGCCGTCATTTTGATTTTGTATGCAAGCCTGCCGTTCAGTTTCTCGACTGCAACAAGTTCACGAATGTATTCTTTTTCGCCGTTTTTGTCGAAGTGGGGGATTCCAGGCGCCGATTCGTGCGGATCGCATGCAATGATACCCTTGCTTCTCGGTTTACCGTCAGATTCGCAGGAGTGGAGCTCGTATTTGAGATCCTTATACCAGTAGTCCCAGCGCGTGTAGACATATTTTTCGGTCTCAAGCAGCTCGTTTGTCTTGGGATCGCGGTATTCGACCGTGACATGGCGCGTATTTTTGACTCCGGCGTAAGTTTCATACATTTTCGAGTATTTAGCCGTGATCTTGTCGATGACTTCCTTTGAAAATTCGGGAGTTATAGGCATTCCTTCGTAAACTTTGCCTTTTTCAGGCTCCGCATTTGCGGCAGGCTGAACAGCTGGTTTTTGCTGCCCGACCTCTTCTGCAAATACCAAAAAACCAAATAAAATCAATGAGATAAAAACAAAAAAGAATTTTTTCATTGTTTTTCTCCAAAATTAAACCATAAAACTTTTTTAAGACTTCTTTTCGTTGCCGAGGTTTCATAGAAGAACCATAAAAACAAGCAATTATAAAAAAAGGGTAAAAAACCGCAAATTTCTTTCGGTACAAAGCAGGCATAAAATAACAATACTAATTTTAGCTTTTTGATATGAGGAAAGGTTTCCATCTGATATTGTCATATTAAATCAAAAATATTGCTTTTTTGAGAATTTTCCGTAAAATGCCCGCGTTTATTTTTTGGTGACTTTTAAATTAGAGGTTTTAAATGTTTCAGGACATCAGAAAAAAAGGAAGTTCGCTGCTTATAACGCTTATGTTCGCGGCGATCATCGTGACATTTGTAATTTCTTTCGGCCCCGGTGACAAAGCAGGCTGCAGCTCGACCAAAAACAATGCCGGAACGGTTAACGGAGAGGTTATTTCCATGTCGGAATTCCGTTTCGCCTACTCGAATCTTTTTGATTACTACCAGAGGATTTTAAGGGATTTCAATAACGAAACAGCGAAGCAGTACAATCTTTCGGACAAGGCAATGAACGGCCTTATCGGCGAGATTCTTGTAGCTCAGGAAGCGAAAAGTCTCGGATTCAAGGTTTCTGACGAAGAGGTCAGCAGGGAAATTCAGAGAAATCCGTATTTCCAAAAAAACGGCGCGTTCGACAAGGAGTCTTATGACAGCATGGTCAAATTCACTCTGAATACGACGATCGCAGCTTATGAGCATCGTGTAAGAATGCAGCTTCTTGCCAGAAAACTTAGAAATTATATGCTTGAAAATATTACGGTTTCAGATACTGAAGCAAAAGATGAATATGTCGCTGCAAATGAAAAAATAGAAGCTCTGGTCTATGTTTTTTCCGATTCTAATCTCAAGGCAGAGAAGAAGAACGCACTTCTTGCCGAAATTACGGACGATGCTGCCGACGCATACTTGAAGGAAAACGAGTCAAAGGCTAGACTTGCTTTTGACGATAATGTTTCAAAGTATTCGAAAGGTGAAGGCCAGACTCTTTTCGACAATGTCAAACGCGATGTTGCAAAAGACCTTCTTCTTGCTCCGAAACTTGAGGAGAAAATCAAGGCTGATTCAGCAAAACTTCTTGAAACACTTAAGGAAAAACCTGAACTTTCAGCTGAAGAGATCGCTGCTGCGCTTCCCGACTGGGAACTTTTCGGCAGAGAGATCGCGGTCTCAAAGAAATCGACTTTCGCGGCAGGAATCGGTTTCAGCCCGAAATTCGTCGAAAAACTTTTCTCCGACCCGGAACCTAAGCTTATGAACGAAGTTTTCAAAACTGAGGAAAACAGATATGTCGTCGCTAAAATCACGAAGCACACTGAAGCCGACATGGCTGATTTTATGAGCTCGAAGGAAAACCTCAAGGCAAGCCTCGCAAACGCAAAAAGAGGCCAGATCTATGAATCTTATGTAGAAAAACTCAGAGCGAAAGCGACGATCGAAATCAACAAAGATTTCCTTAAACTTTTCGAAGGTTCCGAAAAGTAGTCTTTTTCAACAGAATCCGGTTTGAAAATCTGATTTTTTATTCTTTTTATTTCGCGGGAATTTTTGAGATTTCCTTTTCTTTTCTGATGACTTTTACAGAGAACATGATCGGTACGACTATTATTCCGCAGAGTATAAGCCCGCAATCAAGACGCGTGAAAAGCCAGTATTGTTCGGTAATTAATGCTAATCCTGCCCAGAAGAAGATGTCGACCTCGTTGACTTTGAAAATCGAGAATACTGCATAACAGAACCACTTTATCCAATCGGTGAAAGTACGTTTTGGCGGAGTTGACCATACAGGACAGCGGTCCATTGATGCACCAAAATCCGCAAGAGTTCCTTTGCGGTGGTTCTCGATTATTTTGAGGTCAAGCAGAACTCTTTCGCTGACCCATTTCGCGTAGCCGGCAATGTATGTCGCTGTCGCCGCCATGAGCGGGATAATCAAGTCAATGAATCTGCCGGGCAGAAACGGAGCTTCATAATTCATTTCATAAGCCCTGAATCCTATTGCCCAGAACATGAGAGTCATTGTGACTGCATCAGAGATTTTGTCGAAGAAAAAGCCAAATTTTGTCGGACAGTTGCGGAAACGCGATACGGTTCCGTCCATGTTGTCAAGAACGAGCCCCAGATTGAGCAGGATTGCGCCGGTGACTCCGCCGGAATAGGTTCTGTCAAAGAAAACAAACGCGCTTCCGGCAAGTTTTGTAAGAATGCTGACAACGGTTATTCTGTTCGGTGTCACCCATTTTCTTTCGACCAGCGGCAGCAGAAAAAGAATTGTAAGCGGGCGGGCGAAAAGCATTGCCCAGAAATCGTCCGACTGATAGTTTCTGAGCTTCATCCATCGGTCTTTAAGTTTCATCTCTTTCTCCAGATAATTTTTGTTTCAGGATATTTGCGCGGTCTGTCAGAACGGCAGATCGTCGTCTTCGTTATCGAATTTCGGTGCATTTCCTGCTGACTGCGCCTGCCCGGAATCTTTCGGAGTCTGCTGGTAGGTGCGTTCCGGCTGAGAAGGCTGCATCGTGTCCTTAGAATCAAGGAAGTTTATGGAATTTACAATGATTTCGGTAACATTTCTTTCGTTGCCGTCCTTGTCCTGATACGATCTTGACTGGATTTTGCCGTCAATGAAGACGAGAGAGCCCTTTTTCAGAAATTTCGAAGCGTTTTCAGCCTGATTTCCGAAAATGACTATTTTGTGCCACTCGGTTTTTTCCTCGAAAGAATCGCCTTTTCTGATTCTTTCTGATGTTGCCAGCGAAAAATTGCATATCGGTGTATTGTTTGCGGAATATCTCATTTCGGGATCTCTGCCAAGTCGTCCGATAAGCATAACTTTGTTCAGTCCACTCATTTTTTTCTCCTTTTAATAAGTTTGTATAATGTTGTCTTTAAGGACTTTTTTTTAATCATTTTCTGCCTTAAAAAAGCGTTACAAATCTTCCGGATATCGAGTATTTTCCCATGCACACTATGGAAACAGCTTTCGAAAGCAGAATGTGTTCCTGCTCCAGAATGCGCGCTTTGAAAGTTTCTTTTGTATCGCCTTCGAGCCTCGGAACAGGCTGCTGGAGTATGATCGGCCCGCCGTCAAGGGTCTCATCGACAAAGTGAACCGTGCAGCCGGAAACTTTCACGCCGTAATCAAATGCCTGGCCTTGTGCATCGACGCCTTTGAAAGAAGGAAGCAGAGAAGGGTGAATGTTGATGATTCTGCCGTCGTAACCCGAAAGGAAAGTGTGCCCAAGAACTTTCATAAAACCGGCAAGAACGATAAGACTGGTGCCGAAAGGCCGCACTTCCTGCAGAAGTCTGCTTTCGTAATCCTCTTTCGGTTCATCTTTCTTTTTTGGCAAAACTATTGTTTTTATTCCGAAAGCGGCAGCTTTTTCAAGCCCGGGAGCATTTCGTTTATCCGAAAGGACAAAACTGATCTCGTCAACCCCTTCAAGCCTGTTTTCCGCGAAATTCCGGCATATAGCAGCCATGTTTGTTCCTGTGCCGGAAATAAAAATTCCTATTTTCACTTCAGCTTCTCCTTAATAACAACAAAATCGGATTATTATAATATCAATATTTTTTTTGTAAATACATATAAAGACATTTGACTAAAAAGCGTGTCTGAACATAAAAAACGCGGCGCCGACAAGGCAGAGTGCTGCATAAAGAAAATCCAAGGTCAGTTTTTCCTTCATGTAAAACAGCGAGAAAAAGGCAAAAACGACCATTGTGATAATTTCCTGCATGACTTTGAGCTGTCCGACAGAATAGTATCTGTGGCCAAGACGGTTCGCCGGAACCTGAATGCTGTACTCTAGGAGAGCAATACTCCAACTTATTAAAATCACTAAAAGAATCGGTGCGTTTTTGTTGTCGCCCTTTAAATGCCAGTACCACGCGAAACACATGGGAATATTCGCTGCAGCGAGCAGAAGGACGGGGTAGATTTTTTCCATTTTTTGCCTCAAAGAAAATTTAACGTCGCATTTTAGCAGAAATTTTTCAGAAATAAATTTATCTTAAAAGAGTGTCTCTTATTTTTTTTCCGATGCTGCCGGCAGCTTAAAGTTCATTCCGTCGTAGACTTTTCCGTAAAAAATGTAGTGGTAGACGGCATAGTTCGTCATGACTTTCTTGACATAGTTGCGTGTCTGAAAAATCGGAATATCTTCAATAAATTCATCGAGTTCTCGATTCGGGTCGCTGGCGATCCATTTCAGGGTCCTGTTCGGACCTGCGTTGTAGGATGCCGATGCGAGCGCGACCGAGCCGTCAAATTTTTTGATAAGGTCTGAAAGGAATTTTACGCCGAATCTGATGTTCGTGAGCGGTTTCTGCAAATCCGACGGTTCTATTTTGCCGTAACCTTCACGCGTTGCCAGAACCTGCGCCGTGCTGGGCAGAAGCTGCAGCAGACCGATCGCGTAACTGCTTGAAATTGCTGAAGTATCGAAAAGACTTTCCTGGCGTGCTATCGAAAAGACGAATATAGGCGAGACATCGTAAAAATCGCAGTGGGCGAGGATCTCCTCTTCAAATGCGACGGTATAGCGCAGTTTGAAATACTCTTTCGAAGTAGCCGAAAAATTGCTTATCGATTTGAGCATGTTTGCCGCAAGCGTGTGATTATTTACGGCTTTTGCCGCATAGCTTGCGACGAGCCTGTCGATTTCGCCCCCGTCGTTGTCGATGATTTCCGAATTGTTTCTCAGCGTTTTTGAAACGAGGTTCTGGTCGCCCGCAACCATCGTCGCGACGATCCACTCGGTTTCGGGAAGCATTTCGTCGTCGTGAAATTTCGTTTTTTCGTCTGTTTTTTCCTCGACTGCCGGACATTCGATTTTGTTGTTTCTGATTCTTCCTGCGGCAAGCGAACCGTAGAAAGATGCCGGAATTTTTGTCGCAAGGTTGCAGAAAAGGTTTTGTGCGACTTCGTTTTCGCCCAGTTTTTCGGCGACTCTCGCAAACCAGTATGACGCCCGCTGATGGTCGTAACTCATCTCGTTAGTCGCTGAAATTATTGAAGAAAGCAGCTTCTGTGCCTCTGTGAACTTGCCGCGTTTGTAATCGATCCAGAAATTTAAGAATTTCGCAAGTTCGATTTTTCCTGCATGCGGAAAATTCTGAATAAATTCAGCGTAATATTTTTCGGCATCGTCAAAAAGCCCCGCCAGACGAGCCATGTCGGCCGCCATGTAGAGAAATCCGCCGGCAGCCTCTTCATCGTTGCGGAAACGCTCGTAAGCCGCGAGATAAAGCCCGTTCGCCTTCTCTGTTTTGCCGAGAGCGGCTTCGGAATAGGCGTATTCACTGTAAAATTTGTAAATATCGCTGTCGGAAAGCTCTTCGTTCGAAAGATAAGGCTCAAGTTTCGCGTAGATCGCCTCGGCCTGGGCGTGTTCACGCCGTTTCGTGTAGGCCATTGCCCGGTAAAGATGGGCGCGCCAGTCGTAAACTTTGGCGTAATTTTTGTTCGGGAACCACCCCGAAGCCATCTGGATCACTTGTTTGTAGCGCACTTTGCGGAAATTGTATTCCAGACTCCAGATTTTAAACTCGCTCTGCGCCTTTTTACTCAGCTTTTTCGAGTGCTGCTCGACGATTTTTGACAGAGTGTCGTAAAAAGATTCCGAAAAAGCGACATTAAGCGTCCGCAGATATGCAAGACCGCTTTCGGGATTCTGTTTCAGAAGCTCGGTGACATAATACTGTGTCAGAACCGGATTAGCAGTCTGTCTGTAATCCTCCATAAACTGTTTTGTCCGTCCCGAAAGATAGAGTTTTTTGAGGTAGACCGAATATATGCTTTTTGCCGAGCTTTCGGGCAGAACAGCGATATAACTCTTTAATTTGTCAAGAGGAATTTCTTCCCATTTTTCGCTTGCATAGAGGTAGAGTCCGGCACTTTTTTCGCGGTCGCTCATCAGTTCCAGATAATTTTCCGGATTTTTTGCGGGATCTTTCGACTTCAAAGCTTCAAGAAATAGGATCCGGCACGAAAATTTGTCTCCGTTTTTGCAGAAATCCTCTTTTTCTTCGTCAGTAAACTGTTGAAAATACAGGATCTTCTGCTCGATGTGCTTTTCGATCCCGCTGCCTGCAAAATCAAGGGTGAGGGATGAAAAAAATAACTGGAAAAGAAAAACGGAGGAGAAAATCATTGTTCTTTGATAAGTCCTGCAGCCATGTTCGCCTGTTTTGCGAGAACGGTAGCGAGTTGTGTCAGAAGTTTCACACCGATAGCCGGTTCTTCGGCGACGATTTTGTCAAAAGCTGACTTTTTTATGACGAGAAACGACGAAGTTTTGTCCAGAAAGAGGTTGTAGGATGGCATTTCACCGCTCAGAAACGCGACATCGCCGATGTGATCGCCGCTGCGGAAAGTTTTGAGCAGTTTTGCCCCTTTCAAAGCGGAGACTTTGCCGTCGAGAATTATGAAAAGCTCGCGGTCGGCGGCGGACATTTTCGATATGACGTCGTATTTGTTGTAAGTGCGGATCTCGACCTGCGCCATGACAGTGAGAAGTTCGCGGTAATCGAGTTCCTTGAAAAGGGTTATCTCCCTGATTTTATCGAACTTTTTGATAAATTCGCGCTGACCTGTCGCCTCTTCCTCGTCAAGGCTGAACGCCGAAACCATTATCATTGAAACATTGTCGGGCGCGCCGTTCTGATAAACGATGTCGGTGAGTTTGCGCATGGCCTCTTTGATCCGCTCCTTTTCCTTTCTGGCATCTTCGAAAGCTCCGGAGAAAGATTCCTTTATCGGCGTGACATCGTCCGCAAGCCCATTGTAAAGCCCGTCGGAGCAGAGAAGGTACTTATCTTCGGGAAAAACCGTGAAAGTGAGTTTTTCGGGTTCGACATACTCCTGGATCCCGACCGCTTTTGTTAGGATCCCGCTGAATTTCTCGTCAAAAACGCCCGAATAGTCGCCGAACTGGTGGCGGTAGTCGTTGATCAGCGTGTGGTCTGTCGAAAGCTGTGTGATTTCTGACGATCTGATCATGTAAAGCCGCGAATCTCCGGCGTGGACCATGAAACCTGTGCTGTCAAGGAGAAGAAGAACGGTGAGGGTCGTTCCCATTTTGCCGTCGATCCCGCGTTTTTCAGCCTCCTTGAAAACCTTTGAGTTGGCGTTCCGAAGTGAATCGGCAAGCATATCAAGGACTTGTGCTTTGTTTTCGGGGCTTGAGTTCATCTGAAAGGCATCGATCACCGTCCGGTTTTCCATAACGAAACTGCGAAGACTTTCTACTGCAAGCGCTGAAGCGACTTCTCCGTAAAGTTCGCCGCCCATGCCGTCGGCGATCGCGAAAAGCCCTATTTCAGGCATTTCAAGAAGCGAATCCTCGTTGTTTTTTCTCCTCAAACCTTTGTCTGTGACACTCAGCGAAAGAAACTTCATGGCGGCCTCCCTGAAAACAAACACTATAATGATATTGTTTGAAAAAAGATTGTCAAATTCTCTTAATTTTAAGGCAGTTATCCGAATTGGAACGGATTTTTGGTACGAAAAGGCGAAAAATTATTTGACGCTTATGCTGTAAAAACCGTCCCAGCCGGCGGAAATGTAGACATTCTCGTCAAACAGCTGCGAATCGGAAATGCCGATATTGACCAAATTTGAATCATCCGAAATCTTTTTGGATTTTCCGTTTTTGTCAATGTGGTTCAGCCCTTTAGCCGTGTTGACAAGAAGTCCTCCGTCTTTCACGACGCTGTAGTTATAGACATCGTCGAAAGATTCTTTGGCGAGCTCTTTTCCTGTTTCAGCCGAAACGAGCGAGATATCGAAATGTTCGTCGTTTCTGTAATAACAGACATTCCATTCTGTACCGTAAACCGAACTGATGAAGAAAACTTTGTCGTTTTTGACAACAGGGAACTCAACGACATATTCACTTTTTCCGTTTTCATATTTGTCGTAATAGCTCAAGCTCTTCTTTTTAACGACGCTGACAGCTGTTTTTTTGTCGTTGAGTTTGAGAATGTAGAAATCGGAAGAGTAGTCGTAACCCCAGCAGTCGTCTGCGTCGGTTTCAGCGCAGTCGTTGTAGTATCCATAGATTCTCGGAGTTTGCGAGTACAGATATTTTCCATCGTCGCTGATCCCGACCAGCTCGCCGGGGATGTTGACTCTTGCCTTCTGTTTCGGATTCGACGGGTCGCTGACATCGAACTGTACGGCATAGCAGTAATACTGGTCGCCGTCCTTTGATTCCTTTTTGAGTTTGCAGCCGCTCGACCAGAAAGTGTTCCCTGAGGCAAAGAGATTCCGTTCATAGCTCAGATTTTCGTAGTCGAAATCAAATATTGTCCTTTTTATTCCGTCAGCGGGTTTGTTCATGTCAAGGAAGTATATCTGGTTGTAATATATATAATCACTGGAGTAGAAAGCCATGACATTGTTTTCCGAAACAACCGGATAGCTGTTGTAGCGGAAAGATCCTTCAAACGGAAAATCGCCGATCTCCTTGAAATTTCCGTCATCAGTGAATTTCACGATCTTGATTTTCGGGCCGGATTCGTTCCAATCCTCCATTGCATAATCGTAATAATAGGAAGTGCCGTTGTAAATATAGGCGTATTTGCTGTTTTTCATCATTGTCATGCTGTAGTAATCGCTATAGTTTTCGAACGGTTTGCTTTCCCACAGTTTTTTGAGTTTTTTGTCATAAACGACAAGTTTCGAGTCGTTGAGGCTACAGAGGAATTTCCCGCATTTGTTGATTTCATAGACAAATTCGGCAAGGGTGAGTTCCGAGAGGATTTTAGGATCGTCTCTGTCGGTAGCGTCAGCTGTGACAAGGTGGTTTTCGCCGATGCTGAAAATAAGGTCCTGAATGGCAACGCCGCGTCTGATGTAGCTTGAAGAGTTGATAAATCCGCGAGTTTTCAGACCTTTGTCAAGGTCGAAATCAACGAAATAAAGCTTGTAGGTGCTATCCCACGCATCGCCGTAATCGGTGACCGGGAAAAGAATAAGTCCGAGATCATCGAAAATTTTGAATGCTTTCCAGTCGTAGTTCGCCTCGCTGTAACTGTAGCCCGAACCGATTTGTACGGTATCGATTTCCTTGGGATTTTTTGGATCCGAGACATCGTAAAGACTGATTTTCGAGTTGTTTCCGTCGCGTCCGACGGCAAGAAGCCTGGTTCCTCTCACTTCAATGAAATCCGACCATCCGGGAACTTCAAGCTTGCCGAGCTCTTTCAGGTTTGCCGGGTCGGAAATGTCGATGATGTGAAGCGGATCCTGCTGGAAATAAGTGACGGCATACATTCTGTCGCCCTCGAATTTCGTGCCGTAAAGCTGCTGGTTTGTCATGAAAATGAGTTTGTCGAGCCGTTCAATTTTTTCAGGATCGCTGATATCGAAACTTTCGATAAAAGAATCGCCGTTGCCCCACTGCGAAGACGAGCTGACAGCGAAGAAAGTGTTGCCGACTTCGTGCATTTTCCAGCGGTCGCTCATAAATCCGTCAGTCTCAAACTCGGCTTTCTTTACGATTTTTCCTTCAGGATCGCTGATGTCGAACATCGTTACCGGATAACCTTCTTTGTAGTCTTCGTTCCAATAGTATGAGTCGGCTTCCGCGACATAAATCGATTTCTGCGAGACATAGAAAGTGTAGCTGACCCCTTCAAGGGTTTTTGAGTCGATTTCCTTTATGTGTTTCGGATCTTTGATGTTTATCGACTTGATCATGATCTGGTTCGCGCCCTCTGTTCCGCTTTCGCCTTCGCAATTGTTCCAGCTGTAGGCGTATTGTGTCGCCGCGACATAGATCACATCGCCGACCTGTCTTGAATCGGCGATCCAGCCGTCCATCTCGAAATCGCCGAGAATCTCAAGGTTTTCCGGATCTTCGGTGTTGACGACAATGATTTTGGAATAGGTCCTGCCGTAATAATAGATTTCGCCGGAATCGTATTTTTCGTTTGTGTTGCTCACAAGAATATAGGCTCTGCCTTCCTGAAGATACATCTCGCCGACATACCCTTTGAATTTGACGGTGTCGAGAATCCTGAGGTTTTCCGGGTCGCTTATATCAACGGCAATCAAGCCCTTGTACTGGTTTGCGAGCCAGAGGACATTGCCTTTGCTGTCAAACTTGTAAATATCCGATTCGACGATTTCCCGTTCGGCATCGCCGCCGTTTTCATCGCCTGCATCTTGTTCGGGTGCGGCTTCGCCGTCGGCAGTATTGGAATAATCTTCTTCGTCGCTGCTTTTGGAATGAGAGTTCCCTACAGTGACGAATTCTTCGGTGCCGTCTCCCTGATATTCCTCTTTGTTGTCCGAATTACTGCTGTTGGAACATGCCTGAAAAAACATGACAGAAAGTGCCGAGATCAGAAAAAACCTAAAAAACTTTGACATGGTTGACCTCCTTAAAAATGATCACAAACAATCTATTTTCGTCAAAACAGGAAAAAATGCAACAGGTTGCTTAGAAAACCATTCCGAGATAAACGTTCAGGTAGTGGAAGAGGGTCGTTTCGTGTTCGTCGGTGTCAAGACCAGAGAAGGGGATGCCGATCTGGTATCTTGTACCCAGGCGCATTCCGCTTTTGTTCGCATAATCTATACCGATAAAAGGTTCGAGCGCGTTCGGAAGGCCTTTGCCTCCGAGAGAGTTGTTTTCTTTAAGAGCCATTGTGTAAGTGGTCCCGACATATCCTTTCAGGTCGTCAAGGAAGAAGTAAGTCGCTGTCAAACTTGCGTAGTAGCCGCCGGTAAATCTTCCCAGAAACTGATTCCAGAGAGCGGAATTGAAGTTGTAATCCTTGTTGAAGCGGAAATTCTCGACTGTGCGGTCGCTGTTAGTAGAAGAGTTGTTGACTGAATTTCCGGGGGTGTTCCAAGAATCGCCCTGAATATAGTCCGCATCGTCGGGAGATGCGATACCGGTCAGGAATCCCATGTGGAACTTTTTGGGGATTATGCGGTATTCCAGATCAGCCGCCCAGCCTACCATCTGAGCGTTGACCGATGCATCCTTGCCGTCGTCAAGCCTGATTTTGCCGATGCTTCCGGTAAGAAACGCAAGTTCTGTTTTGAAAGAGAAATTTTTGTAGTGCAGGTTCAGCCAAGCGTCAAGTTTCCAGAGTTTCGCGCTCTGCCCGGTGTATGCGTAGATTTTGTCGGGGTCGACGAATTTGTCGCCGGTCGGCTGGACATCGCCGCCGTCTTCTTCCGATTTGACCCATTCGCCGGTTGTGTCGCCTTTCCAGGAGAACATGACCATCGCGCCGACTTCGACAACGGTTTTTTCGTTGAGAAGTTTGTTTTCAAGAACGGCCGGATCGTCTTCCTGCATTGTGAACATAAGGCTGACATTGAAGCCGTCGTCTTTCTGCGAAGCATCGATGAAATAATCGTGATATTTGTCGAGAAGTCCGGTTGAAGCAAGGTCGAAAGCGGGGATGATCTTGAATCCCATGATCGGGATCGTAAGCTGGATTCTGTCAAGATAGTTGCCGCTCGAAAGAGTGTTGAACTTGTTGCCGTCGCTGTAAAGGATCCCCAAGCCCCAGTGAAAAGGCATTCTTCCGACTTTGAGCTGTCCGATCGGTGTGTCAAAAACGCCCCAAAGACCTTCAAAAACGATGCTTGCCGAAGTCGCAAGCTGCGCATCCCGCATAAGTCCGTTCTCTTTCCTGTCGATTTCGTAGTTGTCTGCGCCCATCGCGGTGTTTCCGAAAATCGAGAGTTTCGTGTGGATCTCCATCGTTTCGGCGATGTTGATGACAGGTTCGAGGTGAAGTTTCAGCCATGCCCAGTTCAGAACATGCTCGTTCGTCGGGCTTGTGACCCTTTCGCCTGTGGTTTCGTCAGTCGAGACATTGTTTACGGTGTTCCGTGAAGCCATGTAGGGATTGTTTCCGCTGAGCTTCATGTTGTACGAAAATGTGTCGGCGACATTGAAATATCCGTAAAGTTCGAAATATTTTACGGGTTTGCCCTGCTGGATCTTGACAAGCGGAGCGTCATTTTTTTCGTCTTCGGCAACGAATTCCTGACCTTCCTGAAATTCCTCGACAGTTGCGGATTCACCGCTGTTTTCCGCGGGATTTTCCGGATCGCCTGCAGTTTCCTCCGTTTCGGATTTTGCTTCGGCCGGTTCTTCGGCAGGTTCTTCTGCCGGCTCTTCCTCCGGTTTTGCAGCGGCTTCAGGTGCTGCCGCCGGTTCCGCTGCAGCTTCGTCTGTTGTTTTGCCCGTATTTGCTTCTTCTTCAGCGGCTGTTTGCGGCAGAAGCTGGAAGCTGAAAGCGAAAACCATCAAAAAAACAAAGATTCTAGCCATAAAACCCTCCTATCTGACGATATCTTCAAGGGTTACGATTTTTATTTTGTTGGCAAGAAGGATCTCTTCCGTTGCGGCCATATCCCATGTTTTTATTGCAATCAAAGCCGAATGTTTACCGGATGCCAGAGTATAGATGTAATCGATGTTGACGTCGTTTTCGCTCAGAAGCCGCGCGATTTCAAGAAGTTCGCCCGGTTTGTCTTTCAAATCGACGACGATTATCTTCACGACATTGTGCGAAAGATCCATTTTTTTGAGGATTTCCGTCGTTTTTTTGGTGTCGCTGACGACAAGTCTGAGCTCGCCGAAAGCCGCGGTCTCGTTGATTGTAAGACCGAGAATATTGATGTTGCCTTCACTTATCGATTCAAGAATTTTCTTCAGAACACCGGGTTCATTCCTTAAAAGCACTGAAATCTGCTCAACTCTCATTTATGCCTCCAACATAAAAAAACTGGAAAACATATCATCCAAAAACGCCTTATGTCAAAATATATTTGCAAAATCGCCGATTTTTCGCTCTCTTTGCTTTTGTTTTCGGAAAAATATGCTATAAACCGCCGTTTTTTTTGTCATTTGAGAGGAAAAAATGCCAGTTGTCTCTTCAATCGAAAATCCGAAAAGCAATCTTAACAAAATAACTTTCGACGACGGAAAAGTGCTTTATCTCATCGGCACGGCGCATGTTTCCGGCGATTCCGTCAACTTTGTCGAGGAGTGCATAACCGAATTCGAACCCGACACGGTCGCCGTCGAGCTCGACAAAAACAGGATGGACGCCCTCAAAAACCGCAAAAAGTTCGAAGAGACCGATATTTTCGACATTTTCAGGAAGAAAAAAGTCCTCTTCTTCACGGTCCAGCTCATGATGTCGAGCTATCAGAAAAAAATCGCCGAAAAAACAGGTTCCGCACCGGGATCGGAATTCAAAAAAGCGATCGAAATGGCGGAAGAAAAGGAGCTTAAACTTGTCAACGCAGACCGCGACATCTCGGTAACGCTGAGGCGCACTCTCAACTCGATGACATTCAGGGAAAAGGTGAAATTCATCACCGGAATGCTTTTCGGCGACGACAAGGATGTTGACGAGAAGGCGATCGAAGATCTCAAGAAAGGCGACATGCTGATGCAGCTCATCGGCGAGATGCAGGACGAGTTTCCTTCGCTCAAACGGACGATCCTTGACGAAAGAGATCGCTATCTGGCGGCAAATATAGCGCAGAATTTAGGCGAAAAAACTGTCGCGGTAGTAGGAGCGGCGCATGTTCCCGGCATTTTGCGCAGACTTCAGGAAGAAAAACCGGCTGAAGACAGCCTCGAAGACATAAACTTCGTTCCCAAAGGCTCCAAAGTCACGAAACTCGTTCCGTGGCTCATCCCGCTTGCGATCATCGCGATGTTCGTCTACGGATTTTTCAAAGGGAATGCGCCTGACACGCTTGAAGCCGCGATGTGGTGGGTTTTGATAAACGGCACTCTTTCGGCTCTCGGTTGCGCACTTGCTTTCGGGCATCCGCTCACGATTTTAGCCGGATTTGTCGCAGCTCCCATAACGAGTCTCAACCCCACGATCGGAGCCGGGATCGTAACGGGCTTGGTCCAGCTTTACCTCGTCAGACCTAAAGTCCTCGACCTGCAGAACCTCTCGCAGGATACCACAAAACTCAAAGGGTGGTGGAAAAACAAAATCTCGCGCGCCCTTCTTGTTTCGTTATTTTCTTCGATCGGCAGCGCGATAGGAACTTTCGCCGCACTGCCTTTCCTCATGAAACTGCTGATGTGAGTCCGGAATGTATGTTCTGACTTTAGCTTTTTGCGGAAGAAATTACCACGGCTGGCAGTCGCAGGAAAACGCGGTAACTGTTCAGCGCGTACTGAAAGATGTCGTTTCGGAGATCTTCCGTACCGAAACCCCTTTCCCGTCAGGCTGCAGCAGGACTGATGCTGGTGTCCATGCCCTTGAATTTATCGCGACAGTGCCGGAACTCCGCAATATTCCGCCGGAAAATTTCAGAAAAGGGCTCAATTCGCTTCTTCCGGGTGACATCCGTGTGACAAAAGTCGAAAAAGTTGAAGGGAACCATGACGGGCGGGAATTTGTTGCCGGAAAGCACTACCGCTACATGATCTGCACAAAACCTGTTTCGTCGCCGTTCGCGGCGGATTTTTCGTGGCACAGCGGATATGCGCTTGATATTGCCAAAATGAAAGAGGCAATAGCTCATTTTGTCGGGATCCACGATTTTGCCTCTTTTATGGCGGCCGGAAGCGATGTCAAAACGACAGTCCGCACCGTCCACAAGGCAAAGATCACCGAATTTGAGGGATATTTGGCTCTCGATTTTTCGGGTGACGGCTTTTTGAAGCACCAGATCCGCATAATGGCGGGAACTCTGGCAAGTGTCGGCCGCGGAAGGATCGAACCTTACGAAATTCCGGGGCTCATCGAAGCAAAAAACCGCAATCTCGTGCCGCACACTCTGCCAGGAAGCGGACTTTTTCTCTACAAACTTTTCAGAACGCCCGAAGAGCTGCTTTCATACGAATTTCCCTATAATTTTGAAGGGATGGTCTGGTAAAATCCGAGTCTGTTAAATTTTTTTCGATGGTTTTTTTAGCAGAAAATCGGGTTTCTGGTTGTATAATGCCTTGAAAATGTTGTTTTTGGCAGTTTTGTCGTGCCGATAGATGTCTTCCAGAAGCGAACGGATGAAGGCGCGTTCGGAGACTTTTCCGAAAGGGCATCCTGCATCAAAAATTTTGAGGCCTGTGTTTGCGGCTTCGGCAACGACGGAACTTTCCCTGATGTAGACCATCGGCCTGATTATGCGGTATTTTCCGCCAAAAAACGGGTTCACGGGCTTCATTGCCTCAAGCGTTCCGTTGAAAAAAAGGTTCATCATAAAGGTCTGGACGAAGTCGTCGCGGTGATGGCCGAAAGCTATTGTGTTTGCCCCGATCTCGTCGGCTAAATCGAAAAGGGCGAGCCGTCTTGTTCTTGAGCAGAGATAGCATGCCTGTTTTTTCTCGGCGGCCATGATTTTTTCGAGTGATTTTGTGATTTCAAAAAATTTCACGCCGAGATTTTCGCTGAATCCGCGCAGATATTCGGAGATTTCATTATCTTTCGGAAAGCCCATCTTCACGAAAACCGCCGAAATTTTATAGTCGTTTGTTGTCTGCACTTTTTTCCGGGCTAAAAGTCTGAGCAGCATCGAGCTGTCCTTGCCGCCCGAAAGACCGACAAGAATATGATCGCCCGGATTTATCATGCCGTAGTCGGCGATTGCCGCCTCAAGCAGTTTGTGCATGCTTAAAAAACACTTGCTTTCCTTTGTGCCGCCGTTCATAACGCCTCCAAAACGCACCATTATAAATAAAGCGCAGTATTCGACAAAAAAATTGTGCACTGTATCCGGAACATGAAAACAGCTTTCAATGCAGGCCCCGCGGTTTGCCGGCGTAACCGTCCGTTTTAATTAAAAAAAACGCTTTTCTTTAAAAAAAATCACTTTTTATTTGACTTTTTGGCTCAAATGTGTATATTTGCGCCCGTTTGAGTTCGTTACATTTGATCCAATTTTTTGAGGTTCCTCGTTAGCTCAGTCGGTAGAGCGGGTGGCTGTTAACCACTAGGTCGGCGGTTCAAGTCCGTCACGAGGAGCCATTTTTTTTGCCTAAATCGGGCGGTTTTCAGGAAAATTTCAGATTATTTTTTGGTTTTAGCAGGAGTTTTTGCTGGTGTTTTAGCGGGAGTTTTTTTCGCCGGAGCGGCTTTTTTTGGCATCTTTGACTCGATGAGTTTTTCAAGTTCTTTCACTTCGTCCGGGAATGCCGGTTGCGGGAATTTCTGCTTCATGCTTTCAAAGATGGCGTTCGCGACTTCGACTTTGCCGGTGTGGAAAAGCGAGAAGGCGATGTGGAGATAGCTGCGCTCGATTTTCGGGCAACCGGGATAAGTTTTTTCGATCGGCTGCAGCGTTTCGATCGCTTTATTGTAGCTTTTTTCCATGTAGTATGTCTCGCCGATCCAGAAAGCGACGTCGCATTTTCTGCTTTCAGGCCATTTGTCGGAATAAGTTTCCCACGCTTTTCTCGCGATCGCCGGGTCGCAGTTTTCGCTTTTCGTGTATTCGACAAGCTGGTTGTAGCTTTTGCTTTCGCTTTCCGGCAGTCTGACGATGCCTTCTTTCGTCACGGTGAACTTGTCGACCGGCTTCAGACCTTCGATCTGAGCATTTATTTCTTCTTTCAGCTTGGCGAGTTCCTGCTCGTCTTCAGAGATTTTTTTCTCAACAGCGGAAAGCTGTTCCGCAAGAGCGTTGCTTTTCTGTGCGGTAAGATCGACTGAATCGATCCTGTTGTTGAGTTCTTTGATGGTTTCGCGCAACTCCTCAAGATTGTTGAATGAAAGGTCGATCTTGTTTTTCTGCATCTGCTTGTCGGTCTGCTGGGATTTTTCGATTTCGTCAAGGCGTGCGTTAAGTTTTGCGATCTCATCCTGAACCGATTTCGCCACATTTTCTTCAAGGATCTTCATTTTTGCGGTCGTTTCGGCGCGGAGTTCTGATTTTGCCATATCGACATCGTCTTTCATCGCGATGCACGAGTTCAGGATCAGAAAAAGAGCTGAAAACAGCGCAACAAAAAAGATTTTTTTCATTTGAACCTCCCAAACCTCACTTTTTTTCTTCCCTGACTTCGTTCGCTTTCGCAATGAAATCTTTGGGTTCGCCGAACTCTTTGTAGACTGACGCAAAGCGGATGAACGCGACTTTATCGACTTCTTTCAAGGCATCCATGACAAGGTCGCCGATGACGCTCGTTTCGACTTCCTTCTTTTCGTAGGATTGAAGCTCCTTTTCGATTTTGTCGATCATCTGGTCGATCGTCTCGGCCGAAACGGGGCGTTTCTGGCACGAGATCATGAGCCCTTTTTTGATTTTATTGCGGTCGTAAGGCTCTCTTTCGCCGTTTTTCTTTTTAACGACTGGCATGACTTCCTCGATCCGTTCGTAAGTCGTGAATCTGCCGCCGCAATCCTCGCACTCGCGCCGTCTTCTGATTTCGCAGTCGTCTTTAGTGGAACGGGAATCAATAACTTTATCTTTAATTGAACCGCAGAATGGACATCTCATGTGACAACCTGAAAAAGTTTATGAAAAAGGACTATCTGTTGATGAGCGGGTATTTTTTGCAGATTTCGACAACTTCATTGTGAACTTCTTCAATGACTTTGTTGTCGATGATGCTGTCATCGATACCGATTTTCGGGTTGAACTCGTTGCTCTTGATGTTCATGATGACTTTGTCCATAAGTCTTGCGACATGGCGGACATCGTCTTCATTGAGACCTCTTGTGGTGAGGAAAGGAGTTCCTACGCGGATACCGCTCGTGATGAAGGGCGACTGGTCGTCGAACGGAACCATGTTCTTGTTGACGGTGATGTGTGCCTTGTCAAGAGCCTTTTCAACGATTTTGCCGGTTTTGCCTTTGTTTCTGAGGTCGATGAGCATAAGGTGGTTGTCTGTGCCGCCCGAAACAAGGTTGTATCCCATTTTGTTGAATTCGTCAGCCATTGCGGCAGCGTTTTTGACAACCTGGGTCATGTAAACTTTGAAGCTCGGGTCAAGCGCTTCTTTGAAGCATACAGCCTTCGCAGCGATGACGTGCATAAGCGGACCGCCCTGCATTCCGGGGAATACAGCAGAGTTGAGGTCTTTTTCGTATTCTTTCTTTGCAAGAACGAGACCGCTTCTCGGACCTCTGAGTGTTTTGTGGGTCGTCGAAGTTACGAAATCGCAGTAAGGAACCGGGCTTGGATGAAGTCCGGCAGCTACGAGGCCGGCAATGTGAGCCATGTCAACCCACATGATTGCGCCGACTTTGTCGCATATTTCACGGATTCTCTTGAAGTCGATGATTCTCGGGTAAGCCGAAGCACCTGCAAGGATCATTCTCGGTTTATGTTCAACTGCAAGTCTTTCCATTTCGTCGTAGTCGATCCTGCCGGTTTCTTTCGCAACGCCGTAGGGAACGATGTTGTAAAGTTTTCCGGAGAAGTTTACAGGGCTGCCGTGAGTGAGGTGGCCGCCGTGGTTGAGGTTCATCGCGAGAACCGTGTCACCTGGTTTGCAGACGGTGAAGTAAACGCTCATATTTGCCTGGGAGCCGCTGTGGGGCTGAACGTTAGCGCACTCAGCGCCGAAAAGTTCGCAAGCTCTCTCTTTTGCAAGTTTTTCGACCTGGTCAACAACTTCGCAGCCGCCGTAGTATCTCTTTTTCGGATAACCTTCGGCATATTTGTTCGTAAGCAGCGAGCCCTGTGCTTCCATGACAGCGTTGCTTGTAAAGTTTTCGCTGGCGATAAGTTCAAGACCGCCTTCCTGTCTCTCTGCCTCTTTTTCAATGATTGCTGCAACTTCTGGGTCAACGCTCGGGATGTACTTCAGATTCAACATTTTATCCTCCAAAAAAAGTTAAAAAACCAAAAAACCGCAAGAGTTTAATAATAATAAATTATTTTGCAAATTTGCGGTTGCAGGGGCGCTTGTTTTGCCGTTTTTTTGTTTTCATTTCACTGCAAATTTCTTTTTGATGACGAAAAAATTCAGTGAATACCGCAACTTGCGGTAGCTTTACGCTCCAATACAAAATAAAAACTTGATTTTTTAAAAAATATT
>DBYC01000083.1:0-428 GCA_002310035.1 bacterium UBP6_UBA1196
ATGTGGATCCACATATTTGCAAATTCACGTCCTTTTACGCGGCTTTTCGGGGCATTTTCATCGTATTCGGGGCAGCCGCAGATGACAGAATCGGGATTTTCGCGCGAAAGTTCGAGAAAGCGCGGGATCTTAGAAGTGTCGTGCTGACCGTCGGAATCAAGCTGGAAAACGTGGGTAAGCCCCATTTCGTAAGCTTTCAGAACTCCGGATGATACTGCCGCTCCTTTGCCGCCGTTTTTCTCGCGGACTACTAAAACCGCGTTTCTGCAACCATTAACTGCTTCTTTTATAAGTCTTTGATTTTCCTCATCGTTTCCGTCATCGACTGCGATTATCGGAAAGTCGTATTTTTCAAGTTCCGTCAAAACGCCTTTCAAAGCCGCTCCGTGCCTGAAAACCGGGATGACAAAGCCGAATTTTTGTTCCAT
>DBYC01000083.1:617-20270 GCA_002310035.1 bacterium UBP6_UBA1196
GCTACAGCCGGAAGAAGCTTGAACTCAGGGAAGTGACCGTCAAAGAAATCGGATTCTTCCTTGATATTAAGTTTTAAGATAACATGCTGTTTTTCTCTAAGAATTTCCTCTTCAATAACTATTCCGTGAAGATCTTTTTCCATTATTTTACCTCAAACAAAGCCGCGATTTCCTCTTTATGTTTTTTCCCCTGAATGTCGGTCGGAAGTTTGTCCAAGAAACGCCATTTTTTTGGAATTACCGTGTTTTCAAAATATTTCATCAGAAAATCGTGGAAATATCTGTTTATCTCAAGTTTCTCTTTACCTGAAAACTCAGCTTTTCCTTTTTCGTTGAGCACCATAGCTGCCACGAGATACTGCCTGATGTCGTTTGAAAGGGCGATGACTTTTACATCTTCGACGAGTCCGCTTTCCAAAAGGCGGTTTTCGACTTCGGTAAGCGAAATGCGCTTTTCCTCGATTTTGACGATCGAATCGCTGCGCCCTTTAAGTAAAAATTTTCCGTTTTCAAGCATTTCAGCCATGTCAGCCGTCGCAAAACCGGCAGGATCTTTGATGTAGGGCGAGATAATTCGCAGGCAGCCGTCGTCTCCGAGCCAGATTTTTGCGTTGTCAAATGGAGTCCAGACGAGCCCGTCTTTATCCTGCATCCTGTATGCGATGCCCGAAGTTTCGGTGCTTCCGTAGACTTCAAGCGGGTATATCCCGAAAAGTTTGTCTGTTTTCACTGCAAGTTCTGGGCTCACCGCGCCGCCGCTTGTGAAAAGCCAGGGATCACGCATATCGAGTTTTTCAACGATCTCGACTGTCCGTTTTAAAAAAGCAGGAGTTGCCACGATTAAGTATTTTTCGTCGTCAAGTGTCTCAAATTCTTCAGGAAATTCAATTCTTTTGCGTCTGAACGGCGTGCCGGTTGCAAACGGAAGCGAAAAACCGAAAAGAAATCCGAAAATGTGGTGCTGGCTTACGGTCGAAACGAACTTTCTTTCCGAAATTTTATCGAGCCACTTCGAGATTATGAAGGCGTTGTCCTCTTCGAATTCCTTCATTCTCTGCGGGACCGCTTTCGGTTTTCCGGTCGAACCCGAAGTGAAGAGGAAAATGCGCGTAGTTTCGCCGTTTATTTCGGGAGTTTTTTCAATTTCTTCTTTTATAGCCTCTTCTGATTTTTCAATTATTTCAGGAATGTAAAGTGAATTTTCGACATCTGCGTCAGTTAAGAGTTCCATTCCGGGAAGAAGCGCTTCGGCAAGGAAATTTTCCGAAATATTCTGCGTCAGATGGACCGCTTTCTGACACTGGAGAAGTGCTGTGAAAGTTACGCCGAAATACCAGAAGTCTCCGCAGTGGAGAATGTATGAATCTGTGTCGCGGCTTTCAATGAAATTCCTCATTTTTGCTGTGTCGCTAAGAAAATCGCCCCACGTTTTGAACGATTTGTCAGACCATTTTCCGTCGTAGCAGACGACCGCGTCTTTTGGTCTGGATGAGGCTTTGAATTTTGTCAAAGGAAAAACTTTTACCATTTTTTTATCCACGAATTTTCTAACTATAAATTCGGCAGCAAACAAAACGCCCATTAAGATATACGATATTCCGCCGTTGTAAAGAGACCAGATTTTATCGGCGTTTTCAGGTGTTGTTCCGAAAATTCTGCCGGCGAAAACGGTAAGGGCTGCGGCAGAACCGTTTAAAATGAAGAATATGCACCAGACAAGCGTCACTTTTCTGCAATAATTTTCGACTCTTTTTTCGTGAAACGAACCTTTTATCGACTTGTCGGCGAGAGTTGCGAAACGGAAAATAATGTTCGGGCCAAAAATTAGAGTTGAACCGAAAAATATCAGTAAAATCAGGTTGATAGCAACCGGATAAAGTTTCAGAAATATCGCTTCGTTTGTCAGAAAACAGAGCAATCCTGCAAGAAAAAAGAGAACCGCCGTCGCGAGCGGTTTCCATTCAATGCTTTTCTCCTTCTTTTTGGCCGAAACACTCACGAAAAGCGCCGCCGCAAGGGCTATTATGCAAAGCGAAAGGAGTTTCAGAGGGAGTTTGAAAACAACTAAAAGCGCAAAAACTAAAATCGGGTAAAGTGCTGAAAGAACATAGAAAAATATTCTGAACACTTTTTTCATCTGGAAAGTTTGAAAGAACTATTTGCCGTCTTCTTTCGGCAGTTCTTCGTCTGCAAGGTAGGGATGAAGCGCATCAACGACATCCTGAACTGTGCGGACAGATCTCAGAATCATCGGATCAATGTTGCCTTTTCCTGCCGGAATGTACTCTTTCATTTTCACGAAGAGGTCGATCGCGTCGATCGAGTCGAGGTTAAGATTTTCCCTCAGATCGGCTTCGGGAGTGATGATGTCCGCATTAATTTCAAATTCTGCGGAGAGAATTTTTTTGAGTTCGTTGAAGATTTCTTCTTTCTGCATATTTTGCTCCTTATTTGGTTTCGTTTCTTGTCGAGTTTATGTATTCAGCCAAAGCGTTGACGGATGCGAAATGTTTTCGGTTTTCGGCATTATCAGACGAAAATTTGATCCCGAATTTCTTTTTAAGTGCAACTCCGAGTTCAAGCGCGTCGATCGAATCAAGGCCCAGTCCTTCACCGAAGATCGGCTCGCTGTCAATAATGTCTTCAGGTTTGATGTCTTCGAGTTCCAGAGATTCGATAATAACTTTTTTGATCTCGTTTTTTAATTCTTCCATTGCTTCCTCGCTTTTTTAATCAACAACGCGGAGTGTTCCGCCAAAAAATGCCGAATATTTTAAGCAAAGAAGCAAATTTTGCAAATTTATCCGCTTTTACTTGAAAAAAATGGCACTCTAAAGTATTTAAGCGCGTTTTAAGGAGGTTATCGATGGACAAGGCTTTTTTCAATTACGAAAACTTTAAAACCGACAAGATCCGCGGTGTTGATGCCAAATTCGAGGCGCAGAAGATCGCGTTTTCCCCGCTTTCGTTCCAGGCAGTCAACGCGCTGCTCGAGCTCGGTGTCATGAAGATCATCGAGGATGCGGGCGATGACGGCATAACTCTTGAAAAAATTGCGGAAAAATCGGGAATTTCAAAATACGGCCTTTCGGTCATCTGCGAAATGGCTCTCGGCATGGATGTCCTCAAACTTTCGGCCGACTCAAACCCTGAAAACGAGAAATTCGTTCTCGGAAAAATCGGCTGGATGCTCCTTGAAGACGATCTTACACGCGTCAATTTCCGCTTCACGAACGACATCTGCTTTCAGGGTTCTTTTGATTTGGAAAAATCGATAAAAAACGGCAAGCCGGAAGGGCTCAAAGTTTTCGGCGACCAGTGGGTCACGGTTTACGAGGCTCTTTCAACTCTTCCCGAAAAGGCGAAAAAAAGCTGGTTCGAGTTCGACCACTACTATTCCGATATCGCTTTCCCGGAAGCGCTCCCGATAGTCTTTGCCGATAACCCGAAAACGATAGTCGATATCGGCGGAAACACGGCGAAATGGTCGCTTGCCTGCTGCAACTACAACAAAACGGTGAAAATGACGATTGTCGATCTGCCGGGGCAAACGAAAGTCGCTGCCGAAAACGCTAAAAAGGCGGGTTTTGCCGAGAGGATTTCTTTCTGTGAAGGGAACATCCTGCGTGAATCGACAAAACTTCCCGAAAATCCCGACGCTTTCTGGATGAGCCAGTTCCTTGACTGTTTTTCGCTCCACCAGATCACGAAAATCATGAAAAAAATACACGAAGCGGCTGGCGTTAAGACGAAAGTTTATGTTCTTGAACCGCTCTGGGACTGCCAGAGATTCAACGCGGCGGCATATTCGCTTCAGGCGACTTCTCTTTATTTCACCTGCATCGCGAACGGAAACAGCAAAATGTACCGCTTCAAAGAGCTTTGCGACGCGATCTGCGAAGGGGGCTTCAAACTTGAATGCGCGCACCACAATCTTGGTTCGAACTCTTATTCACTGCTTGTTTTTAAGAAAGCATGAGCGGAATTTTTGTTTCAAAACCGGTGATGTGGGCTCCGGGACTTGAAGATGACTCCGAAAAATGGGAAAAATGGCTGAAAGGCGAAGAGACGATCGAAAAATCAACTTCCGCGCCGAAACTTGAATACACCGACCCGCTTTTCAGGCGCAGACTGAGCCAGATTTCAAAGATGACAGTCCACATTGTCCACGGACTTCTTGAAAAAGAGGGTTTTGACAAAGATACAAAGATTGTTTTCGTCTCGCTCCGAGGGGAAATCGCCCGCGAATTTTCGATAAACAAAGGAATAATCAACGAAAACACGATCCTGCCGGCGGGATTTTCGCTTTCGGTCTTCAATACTCCTGTAGCCCTTGCAACGATCGCTTTCGGTCTTACCGGCGGATATTCGGCGGTCTATCCCTCAAAGGGCGATTTTTCGTCGGCTTTGAAAAACGCTTTCGCCCCGGTTTTATGCGGTGACGAAGAAAAAATCGTTCTTGTCTATGCAGACGAGCTTATTCCCGAGTGTTACGGCGTTGATTCAATTCCGCTTGCATTCGCGGCGGTTGTCCGCGCGGAAAAAACGGAAAATTCAGTAAAAATCGATGATTTCGAGAGCATAAAATCACCGGAAGCCTTTTTGAAACGCCTTCTTGAAGCGGGGAGGAGCGATGTTTAAGATCCCCGAAAATCTGCCTAAAATCAGGAATATATTTTTCTACTGCTACCATTCGTTAGGCAAGATCGCGGCGATACTTTACATCGTTTTCGGCTCGATGGTCATAGGTTTTATCATTTTCCCTTTCATCCGGCTTTTTTCGAAAGATAAAAACGATTTCCGGGCAAAGGCTAGAAATTATGTTTCCAATGTTTTCAAGCGCTTCATGTTCATGCTCCGGATAACCGGCATCGCCAGAATGAGAGTGCCTGAGATGGAGAAGCTGCGCAACCTGAAAGGGAAAGTTATCGTTGCGAACCATCCGTCGCTCCTTGATTTTGTCTGTATGACGGCTCTTGTTCCTAACGCGAACTGCATCGTCCGGGCGAATCTCACGAAAACGCCTTATGTCGGCATAATCAGCCAGATCTACATCACCAACGACGAGAATTACGACGATTTGTTCGAGGCGTGCAAAGAAGACCTGGACAACGGCAACAACGTCCTGATTTTTCCTGAGGGGACACGCACTCCGCGCTTCAAAAGAAATATCTATCAGAAAGGTGCTGCGCGTATCGCACTCCACGCGAAATGCGATGTTCTTCCTGTTTTCATCGGCGGATGCGACAAATACGGCCTAGGCAAGCACGATCCGCTCTTTTCCTACAATCCCGTCGAAGAGTATTTTTACGATTTTCAGCTTCTTCCCGAAATAAAAAGTTCCGACTACGAAGGAATGCCATCCCCCGCCGCGGCAAAGCGCATCACCGACAAAATCGAGGAAGAGATCCTCGCCGCAGATGCCGGATACAGAAAGACAAACACAGAGTGCAGAACTTTCAATAATGTTTAGCTGCCGGTTTTGATGGTTTTTTACGGTTTAATGAATCGGTATTACAACGATGAGATTTCTTCCGTTACGGTTTATGGTCAAGAGTAATTTGTTGGATTTACTGATTATTTTGTTGGCTTCGGCGACATTCTTAACTCGTTGTCTGTTGATCGCGACAATGACATCTCCGTTCATTATGCCTGCCTGATAGGCGAGAGAACCCTGTTCGACATTGGAAACAGTAACTTTGCCTTTGTTGTCAAGGAGCGTCATTCCGAGTTCCTCGAGTATTTTAGCATCCATTTCCTCAGGCGTCTGCGCAAGCTGATAATCTTTGTTCAAAACGACTTCCAGTTTCATTTTTTTGCCGTTTCTGATTATTTCCAGCGGTATTTTTTTGCCGTAAGGGCTGAATGCGACGGCTGTTCTGAACTGCGAGGTGTTTTCGATTTCCTTGTTGTCGAATTTCGTTATAAGGTCGTACTGCTGCAGACCGGCTTTTTCCGCAGGACTGTTCGGTTCTACTCCGGCAACCAGAATGCCGGTTGTGGTTTTGTCTATTTCAAAATAACTGCGGATATCGTCGTTGAGTTCCTGAATTACGATCCCCATCATCGCACGCTGTATCTTTTTGCCGCTTCTGAGCTGCTGAGTGATGTCTTTTACCATGTTTGCCGGAACTGCCAGACCTATTCCCATATAACCGCCTGACTGTGAAAGAATCGCTGTGTTCATGCCGATGACTTCGCCTTCTATGTTGAGGAGAGGTCCGCCCGAGTTGCCGGGGTTGATCGCGGCGTCTGTCTGGATGAAATCCTCGTAGTCGGTCACTCTCATGCCGGAACGCCCTTTTGCCGAGATGATCCCGAAAGTGACACTGTTGGAAAGCCCGAACGGATTGCCGATGGCGATTGCGAAGCTTCCGACCTTGATTTTGTCGGAATCGGCGAATTTGATTTCCTGAATATCACCTTTTTTGAAATCGTTTATTTTGACAAGTCCGACATCGGTATGCGGATCCGTGCCGATAAGTTTGGCACTGAAAGTTTTACCGTCGATTATAACCTCTATTTTTTCCGATTTTTCGACGACATGGTTGTTTGTGACGATGAAGCCTTCCTTTTCATCAATTACAAAACCGGTCCCTTGAGCCTGGCTTTTTCTGCTTCTGGGCTGCTGCGGATTTCCGAAGAAAAAATCGAAGAAAGGATCAGCCATACGCTTTTCGGTTCGCTCGACTTTGATCGATGCGACACTTTTTTTCGCTTTTTCCGAGATTTTGATGACTTCCTGCTCCAGGTCATGCATGTCGGATGCGTTCAATACCGCAAAAGACAAGAATAAAAGCGGTAATAAAATGATTTTTGTTAATTTTTGCATTTCTCCCTCCACAAAAAAACAGAGAACAAACAAGTTACAACTTTTATTTATTTCAGTTTTTGCAAAAGAAAAGAGGGGGAGATTTGATTTCTTCCAAAAATCGAATATAATTCAATGTTTTTTATTTTTGTGGAGGCATTATGAAAAAATTCATTTTTTTGTTTTCAATTTTTCTGTCCAGAAATGCTTGACCATTATAGTTAAACAAAAGGAGGAACTTATGAAAAAGTTATTGATTTTATCAGCATCGGTTGTTTTTGCTCTCTTTATCTTTGTCGGCTGCGGTTCTGGTGGTGACAGCGAAGGGAAAAAGAGCAATCCTTCTAACACAGAAACTACAGACGAAGAAAAAGATGATGAAGAGATGAGTGACGCAGAAGTAAGGGACACAGAAATTACTGACACTGAAACAAACGACGAAGAAGTCACGATTCAGTGCGAAGACAGCGAAGGCAGAAAATACAATGAAGGCGATATTATTTCTGACAAATGCTTGATTACGATGTGCAGGGATGGCGGTTGGGCTGAAGATGCGGTTGAATGTTATCCGTGCAATGCTGAAATCGGAGATAAGATGGATTGGACTTGTGCCGATGGAGTTAGAAAAGTCGAATGGTGCAAATGTGTCGAAGATGAAGAACACGGCTCAATATGGGATTGTATTGAAAGAGCTGATTTGAACTGCTCGAAAGAATAAATGAGATGAAAATGAGTTCTGAAAATTTTATGATGACTGAAATTCCGGCGACTCTGCCTGTTTTCGTGATCAAGGAAGGGGTGCTTTTTCCGTTCATGCTGATGGGTATCGCCGCTCCGAACGAGAAGATTTTTGCGAATCTGCTCCGTGCGGCCGAATCGACGGGAAACTACATCGTCGTGGTTGCGGAAAAGCAGCAGGGCGAGGACAAAAGCCTGCTTCCGAGAATCGTAAGTATGGAAAACATTTACTCGATCGGAACAGTCGCGGCAGTCGTGCGCGAAAACACGGAAGGCAACGGACGCGGCAACATTCTGCTTAAAGGTCTGAAAAAAGTCGCGATAAAAGGTGTTCTTTTCAATCCGGTTTTTGACATGAGTTTCGCGAGAGTCGAAGTCGTAGAAGAAAACAATTTTCTTGAAGCGAAAGACGAACAGCTTCTCCGCAGCGCCGTGATCGACACGCGGGAGCTTTTCAACGCGATAGGCTCGCTCAACGCCTTTCCGCCGGCCGTCGTAAAAGATTTCAAAAACATCAGCGATCCGGCGAGACTGGCCGAGTTCATCGCTTCAAATTTCCTGCGCAATACGGAAGAACTGCAGAAGGTTCTTGAGGAAAATTCGCCGCTTAAAAAACTGAATCTTGTCCATAAGGCGCTTGAAGACGCGCTTGCTTTCATGCAGGTAAAAAACGACATCAAGCGCAAGACGATGGCTAAAATCGATAAAGGGCAGAAGGATATGATCCTGCGAGAGCAGATGAAGCAGATCCAGAGCGAACTCGGTGAAAGCGATCCGTTTTCTGCAAGTATTCAGGATTACGAGAAAAAATTGTCCCAGAACATCCTGCCGGAATATGCCGCAGTCGAAGTCAAAAAACAGGTCGACCGGCTTAAAAGCATGAGTCCTTTTTCGCAGGATTCATCGATGCTTTCGTCGTGGATCGACTCTGTTTTCGACCTGCCGTGGAAAGATTCGACAGAGGACAACAAAGATATAAACGAGGCTGAAAAAGTGCTTCAGGCCGATCACTACGGGCTGGAAGACGTCAAAGAGAGGATTCTGGAATTTCTGGCGGTGCGTCAGATAAAAGGCGACCAGAATTCAAAATCGCCGATCCTCTGCTTCGTCGGGCCTCCCGGAGTGGGCAAAACCTCACTTGGAAAGTCGATAGCGCGCGCTTTGAAACGCAAATTCTACCGTCTGAGTCTCGGAGGCTTGCACGACGAAGCCGAGATTCGCGGCCACAGGCGGACTTATGTCGGCGCGATGCAGGGAAAGATTTTGAAAGGGCTCACGACCTGCAAGTCGAATAACCCTGTTTTCATGCTCGACGAGATCGACAAGCTCGGCAAGGATTTCCGCGGAGATCCTTCGTCCGCGCTCCTTGAAGTGCTTGACCCGGAACAGAATTTTTCGTTTCTCGACAACTACATCGGTCTTCCGTTCGATTTGAGCAAAGTCTTTTTCATTGCGACGGCAAACTGGGAAGACACGATCCCCGAGCCTTTGAAAGACAGAATGGAAATAATCCGCCTTTCGGGCTATACCGACTTGGAACGTATTGAAATCGCTAAGAAATATCTGATTCCGCGTCAGCTTGAAAACAACGGTCTCGCGCCTAAGGAGATCCAGTTCACGAAAGAGGCGCTTCTTTTCATTTCGAGAAGATACACCCGTGAAGCGGGAGTTAGAAACCTTGAAAGGTGCATCGGTTCGGTCTGCCGTAAAACTGTCACCCTCAAAGTGCAGAAAAAGGATTTTGCAAAGAAGATCACCCCGAAAGTTGTTGAACAGTATCTCAAGCTTCCGCCGTTTTCGGAACACGATTTCGACGAAGAAAAGAGGGTAGGAGTCATCACCGGTCTTGCGTGGACGCAGTACGGCGGCGCAACTCTGAAGATCGAGGCAAATTCGATGAAAGGCAGCGGTAACCTTCTTCTCACCGGAAAATTAGGCGAAGTCATGCAGGAATCGGCACGCATCGCGCTTTCCTTCATCCGCAGCAACGCGGCTAAATTCGGGCTCGGCGGCGATTTCACGATAAGCGACAAGGATATCCACATCCACTTCCCGGCGGGAGCGACACCAAAAGACGGCCCGAGTGCCGGGATCGCGATAACTTCGGTGCTTCTCAGCCTGTTTTTAGGCAAGGCGATAGACCCGAAAATCGCGATGACGGGCGAGATCAGCCTTACCGGCGAAGTGCTTCCGATCGGCGGGCTCAAGGAAAAACTTCTCGCGGCAAAACGCAACGAAGTTACCAAAGTCCTGATCCCGGAACAGAACCGCGCCCTTTACGGCAGCATCGAAGACGAGATAAAATCAGGGATCGAAGTCGTTTTCGTCAAAGAATATAACGACGTTTTCAAAGTTTTGTTCGGGTAAAACTTGCCATTACAGCCGAAATGTTAACATCTCGTAGATGAAGATTTGTTATTCTATTTTCGAAATATCAGTGTCTACGACTGAAAGTTTGTCAAGAACTCTTTCCTTGAAAAAATTGACATAGGCATCAAAATTTTCTCTTTTTATCCCTGACGGGTCGTTGTGTTCTCCCCATAACATGGTGTCATATTGTGCGGCAGTATCAAGTTTGCTCCGCATTGATTCGATGTGTGTTTCAAAGTCTATATTGCCTGAATATTCGTTCCAAAGTTCTTTGACTTTCGCTTTGAAAGCAGGTGATTTGAAAAGGGCGTTGTAGTAGATGCTGTATTTCAGGATAGGGGTCGAATGCGTGTAGAGCGAAGCCCAGTCGAAATCCCATACCGGCCCGGCTTTCATTATGTTGTTCTCGCTGTCGAAAGTAAAATAGCAGCTTTTCGGATGTTTCACTTCGGTATTGTCCATGATTTCATTCACAAACCAGAATTTAGCCCATGAATCAATGTCGATAACTTCCGAGTAGGATTCATCCGGCGCAGAGCAACTGTTGATATTGGCGCCTTCTGTAAAATCAGGGTAAAGTAAATTTTCCAAATCTGTGATTTTTGCCTGCAGTCTTTCGAGTCTTGCCTGACCGCCGGTTGTGATCTCGTTGTTTTCATCGATCATAAAGTCATCGTTTTTTATCATGTAGGGGAGATCGCGTATCGGACTCTTGAATTTTACAGGTTCATCGTAATTTATGTCCATTTCGATAAGATAATCTTTGTCTTCATCGTCAGTCATATTTTCGTTGCCGTCATTGATGTTTACGCGTTTTTTGTTGACTTTTATTGCCTCTCCCAGCCAGTAAAGGCCTTGGTATTTGCCGTTTAAAACAAGATCGACGAAATCTCCGTCCGGAGTCCAGTCCATTGTGAAAATTCTGGCCAGATAAAATGCCGTTTCGTTACGTATGAAGGAGTTGTCCAGATAATTCGCAAGAAGGACCCAGCGTTTGTGTTCGGAAAGTCCCAAGATTTTCTGTTTTTTATCCAGTTTCAGGGCATAAGGTTTTTTTGGCTTGATCCATGTAGAATTTCCTCTGCCGCGGATACTTGTCGAAACATTTTCAAAATTCCAGCTTTCTTCTGATCCTACCAAAGAGATCACGGCGTTTTTGATCCACTCTTCTTTTGATGTGATCGGAGCACTGTCAGGCGTGTTGATGTAAAGGGTCGGAAGAGCGGTATGGGCGACGCTTGCCAGATCGGAAATCAAAGCGACAGTATCGACATCACCGGTTTCAGATGTCGGAATGATTGTAGCAATGCAATAGTAGTAATAAAATCCTTTTTTGGTGAAAACCGGAGTTTCAAAAGAGGATCCTGTTGCTTCGGCAACAGGTGTTCCGGCATCTGTTGTTCCGTCTGAACTTTCATACCACTGATAGCTTATGTTGCAGCCCTTAGCTTCAACCTCGCAGACAAGAGTGACACTTTGATTGTTCGGTGCAATATTCATGCTATCGGGTTGTCGGGTAAACACAGGATCACAAACAGCGCTATCGGTATCCTGAATTTCAGAGGAAGTATCGGTGTCGTTGTCATCATATTCGGACGGAGCATCCGCATCATCCTGTTCTGATGGTATTTCTGCCTCATTTTGATCTATACCAGATTCATTATCGGATTCTGCATGTTCCAGGTCTTCCTCTTCATCTATGTCGAAGTCCGCATCTGTAAAATCTGCATCGCTGTCAGAGAAAGATTCCGGTTTTGTGCTGCCGCCGCAGCCTGAAAAAAGAAAAACTGCCGCGAAAAGAAGAAAAAAAGAGATCTTAATGCTGAAAACGGTGGAAAACGGCACGATTTTTGTCATTTTGAACCTCTTCAATTCACAAAAAACAGAATATTATATTTAAAATTAAAATAAAAAACAGAAAAACCGGATTGACAATAAGAGTAATATTACTATATATACAGCCGTTTTTTGCTGTGTATGTTTGAGGATGCAATGTTCGGCAAGTTTTTGAAATCGAAAATTCATCGTGCGGTCGTTACCGGGGCAGATATAAACTATCAGGGAAGCATAACGATTGATAAGGAACTGATGCGTCATGCGGACTTGCAGCCGTTTGAATTTGTCGACATCTGGGATGTCACCAGCGGTGCAAGGCTTGAGACTTATGTCATCGAAGGAGAAGCCGGTTCAGGATGCATCTGCATCAACGGCGCGGCGGCTCATCTTGTAAAAAAGAACGATCTGGTGATCATCGCTTCGCACAGATATGTGACGGAAGGCGAAAATGTCCCGGAACCTAAAGTGATTTTTGTGGATTCAAACAACAAGCCGGTTTGTTAGGTGTCAGATGAAAGAAAACAGAGTTTTCAGCAGAGCGGCGATCGCCTTGAAGATCCGTCTTTCGGAAGATTCGGACGACATAAGCATCAAGTTTGACACGGCAAACCTGAGCGAAGGCGGAATTTTTGTCAAGTCGTCGCTGCTTTGGAAGCCGGGGCAGGTCTTCAACCTTTCTTTTACTTTGCCTGGATTCGACAAGGAAATCAAAGTGAAAGGTGTAGTAGCAAGAAGTGACGATAAATATTCGATTTTTACAGAAAACGACTCATCAATTCCGGGAATGGGGATAAAATTCACCGACCTTTCGGACGAAGACAGAAAAATTATAAAAGAATTTCTTTCAGGACTTGATTCCGAATAATTAAGCCTTTTAGGTGAAAATGCAGGAAAACAACAGTAACAACAACGAATACTTGTCAGGAAGACGCAGGCACTTTCTCTGGGTTGCGTTTGCGCTCGTACTGTTCGGAGCGATTCTTTATTTTGCCAGTATATTCAGTGATTATGCAGAAAAAAACGATATTGAGACTCTGGATGATGTGAAAGCGAATGTGGTCAAAATTTTAAAGAACGATTTTGCGATTTTTTCAGAAAACGAATCTGCCGGAGACGAAAAAAACTACGCTGCGAAAGAGGATAAATCCAAAAACATTCTCAAAGCTCCGCTGATTTTAAGCTGTTCGGTCAAAGACGGCAGAGCGATCGTCAAAGAGTCTTTCGAAGTCGCTAAAAACAAAGTTACAAACGCTGTCTTTGAACTTGCAAACCACGGAAAAACGCTCTATTCGACAGGCTTTTCTTCAAAAGAAAACGCTGTTTCATGCCGCGGAACGCTGAAGGAAGGGCAGCAGAAAATTTTTGTATACTACTGCGAGAAAATATGACCGCAAACGACTGTTCAACTGAAAAAAAGATAAAAAGCGTGACCGCAGTCGGGCTTTTCGCCAACTTTTTTCTGACTGTTTTCAAGATCGTTGCGGGATATTTCGGAAACAGCCAGACAGTCATCGCCGACGGTATCCACAGCCTCAGCGATTCTGTGACCGATATTGCCGTGATCGTCGGCTCCTCTTTCTGGAGCGCTCCGCCTGACGAAAGCCATCCGCACGGCCACAAGAGAATCGAGACTTTTATCACGGTTATTATCGGACTTGCGCTTTTCTTCGTCGCTTACGGGATCGGGCATAACGCCGTCGTTACTTTCAATGACCCAGACGAAGCTCCTTCATGGATCGCATTCGCTGCTGCAGTAGTTTCTATTCTCGTAAAAGAAATTCTTTATCAATACACTTACCGCTCGGGAAAAAAGCTGAAATCGTTGGCTGTAGTTGCAAACGCATGGCATCACAGAAGCGATGCTATAAGCTCTGTCCCGGCTGCTCTCGCGGTAATAATTTCAATGAAATTCCCTGCTTATCCTTATATTGACAACATCGGCGCGATCGTGGTCTCGCTCTTTATCGTCTGGACTGCGTTCAAAATTTCATGGTCTTCGGTCCTTGAACTTACCGATGCCGGTGCGGACAAAGCTGCCTGCGAATCGATCGAATGCGCGGCGAAGAGCGTTGAAGGGGTAAAAAGCATTCACAAGTGCAGAACGAGAAAATACGGAAGCGGGATCCAGGTCGATCTTCACATTCAGGTCGACCCCGACATAACGGTCCGCGAAGGGCATGCGATAGGGCACAAAGTCGAAGACGAACTTTTCAAAAACCACGATGTCATCGATGTAATAGTTCATGTCGAGCCGGATGATGAATGTGAAAGAAATCATTAACAAATTCGGAGGTTTATATGTTTGAAGGAACAACGATAATCTGCGTCAGGGATAAATCCTCGGTTATAATTGCAGGCGACGGGCAGGTTACTTTCGGCAATACCGTTCTCAAAGGGAACGCCCGCAAAGTGAGAAGGCTTGCCGAAGGTCGTATCGTTGCCGGTTTCGCAGGTTCTACTGCCGACGCGGTGACACTTTTCGAGATTTTTGAGGAGAAGCTTAAAAAATACAACTATCAGCTCAAAAAATCGGCGGTTGAGCTTAGCAAAGCGTGGAGAAAAGACAGAGTTTTAGGCAAACTCGAGGCGCTTCTTCTTGTCGCAGACAGCGAGGAGACCCTTCTGATTTCGGGAAGCGGAGACGTTCTCGAGCCTGAAAAGAATATCATCGCGATCGGTTCTGGCGGAAACTACGCATACGCAGCGGCGGTCGCACTCAGCGAAAACACGAAACTTGCGGCTCACGAAGTCGCTCTGCGTTCGCTCAAAATAGCGTCGGACATCTGCATCTACACAAATTCGAATTTCACTTTTGAAGAAATCAAGCTTAACGGAGAAAAGAAATGAGCAAATATTCAGTCGAAGAATTGACTCCAAAGCGTGTCGTCGAAGAGCTCAACCGCTTCATAATCGGGCAGGATGAGGCGAAAAAGGCGGTGGCCGTCGCACTCAGAAACCGCTGGAGACGCTCGAAAATAGAGGATGATTTTCTGCGTAAAGAGATAACTCCGAGAAACATTCTCATGTCGGGACCGACCGGAGTCGGCAAAACCGAGATCGCAAGAAGGCTCGCCGAGATCTCGAACGCGCCGTTTTTAAAGGTTGAGGCGACGAAATTCACAGAAGTCGGATATGTCGGCAGGGATGTCGAATCGATGATCAAAGACCTCGTCAAACACGCGGTAAACGAGAAAAAGAGGATCGAGACCGAGATCGTCTACAAAAAGGCTGAGAGTATTGCTGTCGACAAAATCCTTGACCTGCTCAATGTTCCGAACCCCGAAAAACTTCCCAAAGACGAAGAAGATTACGATGCAAAATACAAAAGGCAGAGCGACTACCGCAAAAAAATGGCTGACAAGCTTGAAAACGGCAAGCTCGATGACAAAAAAGTGAGCGTTCCGATAAAGCCGAGTGCTCCTATTCCGGTTTTTGAAGTCATCAGTGGCTCCGGCGGGATCGAGGAAATCGATTCGATGATAAAGGACATGATGAGCAATATTTTCCCGCCGAATGCCCCGCAGCAGAAAGGGAAAAAAGAGAAGACGATGCCTGTTTCGGAGGCTTTTGAATACATTCTCCAGACCGAGGCCGAAAAGCTGCTCGACCACGAGAAAATCGTCCGTGAGGCTCTTGAATGGGTCGAGGAAGACGGAATAATTTTCATCGACGAAATCGATAAAATCATCGCAAGCGGCTCGGCAAACGGCCCAGATGTTTCGCGTGAAGGCGTTCAGCGCGATATTTTACCAATAGTTGAGGGGTGCATTGTCAATACAAAGTATGGACCTGTCCGTACAGATCATATACTTTTCATTGCAGCAGGTGCTTTTCATATGAACTCTCCCGAAGATCTGATCCCGGAGCTTCAGGGGCGTTTCCCGATCAAGGCGCAGCTCAGATCTCTTACGAAAAAGGATTTCGTCCGCATTCTTTCCGAAACCGAAAATTCTCTTCCCGTGCAGTATGCGGAACTTATGAAATCTGAAAACGTCACTCTCAATTTCACTCCGTCGGGAATAGAAGAGATTGCAGCGATCGCATTCGAAGAGAACAGCACGACGCAGGATATCGGCGCAAGACGTCTGCAGTCTGTAATGGAGATCCTGCTTGAGGATATCTCGTTCAATGCTTCTGAAAAAAGCGGCTCCAAAATCAAAATCGACAAGGCTTACGTCAATAAGTGGTATAAGTCGGCACGCGAAAACGAAAAACTTTCCAACTATATAATTTAATTGAGGAAAAAATGCAGTATCAGTATGAAACGAGCGGAACCTGCTCAGAAATGATCCTTTTCGACATCGATGAAAACAAAGTCGTCACGAACATCAAATTCATCGGCGGCTGCAACGGAAACCTGAAAGCCGTTTCCAAACTTGTTGACGGCTGGACGGCTGACCAGATCGCGGCTAAACTTCTCGGCAACGAATGCGGATTCAAAGGAACTTCATGCGCCGACCAGCTCGCGAAAGCGGTCCTCGAAGCGGCAGAAAAGGTGAGAAAATGAAAAGAATTCTAACAATCAGCATCTTCTTAATGTTTGCCTTGTTTGTTTCATGTTCATCCGGCAGCAAAGCGGAAAACGATTCCGACATTGTTCCTGATGCTGATCTTGATCCCGATGATACCGAAACTGTTGATGAAGATACAGATTTCGAAGATGCAGACTTTGAAGAAGAGGATTCTGTCGAAGATGCCGGAATCACTGACGAAGATGCGGAAGATCATTCGGAAAATCCCTATTTTGAAACTTACGGCGAAGCGAATTACAATGTCGCATACTATTATTACGGCGATGCTCCGACACCATCGAAGGATCCTGAAAATGTAAAAATTCTGTGGTCGGAAAGGTGCGGTTTGCAGTGTGAGCCTCTGCCTTTTGATTTATGTGCAGAGAACTATCCTTTTGAACCGATTATCATCCCTGCTGATTCCAAAAAGGTTCCGAAAGACAAAGAGGACGGTGTCGGATCTTTTCAGTGCGATGCTGTGCTTACACCCGGATACTGGTACGGCAACTACAGCGGTTCTCTGGCGTTCAACCTGTTCGAAGGCAAGGTGGTGTATAGTTTGCACGACTATTCCTCATGGCAGAGCGGAGGAACATACATTTATGATCTGAACAGCCGCAAAGTCGAAAGATACGGCAGAGCCTATATGGACGGATGGCAGAATAAAAAATATCATTTTATTGCAACTTACGATGACCGCGTCAGTTCAACTATTGATGAAACCAGCCCTTATTTCGGTCAGGATTATTTCTACCTGTACTATTACGACAAAGAGACTGATACTTATGGTTTTGCACTTAAGCTGGAACATGATCCGACAATGATTGTTGATGTCCGTGCCAGCGAAAGTTATCTTTTCGCAAGCCTTTACTTTGAGGACGATTCATACGATTTAAGGCTCTTCTATACCAAAATAGGAGAATGGGACAACTGGAAAGAACTCCAGTACCAAAGGGAAGAACTCTACGGCAATCCACGCAGGGTCGAATATCCGTGGCTTAATGACAATCTGCTTGTTTATGAAGACCGCAAAGGCAGAATTCATTTATGCGATCTTGAAATCGGAGATTCAAGCTGTTTTCAGGTTGCAGAAGGTACTGAGCCGGTTTTCAAAGATAAAAACACAATAGTTTACCGCAACTGCAAAAGCGAAGACGGAAACTGCCGTATATTTGCGGCAGATATTTCAGATACAAACGACATAAACTATTCCGAACTTTACAACCTCGGCAGTTCATGGACATTGTTTCACACTATCGATGAGGAAGGAAAATATATGGCTGTGAAAAGGGGAACTTCCGATCCTGAAGATCCTGAAAATTATAATTCTGACATATACGACTACTGCATTTTACGTTTTTCTGATAAAAAACTTGTTTGTTTTGACGAACCTTTCGATCTCAAAATAAAGAAAAATGACGGTTTTATTTATCAGAACAAACTGGTTTTTCTTACCATCGAAGATCTGGTTGTCCGGGATCTTGAATGTTACTGTGATTTTTATCCCGACAAATGTCCGTTGATTGATTACACACCGAATCCGGAAAATCCGAAAAAGCCGTGGGGATTTGACTGGAAGCCGGAAAATTAATCTCAGTTCCTTACACAGAGAACAAGAAAGTCATCATCTGTTTTTTTGACACGCCATATCGAACCGTCATAGAAATAGTGAGCCCATGCATAGGCAGGATCACTGACATACGAAGAAGATGTCCAGAAATAACGTCCTGCTATATCCGGGAAATCGGAAGCTGGAGCTTCTGCTTCATAGTTGATAAGCGTCGCAAGTTCGTTTTTATTGGGTAGTCTCCAGTCGTCAAAACCTGCATACTCAAGATTTTCACAGTAGGCAAGAGCTTCCTTCCATGTTAAATTGCTTTCATAATTTTTCTGCCATGTGAGCCCTGAAACACTATCCTTTACTATTTCATCTTCGTTTACAACGGAAGTTGTGAAAGAAGGTGCCGGAAAACTTTTCCCTTTCATACACATGAAATATTGGGTCGTTTCGTCATTCATGTGCATGATTTCACCGTCATGAATTCCGGCAGTCCAATAGAAACTGAAGTTGAAATAACAAAAATTACCTGTCCACAAGTAGGAATCGTCACTGTCAGGCATTTCAGGGAAAAACTCTGTATTCAAAGCCGGATGATCCCTGCTGTTGTCAATGATAGTGAGAAGCTCCTGCGGGGTCGGCAGATCCCATCTGTCATCTGCAAAACTGATATTGTCGCAGTGTTTCATGGCGCCTCCCAGGCTGTATGTTTTGTGCATCGGCACCTTTCTCCATTTAAATCCGGTGTTGACATCCTCAACGACTTGTTCTCCGGAAATTACTCTGAACTGGAATTTTTGTTTGGCGCATTTGTCCTTGTACTGAGCATCCTGACCGTAAAAATCTTCACCCGGCGCAGGACATGGGATTTCCTCTTTTTCATTGTAACATTTGTCCTGATTCGTGCATATTTTGCCCAAATTGAGATTTTTCGGAGTTTCAAGATGCTCGCTTTCATACAGGTCGTCATCAGGCTCGTCATCAGCCGGTTCCTCTTTTTTCTTTATGCAGATGTCGTTGTCAGTATCACAGACAAGTCCGGTATTGCAGGTCCCGTTCTGATAACATCTGCCGCCGAGAGTTCCTCTTTTTTTCTCGGGATCTGGTTCTTCCTTGTCTGTTTCAGAACTGTAAGGTTCGTTATCATGGATATCGTCATCAGGATCATTATCGTTGTCCAGAGCATCATCGTCGGTAGTAGTTGCTTCCGAATCGGGAGTTTCGTTCTTGTTTTCCTTTTTTGAATCACCGCAACCGGCAAAAACAAATAGTGAAAAGATGATGAGAATAAAACAGATTTTTTTCATATATCGCCTCTAAAAAAACTAAAATCCATAAAAGCTAAAAATTATAGGAAAAACTGACGGAAAGGCAAGCCGGGATTCAAAGGAACTTCATGCGCCGACCAGCTCGCAAAAGCGGTTCTCGAAGCGGCGGAAAATTACAGAAAATGACAACGGTCGTGAAAAATTTGACTTATCTTTTTTAAATGGTTGAGTTAGCATGTTTTTTGGAGCTTATTTAACAACCGATATTTTTATGGAGTAAAAAATGGAAAACAGAGCTCACAACTTTTTCGCAGGTCCGGCTGCGCTTCCGCTTGAAGTCCTCAAACAGGCTCAGGCAGAACTTCTCAATTTCAGAGGCACGGGCGTTTCCGTTATGGAAATCAGCCACAGAGACAAAGCTTTCATAGCTGTAACCGAAGAAGCAGAGGCAGATCTTAAAAAACTTCTCGGCCTCGGTGACGACTACGCTGTCCTTTTCCTTGGCGGCGGCGCAACACACCAGTTCATCATGCTTCCGATGAACGTTCTCAACGAAGGCGA
>DBYC01000065.1:0-17179 GCA_002310035.1 bacterium UBP6_UBA1196
TATGACCTCGTTGCAGGTGCAAACATTGCCGGATTCGAGAAAGTTGCAACCGCTATGATGGAACAGGGACTCTTCTAATCGAACCTGTTTTTCGGTTTTTTGCGGGGAGCTTCGGCTCCCCGTTTTTTTTGCAATGGAAAAAAGTTGTCTGAAATCAGGCTCTTTACTATGTCAAAGAAAGATAAAACTTGATTCTAAGTGTTTTATCGCTATAATATTCCGCTTTTAGTTTTTTAGGAGGTTTTTATTATGTCTATTCCCATCACAAAAGGCGGTTACGAAAAAATACTTGAAGAGGCTAAGCACCTGAAAAAAGTTGAAAGACCTGCAATTATCGCGAAAATCGCTGAGGCAAGAAGTCACGGCGACTTGAGCGAAAACGCAGAATATCATGCAGCACGCGAGAAACAGAGCTTTATCGAAGGACGGATCGAATATCTTGACGGTGTCATCGCTGATGCTGAAGTTATCGATGTTTCTAAACTAAGCGGCGACAAGGTCCTTTTCGGCGCGACTGTCAAACTTCTTGACAACGACACCGACGAGGAAGTCACTTACACACTGGTAGGCGAAGTAGAAAGCGATCCTGACCATGGCAGAATTTCGATAGCAAGCCCGAAAGGCCACGCTTTGATAGGCAAGATGCTGGGCGACGATGTCACAGTCCAGACTCCGGCAGGTTCGAGAGAATACGAGATCCTCGAAGTCAAGTATGTTTAATTCTTCGGAAAATTCCGATATATCAAAATTACTTTCTTTTCTGAGTCAGACGCTTGAATCTGCGGCAAGTCTTTCAAAACAGCAGCTCAAAAAAATTTCAGCCGCTTTGGGAGGCAAAGTCTTTGATTTTCTTGTAGGAAACCTGCCTGAAAGTTACGAAACGCGCTTTCTTGTGACGAAATATTCCGATTTCGAAAGAGGCCAGATGGCGACTTTCAAGGCGAAAGTTGCGGCTGTGAAACGCGGTTTCGGCAAGATCCCCTCGTATTTCAAGGTCGAAGTGGGCGGCTCGCTCGCGACGCTCACGTTTTTCGGCAAACTCGGAATGATCTACTGCAACCTTTATCACGAAGGCGAGGAACTTCTCGTTTCTGGCGAGGTGAGTCCGAAATCCTACGCTGTAAACCTTGTAAATCCTGAGATCTTCCGCTTCGACGAGGAGTGGAAAACTCTTCTCAGCGGCTACATTCCTGTTTACAAAAACATTGCAGGAGTTTCGCATCTTTTTATGCTGCGAACGGCGAGAAATCTTGTGAATATTCTGTCGTCGCACCGCGGAGAATGGCTGCCTGAAAACCTGAAAAAGGAATTCGGTTTTCCCGATTTCGTCGAATCGCTGATGAATCTGCACTTTCCGCATCTTAGCGCTGATATAAATGAACTTAACGAGTTCAAGACAAAGTGGCATAAAAGGATCGCTTTCGACCAGCTTTTTTTCTTTCAGTTCGGGGCTCAGTTTTCGGCAACCGGAATGCGCGCCGACAAAAAACGCCGGATAAAAACTGAATCTGATTTAAGCGTAAGTGTCGAAAAAAACATGGCTTTTGAGCTGACCAAAGCGCAAAAAAGGGTACTTGGCGAAATACGCGGTGATTTATCTTCGATCTATCCGATGAACAGGCTCCTTCAGGGCGATGTCGGAAGCGGAAAAACGGCTGTCATGGTGCTTGCAAGCCTTGATGTTATCGCAAGCGGCTACAAAAGCGTGATCATGGCTCCGACCGAGATTCTTGCTGCCCAGCATTACAAGACAATTTCGCAGATGGTGCCCGAAAATATAAAAATCGAGCTCTTTTTAGGCGGAGTTACCGGCAAAAAGAAGAAGGCTGAGCGGCTTGAAAACGCTAAAAAAGCCGATTTTCTCATCGGCACGCACGCTCTTTTCGAAAATTTGGAGTTCATGGAGGATATCGGCCTCATAATCATTGACGAACAGCATCGTTTCGGTGTTTCGCAGCGGATGAAACTCCAGTCAAAATCGGTTCATCCAGATGTTCTTGTTGTCAGTGCGACCCCGATCCCGAGAACTCTCGCCCTTACGGTTTACGGCTCGACCGAAATCAGTGTCATCGACGAAATGCCGCCCGGAAGAATTCCTGTAACGACTCGGCTCGTTCCGGCTGAAAACCGCTTTAAAGTGTTTGATTTTGTTACTGAAATTATAAAAAATCAGAATAAAAAAGGCTACTGGGTATGCCCGCTTGTCGAAGAGAGCGACAGCGAGGAGATGAAATCCGAACTGAAGCATGTCGAAGGCGTTTACGAGGAGTTCTCGCGTGTTCTTGGCGGCAAGGCGGCGCTTCTTCACGGCAGGATGAAAGGCGACGAAAAACGCGTTGTAATCGACAGGCTCAAAAACGGCGAGATCAATCTGCTTGTCTCGACAATCGTAGTCGAAGTAGGAGTCGATGTGCCGGATGCTGTTTTCATGGTTATCGAAAATGCCGAAAGATTCGGTCTTGCCCAGCTTCACCAGCTCCGCGGCAGAGTGGGGCGAGGCAAAGCAAAGTCGTTCTGTGCCCTGGTTGCCGGGAGCGATATCAGTGAAAAGGCTTTCAATCGTCTTGATTTCCTCTCAAAAACGGAAGACGGTTTCAAAATCGCCGAATACGACCTCAAGACACGCGGTCCCGGCGCTTTGACCGGTCTTGAGCAGAGCGGTTTTAAAAACGATTCGTTCTTTCTTCTTGCCGTCAGATATGGAGAACTTGTCGAACAGGCAAGAATTTTCACGAAAAATATCCTTGCATCGTGCGACGATGAATATATAAAATTCTGCAGCAGAGTTTTCGAGCTCTTTTTTGCGGAACGCTTCAACAGATTTCGAGCGAGTTAGGAGGAAATCATGCGAATTTGTCCGGTTTGTAACACAGAAATGGCGGTTCTTGAACTTCACGGAATAGAAATCGACTACTGTTTTTCGTGCGGCGGTATCTGGCTCGATGCCGGAGAACTGGAATATCTTATGGGCGATTCTGAAAAATCAACAGAAATTCTTAAATCTTTTCAAGATGTTACAAATTCAAGTAAAGAGAAGAAACGCCCTTGCCCCATCTGCGGAAAAGCGATGAAAAAGGTGAGCGTTCCCACATCAGAAAGCGAAATAATCATCGACAAATGCCCGAAAGAACACGGGATCTGGTTCGACAAAGACGAACTTTACAGAATAATTGACACGCTCGGCGAATCAAAAAACATGAAAGTCGCAGAGTTTTTGAAGGATATGTTTGCGGGCAAGGAGTCATAATGAGCTACAGACCACCGTTTGAGATCACGGCGAAAGCGATAAATCTTATTTCGGAGATTTCGGCACAGCTTGAGCGCTTTTCCATCGCGATGGAGCAGGGTGACAGCGTGCAACTCCGCAAAATCAACCGCATGAAAACTATTCACGGCACTTTGGCGATAGAGGGAAACTCGCTTTCCGAAGAGCAGGTGACGGCTTTAATCGAAGGAAAGCCTGTGATCGCGCCGCTCCGAGAAGTTCAGGAAGTTCGGAATGCAATTCTTGCTTACGAGCAGTTTATGAAATTTGATCCTTACAGTACTGATGATCTGCTTAAGGCGCATGGCATTTTTGCTTTGGGACTCGTGGACAACCCGGGACATTTCAGAAAAGGCGGAGTCTGCGTCATGGGCAGAGAGGGAATCAGCCATGTTGCTCCTCCGGCACACAGGGTTCCTTTTCTGATTTCCGACTTGTTCGACTGGGTTAATAAATCAGAGGACCACATCCTCATAAAAAGCAGCGTTTTTCACTACGAGTTTGAGTTTATTCACCCGTTTCCTGACGGCAACGGCAGGATGGGACGTTTCTGGCAGTCACGGCTTCTCGCAGAGTGGAATCCGGTGTTTGAGTATCTTCCGATCGAGAATATGATACGCGAAAACCAGGCTGATTATTACAAGGCGATAGAGCGCAGTACTGATGAAAATGATTCCGGGATTTTTGCGGAATTCATGCTGCAGACCATTCTTGACGCGATAAAAAAGCATAAGAAAAAGGTGACCGCAAAGGTGACTGTAAAGGTGACCGTAAATCAGCAAAAAATTATTTCTGCAATAAAAGAAAAACCGTATATTACGCAGGAAGAGCTATCAAAGATAGTCGGAATTGCTGTAAAAAATATTAAGGAAAACATGAAAAAGTTGCAGGAGCGAGGCGTTATCCGCCGTGTAGGTGCTGACAAAAACGGTCACTGGGAAATAGTGGAGCAAAAATGAAAATCTCAAACATATTTTTAAGGAATTTCCTGATCATAAAGAAGTCGAATATCGAGCTTTCTTCGGGACTTACGACCGTTACTGGCGAGACCGGAAGCGGAAAAAGCCTCTTCGTTTCGGCAATGAAGGCTCTGCGCGGCGAAAGGATAACAAAATCGCTGCTCGGAAAGTGGGGAAAAAGTGGTGAGATATGCGCCGAAATCACTCTGGAAGCGGGAGATGACGAAATCAGGAATCTTCTCTCGGGAAACGACATCGAGCCCGAAAACGGCAGAATTCTGGCGCGGCGCGTCTTCGGAGATAAAAACAGCGTTTATCTGAACGATGTTCCGGTAAGTTCCGCTTTTCTGGCTTCACTTTTGGGGGATATGATCGAGATCGGAAGCCAGTTCGAGAACCGCGAACTTTTCAAAAAAGACTACCGTATGAAAATTCTGGACCTCAAGGCGGAAAGTTCGGAAATCCTTAGTGAATACAAGGATTTATACCATAAGATCCTGGCTCTAAGAAGAACGATCGAAGAGTTGAAATCGAAGGACGATATCGGAAAAAGGGATTATCTGGAATATCAGATAAACGAGATCGAAAAGCTTGAAACTTATGAAAACGAGGAGAGCGAGCTTCTTTCAAAGGTCAAATTCATTGAAAACCGCGCGAAAATCGTGAAATACAGTTCCGATTTCGCAAATTCGCTTTCAAGCGCGCTCGATTTCCTTAACAGTGCCGATTCCGCCGCATCAGACCTTGCTGAACTTGATGAGATCGGCGATATCCCGGGGAGGATTTCGGCTGCAGTAATTGAACTTGACGACATTGCGAAAACTTCTTCGGCACTTTTTTCAAAATACGATGAACCTCTTGATAATATTGATGAAATTCAGTCAAGATTTGACAAACTTTCTTCGCTTTTCATAAAGCACGGAGTTTCGACTTCGGCAGGACTTATGCAAAAACTCGATTCACTCAACGAAGAACTTTTCGAGATGAACAAAATCCCGCATAAAATCACGGAATCGGAGAAGGAACTTGCTGCTTTGACAAAAAAAGCGTCGGCATTGGCAGAAAAACTGCACGGGAAACGCCTGAAAGCTCTCAAACCGCTTGAAGAAAGCATTTTGAAATATCTCCTCAAATTCGGAATGAAAGGAGTCCGCTTCTCGATTTCACTCAACAAACTGGGCGAACTCGGCGAGAACGGTTTCGACGAGGCTCAGTTTGAAATCAATACGATCGGAACAGAGAAAATGTTCGACATAACTTCGCTTTCCGGCGGCGAACTTTCGCGTCTTCTTCTTTCGGTCAAGCTCATTGACGATGAGGAGGGGAAAGTCATCCTTTTTGACGAGATCGATAGCTCCATAGGCGGCGAGACAGCACGCAGCGCGGCACTCGAAATGAAGAAAAATTCAACTAAAAACCAGATAATAGTGATCACTCACTTTCCGCAGACAGCTTCTCTTGCAGACAGACACATCGTTGTCAGAAAGAGCGTAGGCGAGGGTGATGTCGAAACTGAAATATCGATTCTCGACAAACCCGGACGCATCAAAGAACTCGCCAGAATGATGGGAAACAGCGAATCGGCTGATTTCCTTGCAGCAGCCGAAAAAATGCTGATGGAAAACTAGGGAAATAACGGATATGGTTATTTTAGATGGCTGAAGGTTTTATCTTTCCGCCGCTTTTTTCGACCATTTCATCAATGAATTTTTGAACTGAAGCTATCGGTATCCTGACAGTCAAAGAACTTCCTGATTCGGTATAAGTAGTTGATTTTATTTCTAAACCTTCAAATCTTCCGATGTGGCTCATTGCTATTCCCGTGAAGTCGAAAGGGATTTCCAGGGCAACATCCTTTTTTATGATCACGGTTTCTGTTTCCGCTGAGTCAAGTGCCGCTCTTGCCGAAGCGCCGTAAGTTCTGGTTAGACCGCCGGTGCCAAGCTTGATCCCGCCGTAGTAGCGGACACTTGTTACAAGAACATTGAAAAGTTCTTTCCTTAAAATTTCGTTGTAAATCGGAAGTCCGGCGGTACCTGACGGTTCGCCGTCGTCGCTGTAACGGAAAATCTGTATTTCGCCTTCGCCCAGAAGGTAGGCAAAGCAGATGTGAGTGCAGTCGTAATGCTCTTTCCAGAGTTTTTTTATGATTTCCTCAGCCTCGTCTTTTGTCTCAACAGGAAAGCACTGTGAAATGAAACGGCTGTTTTTCTCTTTGATTTCAATAGGCTGAGTGGTTTTAAAAATTGTTTTGAACTGCTCGATCATTCAGATTTTTCCGCTTTTTTCAAAGTTGTTTCGGACGGAAGAATGAAAATAGCCATGCCGACGATGAATGTAATTATCGCGACAAGCTGCGAAGTCGAAAGCATATTATTGAAGAAAAGTCCGCGGTCGTCTGCCCGGAAAAATTCGATCGTGAAGCGGAAAGCCGCATACATTGTGAGCCAGAGCCCGAGGATCGCACCCTCTTTTTTCGTCCTTTTGCGGAAATAAAACCAGAGAACGAGGAAGATCGAAGTTGTCGCGAAAGCCGAAACAAGCTGTGTCGGAAGGACTGGAAGCGGCATGTCGCGAAGATTGAGCAGAATGTCGCGGGCAAACTGGTTCTTCGCGCTTAAACCGTATCTCAGAAAGGTTTCAGCAAAAGGGGAAGCCGAGATCTCGCCGAAGCAGCAGCCGTTGAGGTAACATGCGAAACGCCCGATCCCAAGTCCGAAAGCAAGCCCAAGAACATAACAGTCGAGATATTTCATAAGCGGCGCCTTGTGGCTCGTGAACCACCAGACTGCAGTCGGAAGACCGAAGATGACCGCTCCGTAAAAAGCCAACCCCCCTTTCCAGAATGCGAAGATCGCGAGCGGTTTCTGGATGTAGATATCAAGAAATCCGTCAAAAACTATGTGCATCGCCCTTGCGCCGACATAACCCATTGTTGTAGTGATCACAGCACCTTTCAGTGCCAGTTTTATGTCCAGTTTATTGCGTCTGATCTCCCACCATGTGAGAAAATTGCCGACGATGACACAGAAAATGACTACTGCGTAAAATGATGAAAAAGAAAAACTGCCTATTGACAGGGTCGGATACATTATTTTTCCTCTTTTTTGGTTTTCTGACGCTTCGGCTGAAGGAACAGAAGTTCGATTGCGATGAGGAAAATCGCTACGACGATCGCGACATCAGCAATGTTGAAGGTCGGCCAGTGGTAGATCTCGCCGGCATGCCAGTCGATGAAGTCGATCACCGCAAAACCTCTGAAAAAGCGGTCGTAAAGGTTGCCGAAAGCGCCGGCAACGATGAGACCGTAAATTATTTTCATGAATCTGGTTTCTGCATAAGCTAAAAGAAGATAAATCACAATAAGGGTGACGATCGTTGAAAAACCCAAGAAAATCAGCTGCCTGATAGAATCAGGGAAGTTTGCGCCGAGTCCCCACAATGCCCCTTTGTTTTCGACATAAATGAAATTCCACCAGCTTTCAAAAACGACGATCCCTTCTTTGCCTTTGAGCGTCAGGGCCCAGTTTTTGGTCAGAAAATCGATGATGAAGACCGGAAGTGTCACCGTCAGCAGATATATCGAATTTTTCCAGTTGATTTTTGCCAGTTTCATAAATTTCTCCGTTTTAAAAATGCCTCGCGGCTAAAAAACGCATTAATATAATCGGATTTGCAGGTTATGCAAAAAAACAGATTTTTTTAGAATCGCTTTTCTTAAATTGACAATTCACACAACATCTTTAAAATAGCGCGCTTGTGTTTTTTTAGGGAGAAAAATATGGGAAAAACAGTTATTGAAAAGATTTTTTACAACCACTTGATCGACAAAAACGAGCCTGTCATACCGGGTTCGATCGTATGGATAAACATTGACTACAAAAGCGCCCGTGATTTCGGCGGAGCGAATGTCGTCAACAATCTCGAAAGCAAATTTTCAGGTTCTCTGATAGCCGACAAGGAGCGCACGATGTTCACTTTCGACTGCGTCGCTCCGGCAAAAACTATCCCTTATGCCGTAAACCAGCAGAGATGCCGTGTCTTCGCAAGAAAGGAAGGGCTTAAAGTTTACGATGTCGATTCCGGTATCGGCTCGCACATTCTCATAGACGAATACGCGAAACCGGGAATGACGATCGTCAGCACCGACAGCCACTTCAACATCATGGGGGCGATAAGCTGCTTCGGTCAGGGAATGGGCGATGTCGATATTTCCTACATCTGGAAGACCGGAAGAACCTGGTTCGAAGTGCCGCAGAGCGTAAAACTCACCCTCAAAGGAACGAGAAAACCCGGCATAAAAGCAAAAGATATCGTTCTTTTCATGCTCAAGAAATTCGGTTCACGCACTTTCCTTGGTCAGGTCGTAGAGCTTTACGGAGAAGAAGCTGCGAAACTCACTCTTGACGAGAGAGTCACTATCGCCAGCATGGGAACCGAAATGGGCGTCATTTCGATAATGATCCCGACTACGGGACTTGAAGGTTTCGAGGAGATCAAGGCGGATCCAGATGCAAACTATGCCGCTGAATACGAGCTCGACCTTGACGCTCTCACAGAGCCGCAGGTCGCTGCTCCGCCGCATCCGCACAATGTCCACAATGTCAGCGAATTTGCCGGAAAGGCGGTCGACACAGTTTTCATCGGAAGCTGCACGAACGGCAGGATCTCCGATTTCGAGGATGTCGCGAAGATAGTTAAAGGCAAAAAGATCAAAACAAACGGCTACATCGTTCCTTCGTCGCGCAGAATTTACGGCGAACTTATGAAATCCGGTGTTCTCGAGACGCTTTTTGACGCAGGTTTCGTTATTGCCAACCCCGGCTGCGGCGGATGCGCTTCAGGCCAGATCGGCATGACCGGCGACGGCGAAGTCATCGTTTCGACTTCAAACCGCAACTTCAAAGGCAAGCAGGGAAACGGCGAAGTTCATCTCGCGAGTCCGGCAACGGCCGCATATTCGGCTTTGAAAGGGGAGATCTGTGGATTCTGAGAATTTGCTTTCACTCCTCTTCGTTCTGGATTCGTCTCCGCAGAGCGGTGCAAATCCTGCGTTTTTCAACAGTTTTATAGAGCAGTTGATCGACTGTATGGCGAAAAATGTCGCTCTCACGGTTTTTTATCCCGAATTTTCGGACAGGGAGGAAAATTTTTCGTTAAGTATAACGCAACTGCCTTCATACCGCAGGGCTGTGACATACATTCCGACGCATTTTGACTCGTTCAGCGAGACTTATCTCAATGAAAAAATGGACGATGTCTTCAATTTTATCCTGAAAGACGACCATTTTGACGCGATCCACATCTGGAGTCTCAAAAATCACTCGTTCAACTATCCTGCAATTGCTAAAGAGCGCGGAATTCCTGTCGTATGCACGATCGGCGACGGTTTTCTGTTTTCAAATTCGCTTTTTGAGAAAGGGATCGCCGAAGAGAACGGAACGGTAAGAATTTCCAACTTCGTGAATTCGTCAGTGACTTCTTTTGTGAAGAGACTTGTTTCGGTTTTCAAGCCTGAACGCTGTTCCGGCTGGTTTGAAAATGTCGGCAGATACAGCCGCTATTATAACCGCGTTTCTGAAAGCGGGATAGAACCGTCAGTTTTTGAAGAGCGTGCCGGAATGGCTGACGAAGTAGTTTCTTTCTGCGACAGATTCCTGTTTTTTTCAGAGCTTGAGTACAACTTTTTTTACCGTCCGCTGATCCCGGAAAGCAAAGCTGTTTTCATGGAGCAGGGTTTTTTGAAGGAACTCGATTTTTGGAACCGTCCTTTCGAGATCGAAGGTGCCGTCAAGTTCTGTTTCATGAGCGAGATTCTGCCTGAAGAAGGGATCCTGGAACTGGTCGAAGCATTTAATATCCTTTATGGCGAAGGGTGCCTCAACGAGTTGCACATTTACGGTGAAACGCATGATAACTCAAGTTATTTCAATAGGTTGAAACAAAGAGTCAGAAATCCGCATGTGTTTTTCCACGGTCCGGTTCAGGGCGGAAGGTTAAATGCTGCCCTCAATACGGCCGATGTTCTGATAATTCCCGCCAAGTACTTCAGAAACGACACTTTTCTTGTGAACAACGCGATTGCAGAAAGAAAGGCTTTGATCGTATCGGACAAGAATGCTATTGCCGAAAAGGTGAGAAGATCGGGGCGCGGACTCATTCTCGGCGAAGTTGCGCCGCGTGCGATAGCCGATGCCGTAAAGGAACTCGAGTCTAACCGGAAAAGGCTTTATTACTTTATGCGGATCACTGATGATTTCAAAGCTCCGGACATAAATGAAAATGCCGGATTCCTGATTTCGCTTTACACCGAAACAGCCCGGAAAAACGGGGAAACTGATCCGCTTTTGCTTGCGAAAAGGCTTAACAGAAAAAGAAAAGAGAGGCAGCGTGGATAATAAAAACAATCAGATTTTAAGTCAGGCACTTGTAATCAAACTGGTCCTTATTCTTCTTTTTTTATTGACTTTGGCTTTCGTTCTCGGAATTGCCATCGGAAAAAACGGAAAATGCACGCTTGACAGAACCAGCGCCGACGAGGACGAGATCCAGGAAAAGCTGGCAGGATGCATTTTCAATTCGGACGAGATGAGGGGAAAGTATCTGAAACTCAGGGACGCCGCGCGTGAAAAAGGGCTCCTTGACGAAAATGATGCTGTCAATCCGCGTGTGATCTGCAATTCAATGGAACAGAAACCGGCCGAAACAAAACCAGCTGAAAAAACCGTAGAGACGTCACCTGAGACGTCTCCCCAGGAAAAACAGGAACCTGCTGCGGAAAAACCTGAACCCGTTGAATCGAAACACGAAAAAACTGTCGAACGACCGCAACCCGTTGAAAAAAACATTGAAACTAAACCGGAAAAAACAAAACCTGCGGAAAAACCTGCCGAACCTAAACCTGCCGAATCCAAAAAACCGGATAAAAACAAAACGATCGATGAAATTCTTGCAGAAAAAAACGTAACGCCGAAAAAAGAAGTGTCCAAAAAAGACGACATAAAAAAATGCCGTTTTTCGATCCAGATTTTTGCCGCAAACACCAAAGAACAGGCTGATGCAGCCGCTAAAAAGCTGAAATCCCTGAAACCGCATATTGTCAGCGGTGAAAACAACGGCAAAAAATGGTACAAACTTAGAACAGGCTGCTTTGATTCGCGTGAAGCTGCGGAAGCAGAGCTGCCAAAAGTAAAAAAATCAGAAAAATCAGCATATATTGTCTCGGAATAACAATTTTTAGGAGGAAATCATGGCAATCATCAAAGGAAAGGTTTTTGTTTACGGACACGATGTGAACACCGATGTCATTTTCCCGGGAAAATACACCTACACAGTCACCGATCCGAAAGAGATCGCGTCCCACGCCCTTGAAGACGAAGATCCCGATTTCATTAAAGAAGTCAAACCAGGTGACATAATCGTCGCCGGCAAAAACTTCGGCTGCGGTTCTTCGCGCGAGCAGGCTGCCTTCTGCTTCAAATATCTGGGAATGGGTGCGGTGATCGCCGAATCATACAGCAGAATTTACTTCAGGAACTGCATCAACGCAGGACTTCCGGCGCTTGAGATCAAAAATCTGCTCGGCAAGGTCAAAAGAGGCGATACTCTCGAAATAAACACCGAAACAGGAACGGTTCTTCTTCCTGACGGCTCGACTGTTGCGTTCCCGCCGCTTCCTCCCGAAGTTGACGAAATCATGCAGAAAGGCGGTCTTGACGAATATATCAAGGCAAAGCTTGCTGCTAAAAATGGCAATTAAATTCAGATTTTTTTCCGTTCAGTGATTATCTCTTTCTGACGCTTTCTTCCTTTGAAGTTCTTTTCGACAAAAATCTTTTTTCCGTCGAAATTCTTTTCTGTCCAGTAGAGCGCGGTGGCTTCCGTTGACGGTGTCGGAGTGAAGATTTGGACCTGTTTCGGGTTGGTTTTCAGGACGCTTGAGATGAATTTCTTGGCTTCGATCTGATGCCGATCGGTGCAGCCGGGAAACGCCGCGATGAAGTAGTAGGTGAGGAAAAGCGGGCTTTTCAGCTTTCGCACAGTTCTATCAAAAAGTTCCTTGAACTCTTTCAAGTTGCGGCCGTCGGGCTTGTTCATGAGGTCGGTGACATCTTTGATTATATGTTCGGGAGCGATTTTCATCTGCCCCGAAATGTGGTGTGTAAGAATTTCGTTAAGATATTCCTGACCGTGGACTTTGTCGGCTAGAATAAGGTCGTAGCGTATCCCTGAAGAAATGAATATATGCTTGATATTTTTGATTTTTCTGACTTTTTTTAGAAGTGCTATCTGGCGCGAGTGGTCAACAGGAAGTTTGTCGCAGACTTTCGGGAAAAGGCATTCTCTGAGAGCGCAGTGGCCGTTTTCACCTTTGACGAAATCCATTCCGTACATGTTCGCTGTGGGGCCGCCGAGATCGCTGATTATCCCGTTGAATCCAGGTTTTGAAGCCATTTTCGTGATCTCGCGGATTATCGATTCCTCGCTTCTTGAAATTATGTCGGCACCCTGATGCGCGGTGATCGAGCAGAATGAGCATGCTCCGAAGCAGCCGCGGTGAGTCAGGACTGAGCTTTTGATCGTGTCGAGCGCTCTCACTTCGCCCATTGCAGCGTAGTAGGGGTGGACCGCTCTTTCAAAGTCGAGTTCATGGATCTCGTCAAGTTCGGCACTTGTGAGCGGAATTGCAGGCGGATTCTGCACGACAAACCTTCCGGCCTGTTTCTGGACGATTCCTTTTTTTAATTTGCATGAATTGAAAAAGAGTTTTGACATTTCGAGGAATTTGTCTTTCGAAGCGGCGCACTCTTCAAAGTCCGGAAGTCTGACAAAACCATCCGGCATCTCTTTCGCCATGTGGCATATACCGCGGATTTGTTCAATGTTTCCGCCGTTTTTTATTGCGTTCGCAAGTTCCAGATTGGCTTTTTCACCCATACCGAAAACGAGGATGTCAGCCTTTGAATCGGCGAGGATCGAGCCTCTGATTTTGTCGGTGTGCGAATCGTAGTGGGCGAAACGGCGGAGACTTGCCTCGATCCCGCCTATCGTTATCAGTTTTTTTTCGGTAAAAGTCCGCTGGATAAGGTTTACATACTTGATGATCGCTCTGTCGGGGCGCTTGTTGTTGATCCCGCCGGGGGTGAGGTCGTCTTCTTTCCGCGGAAGCCCGGCAGAAGTGTAGTTCGCGACCATGCTGTCCATAGCGCCGCCACTCACGCCCCAGAAAAGTTCAGGAACCCCGAGACGGCTGATGTCTGCGGCCGAATTTATGTCTGGCTGTGCAATTATTCCGACGCGGAAGCCGTGTTTTATCAAGTACTTGCCTAAAATCGCGCATCCGTCGAAATATGTGTCGATGTAGGCGTCACCGCTTACAAAAATTATATCGCACTTTTCCCAGCCGAGCTTAGTCAACTCTTCTTTTGTTGTCGGAATAAACATCGGAAATTCCCTAAAAATCAACAACCGTAGGAATTTAATATGAAAAAGTGAAATTGACAAGCATTTCCTAAAATATACTATTCACAGCTTTTTGTGAGGTGAAAAAATGATAAAATTTGATTGCGACTACCTTGAAGGATGTCATCCTAATATTCTGAAAATGCTTGAAAAAACCAATTTCGAGCAGACTGAGGGCTACGGCTGCGACAAATACTGCGAAAAGGCGAAAAAACTCATTCTTGCGGCGTGCGGATTTGCCGGAAAACGGGGGAAAAACGTGCCTGATGTCCATTTTCTTGTGGGCGGAACGCAGACGAACACGACTGTTATTTCGGCGATACTCAGGCCGCATCAGGGCGTTGTTTCGGCGGTGACGGGGCATGTGAACGTGCATGAAACCGGAGCAATAGAATCGACCGGCCACAAAGTTCTTGCACTTCCTTCCGGTGACGGAAAACTGAGTGCGGAGCAGGTCGAAAAATATGTTGAAGCCTGCGTAAATGACTGTAATTACGAGCATATCGTGCAGCCTGGAATGGTTTACATCTCGTTTCCGACAGAAAACGGCACGGTTTATTCCAAGCGCGAACTTTCGGAACTCCGCAAAGTGTGCCTCAAATACAGACTTCCGCTTTTTATCGACGGAGCGCGGCTGGGTTACGGGATTAAGGCAGCCGGAAACGACCTTACTCTGCCTGATATTGCAGCGCTCTCTGATGTTTTTTATATCGGCGGAACAAAAAACGGCGCGCTCTTCGGCGAAGCAGTGGTGATAACGAACAACGCTTTCAAAAAAGATTTCCGCAACATAATAAAACAGCGCGGCGGAATGCTGGCGAAAGGACGGCTGCTCGGGATCCAGTTTATGACACTTTTTTCCGACGGACTTTATTTCAGGCTTGCGGAACATGCCGTAAAAACGGCGGCTGAAATAAAAAACGCCTTAAAAAACAAGGGGATAGAGTTCCTTTTCGATTCGCCAACGAACCAGATCTTTCCGGTTTTTCCTGATGAAATTTATGAAAAACTGTCAAAAAAGTTTTCTTTCGCGTTCTGGGAAAAAACTGATTCTGAACATACTGCCGTCCGGATCTGTACGAGCTGGGCAACAAAAGAAAGCGATGTCGCAGAGTTGATAAAGGCGTTTCTTCAAATTGACAACAAGCGATAAAACTATAATATACAGAGCTTTTTTTGTATCTTGGAGAAGAGTTTTATGAAAGCTGAACTTAAGAATAAGTTGCGGAATTTACTAAGAATATTGTTGTTTGTCTCATCGTTGGCGATCCTCTTTTTCCTCCTTAGAAGCATCGGCTTCGACAAGGTCGCGGAAGTCTTTGTCAAAGTCGGAATCGGCGGAATGCTTGTGCTTGCCTGCTGTGAAATCGCGGAAAACGGTCTGGATGCGTTCGCGCTCTACTCATCGTTGCCGGGAAGGAGAAATTTTGTCAGGATATTTGCGTCGCACGGTCTGGGCTCTCTTGCGAACTATCTGATCCCGTGGGAGTTCGGCGAACTTGTGAAAACAGGCCTGATCAAGGAAGTCGTCGGTACCCAGAATTCAATAAAAGGTGTCGTCATTTGGAATTACATATACAAACTTTCAAAAGCCTGCTCGCTTGTTTCTATGGCCGTTCTGTCGCTGTTTCTTCATTTTTTTATGCCTGACGAATACTATAAATTCGACAAATTTCTGATAGTTCTCCTCTGTACGCTTTTTGTTTTTCTTTCCTATTTCGGAGTGATGATCATTATCAAGCTGAATATTTCGGTTAAGATTGTCAATGTGTTGAAATATTTAGGAAAAAAGAACGCGGATGAGCTTATGGAAAAGGCTGAGAAAATGGACAAAGACCTCAATCTTTTCAAAAAAGAGAATCCGAAAGACTATCGTAAAATTTTCTGGCTTCAGTTTTTCGCAAGATATGCCTCGTTTTTCACTTTTTTCTTCTGCATACTTTTTGTCGGCTTCAACGGATATGTGCTTTCGACGCTGCTGCTGCTTCACTGTGCAAGGAATCTCGGCAACTACATATCGGCATTGATTCCTATGAAACTCGGTATCGGCGAAGGGACAGGTTATGTCGTTTTTGCATTCATGGGACTTCCCGGCGCAGAAGGCGGTCTAGTGTCATTCGTTCTCAGGATCAATGCAATAATCGCAATGTCCCTTGTTTCCGGTCTGATTATTTTTAAACCGAAAAAATCGGAATGATTCCGGTTTGCGGGAGAGTGATCAAAATGAAAAATATCGTTCCGGCAGTTATGTTTCTGTTGTTTCTGATTTCGTGCGGAAGCGGGGATGAAAAGGGGAAACTTGTTTTTTCGGAAAGTTTCGACCGGGCGGAAATAGGCGGTAATTACGAAATTCAGGGCGGAGACTGGAAAATCGAAAACGGCAGGCTTAGGAGCAGGACTGCGAAAAACAGAAATCTGGTTCTTAAATCGGTCGATCTGCCGCAGAATGCTGTTATCGAGCTGACGATGAAAAGCAACAGCGATGCTGTCGATGTCAAATTCAACCTCTGGGGCGACGGAAAGATCCATGACCACGGCGACGGATATTCATTCATTCTGGGCGGCTGGAACAACCGTATTTCGGTTATTTCAAAGCTTGACGAGCACGAGAAAAAGCGCGCCGAAAGAAGGAATGCCGGTCTTGAAAAAGGAAAGGAATACAAGATTAAAGTTGTTAGAAAATCTAATAAAATCAAGTGGTTCGTAAACGGAGAACTTTTTTTGGAATATAACGACGAAGCGCCTCTCAAAGTTGAGGACGGCTATTCAAAACTCTCTTTCGCGAACTGGAAGTCGGATGTCGAATTCGATGATTTGAAAATTTACTCTCTGGAGGAAAAATAATGTTTATCGCAGTCGAAGGAATTGACGGAAGCGGCAAAAGCACGACTGTCAAGGAACTCAAAAGATTCCTTGAGACAAAAGGTGAGGCGGTTTATCTGACTTCCGAGCCGACGGCGCTTGCCACCGGAAAAATAGTGAGAAGTTTTCTGAACGAATCCAACGGTGATACGCCGCTTATCCACGAGATGCTCGCCCTCGCTTTCGCTGCCGACAGGATAAACCACCTGAGAGAGGAGATATGGCCGGCACTCAGGAAAAAACAGACAGTAATCACCGACAGATACTTCTTCAGCTCGATAGCGTATCAGTCGCTTAATGTAAGCTATGAATGGATCAAAGGGATAAACCGTTTCGCGACATTGCCAGATGTGCTTGTTTTTGTTGATGTTTCAGTCGATAAAGCAGTCGAGAGACTTACGAAATTCCGCGATTCGACCGAACTTTACGAGAAAAAGGAGCTTCTGCAGCAGATAGACCGCAACTACCGCGAAGTGATCAGGGAATTCGAAGACAAACTCAAAGTCGTATATCTTGACGGAAATCTTGAAGTCGGTGAGATCTACGGCGATATAGAGAATAAATTTACTAAGTTTTTCTATTGACTTTTTTATATTTAAGTGTAGAATCGCGCGTTTTTTTGAAGCACCTC
>DBYC01000065.1:17365-18138 GCA_002310035.1 bacterium UBP6_UBA1196
ATGGAACTCATCGAAGACGCCAAAAAGTTCGTTAAAGAACTCGGAATGGCGGGCGAAATGATCTTCCTTGTCGGAACCAAAAGACAGGCTCAGGAAGTCATCAAACAGGAAGCTGAAAGAGCGGAAGTTCCTTATGTAAACTACCGTTGGCTCGGCGGAATGCTCACGAATTTCGTAACGATCAACCAGTCGGTCAAAAAGTTCCAGAAGTTCGAAGAGATCCTCACCACCGAAAAGAGAAGAATGTACAAGAAAAAAGAGCTTGCTGACATCGAGAAGAGAAAAGACAAACTCGAGAAGAACCTTGCAGGCGTTATGAAAATGGACAAAATGCCGGGCGCTATGTTCGTCGTTGACCCGATGAAAGAGCATCTTGCAGTTCATGAAGCTCAGAAACTCGGTATTCCGATAATCGCAATGATCGATACAAACGGAAATCCTGACGGGATCGACTACCTCATTCCGGCAAACGACGACGGAATGCGCTGCATTTCGCTTGTAACTTCCGACATCGTTGACGCTTACCTTGAAGGTCTTGACATCTACAAGCAAAAACTTGCGACAGAACAGAAAGAGAGAAAGGAAAAACCGGCAAGAGGCGAAACAAGAAGCGTTGCCGGCAGAAAAGTCAGAGTTAAAAGAATCCAGACTGCTGAAGCTGAAGAAGAACCGGCTGAAGAAGCAGCTGAAAAAGAATAGGAGGAACCCATGGAAATTACTGCAGGATTGGTTAAAGAACTCAGAGAGAAAAGCGGCGTAGGAATGATGGACTG
>DBYC01000065.1:18275-18541 GCA_002310035.1 bacterium UBP6_UBA1196
AAAGCTCTTTCGAAGACCATGCTTGAATACTTCGCAAAGAACGCGAAAGAAGAAAATCAGGTCGTTTCCATGGAAGAGAACTTCTACAATGCAGAAGTAGAGACCATGACGAAAGAAGCTGTTGCAGTTATCGGCGAGAACATCAAACCGAGAAGATTCGTAAAATACGAAGCAGGCGAGAATTCTTTCATCCACTCTTATGTTCACATGGGCGGAAAGATCGGCGTTATGCTTGAAGTAAAAGCTTGCTGCGCTGAATGCACGAC
>DBYC01000065.1:18653-23556 GCA_002310035.1 bacterium UBP6_UBA1196
GCTTTCCTTGCACAGGTTCTCGAAATGGGAAAACCGCAGGCAGTTGCTGAAAAGATCGTTGAAGGAAAAATCCAGAAGTTCGTATCGGAAAACACTCTTCTTGAGCAGGTTTTCGTTATGAACAGCGACCTTAAGATCAAGGATTATATTAAAGAAACAGGAAAGAAAGTCGGCTGCGAACTTAAAGTTGTCCGCTTCAACCGTTTTGAACTTGGCGAAGGTATTGAAAAGAAAGTAGAAAATTTCGCGGAAGAAGTTGCAGCTCAGATGAAATAATTTTTTGAATGAGCGATTTTTTTGATTCTACATTTTCGGGAGCGTCTTTTAAAAGGGCGCTCCTTTCTTTTTTTATAATATTCATCCATTTTTTTGTGTGTGCTGAAGTCTTGACTGATGACAGTTCAGACAAAAAAACGGATGCTGCACTCAAGGCTGTAAGCGCTCCTACAGTCTATACAAAAGAAGAATTCGTAGCTAAATTCATCGAAAAAACAGGTTCCGGTGACTTGTCTCAATATGAATTGGAAAAGGCGGAAGCCGATTACGATTATGTCATCGCGCAGATGTTTCCGAGAATAAAACTTGTTACAGGTTTCGGACCGCATCCGAAATATATTTACGAGAATTCATGGCTGGTCGATTCGGATGAAGACGGTATACCTGACGGGATCAAGGAAAGAAAGTGGCGGAAATATTACAGCAAGCCTTCGGACTGGGGAATCGCTGTCAGGCTCAAAGGTGAAATAGTTCTTCCGATCTATACTTTCGGAAAAATCTATGCCGCGAAACATGCTGCACAGGCGCAGATCGATGTTAGAAAAGCCGAAGCAAAAATCGCTGATCTGAAAGTCAGAAAAGAGGCTCTGACTTTCTATTGGTCGTGGGTAATGGCGCAGAATTATTTTGAAATCCTGGAACCTGCAATGAAAGAGCTCGACAAAGCCGAGGAAAAGCTGCGCGACATGCTCTATGAAGAAAAAGAAGGTGTGACGCAGAAGGATCTTAACAAACTGCTTATAGAAAAAGAGAAGATCCAGTATTTATACGAGCGTCTGCAGCTTCAGACCGACACTTTGAAATCGCTTATAAGTGAAATTCTGGGCGAAAACTGGGCTTTTGCCGACAAGGAAATCGTTAAGCAGGATTTTTCCAAAGAAATGCCGGAACTTGTCGATTTTATGAAGCAGAACAGTCCTTATTCAGTATATGTCCAGAAAGGACTATACGCCTATGAAAAGCTTTACCGGCTTGAAGTCCGCAGGCTCTTTCCGGATTTCGGCATGATAGGTTCATATTCGTACAAATACACAAGTTCTGTCGAGGACAAAAACTATCCCGAAGCTAACAGCCCTTACAACGGACTTGACGGTGAAATCGGAATAGGTTTTATTTTTGATCTCAACATCATGGAGCAGATCAGCAAAATAAAAAAGGCGAAAGCTGAGTGGAACTATATGAAAGCAAAGGCTTTTCTGGCGGAGAAGACCGTTTCACTGCAAATTCAGAGAAAGTATAATGATTTAAAGTCGTTGGATTCGCATATAACGCATCTTAAGAAGATAAGGAAAACGACGAAAGGGATGATGACGACCGAATATGCAAACTATGAGTCGGGGATGAAAACCGACACAAAAGACCTGATTGACGCAGTGAAATCGTTTTTCGAGAATGAGCAGGAATATATTCAGGCTATTTATGATTATAATATGAAAGTTGAAGATATTATCGAATTTACGGGGGCTGTTGAGAAATGAAACAATTTTTGAGCATAACGCTTCTTTTTCTGTGTTTCGGAATTTTTGCCCAATCGGCTTCAGCAGTCGAAAACAAACAGGCTGACGGCAGCGAAACTCTTGATATTGCAGCGGCGATGAAACTGCTGGAGACCAAAGAACAGGCGTTTGAAAAACTTGCGAACACAAATCCGAAAAAAGGAACGCCTAAATATGCGGCAAAAGATAAAGAAATAAAGGAGATCGTTGAGGAAATCATCGATTACCGTTTCATTTCCGAATATATAATAGGGAAAAAATGGCTTGAGACTTCTGAAGCTAAAAAGGAAGAATTGTTCAAGAAAATCAAAGAGTTGTTTACAGATGTCTATCTTGACAAGCTTTTTTACAACAAAAGTTACGAGAAAAAATATCTGGAAAAAGGACTCGAGAAAAAATATCTTAAAGGTGTTCCCGAAAGTCTTTTCATAACATCCGAGATCCAAGGAGTTTTCAACGGAAAAACTGTTGGTTACGAACTCGTGTACCATATCAGAAAAATTGACGGAAAGTACAAGGTTTTCGATGTCGAGCTTGACACGGTAAGTCTGGCGAGAAACTATAAGGAGCAGTTCGAAAAAAATCTGAAAGACCAGACCGTTGACGAACTTATTGAAAAGATTGACAAAAAAATAAAGTCTTCGAAAGAAAAACAGGATAAAAAAGAAAGTAAACCTGCTGCCAAGTAGTCAAAATGACTGAAAAAATTTTGCTTCATGCCTGCTGTGCGCCATGCACGACGGCGACTCTTGAAAAAATTCTCGCTGATGATCCGGAGGCTGAAGTTTCGGTTTTTTACTACAATCCCAATATTTCTCCTGCCGTTGAAGAGGAAAAACGCTGGTCGGAACTTGTGAGATACATCGATACGCGTTACGGAAACGCTGTAAAAGTCCTGCGCGGAAAATACGATTACGACTTCTGGAATTCACTGATCGAACCTATTTCGCTCAGCGGCGAAGGGGGCTTCCGCTGCAGGATCTGCTATTATCTGAGACTTCTCGAAAGTTTCAAAAAGGCGGCCGAACTCGGCTGTGACGCGGTAAGCACGACTTTGGCGATAAGTCCTTACAAAAATTTTGAATGGCTTGACGAAATAGGAAAAGTGCTTTCTGAAAAATTCGGAATAAGATGGTTCCTTGAAAGGTGGGATTATAAGCGTTCCATCGAGCTTTCAAAGCAGTACGGCCTTTACCGGCAGAAATACTGCGGATGCGATTACAGCAAGAAAAAGTGAGGTAAAAAATGGAAGAAGAGAAGATCCTTTTTTACGAGAAACAGCGGTTAACGCAGTGGTGGCTGTGGCTGATCGTCATTGTTGTTCAGCTGATCCCGATGTTCCTCAATTTCAGGAAACTTTATCTTGCCGGATTTATGGAAAAACCTGAGATCATGCTCAGTACGGTCGGATCTTCGGTTTTTATTTTAATTCTTTCGCTGCTTTTGATCTATTCGGTAAAACTTGAAACCAGAATCACAGAACATGGTGTTTATGTGAGACTTTTTCCTTTGGGGTTTTCTTTTAAATTCTATCCGTTCAGCAACATGACGGCATACTATGTCAGAAAGTATCATCCTGTCCGCGAATACGGCGGCTGGGGCTATAAGGGAAGACCCGGCAACAGAGCTTTAAGCATCTGGGGCGACAGAGGTCTGCAGATGGAGTTTCCGAACGGGAACAAACTTCTCATAGGAACACGCAGACCGCAGGAAATAATGGAAATTTTAAAATCACTTCAGAAATAAGCCATGAAAAAAATTACTTTATTTTCTTTAGTTTTGTTGGTTTTCTTTTCACTTTTTGCTGAGAAGGAAACTGTAACCATCTGGCATTCCTACCGTGGCGACGAACAGAAGGCTTTGGAAGAATTGCGCAACAAATTCAACGAGTTGCAGTCTGATTACAAAGTAGATCTGCTTAATGTTCCGTATGATGCCTTTGCCAACAAGCTGACAAGCGCGATCCCCCGCGGAAACGGCCCTGACGCATTTATTTTCGCTCACGAAAGAGTGGGGGACTGGGCTGAAAGCGGAATAATTTCGGATCTTTCCGATGTTTTGAACGGCAATGTTTCAAACTCTCTGATTCCGTCGACTCTGGACGCACTGAAATACAATGGAAAATACTGGGGATTTCCTCTTTCATTCAAGAGCGCGGTCCTTTTCTACCGCACCGATAAAGTCGGAAAAGTGCCTGAAACCACTGATGAATTGTTGAAAGCGGCACAGAGTTTCACAGACGCGAAAAACGGAAAATACGGTCTTGCTTTCGAAGCGACTTCGGCATATTTCGCAGCTTCTTTCATCTACGGTTTCGGCGGAAAATTCTGCTTTGAAAACGGCGCTGAAAGGGAAGACGGCATGGCCTGCCTTGACGATAAAAATAATGTAAAAGCACTTGAATTTATTGATAATTTAGTAAACAAGTCTAAAGTTACGCCGCAGGAAGCGACTTCAGCGCTTGTTACGCAGCTTTTCAACGAAGGAAACTCAGCTTTTGTAATCAACGGGCCGTGGTTTTTAGGCGAAATCGACAAAAATGTTCCGTATTCTGTCGCGGTCCTGCCGAAAGTTAGCGAAAGCGGCGAAGTTATGAAGCCTTTCCTCACGGTCGAAGCTTATCTCGTTTCAAACCACGAAACGACAAACAAAAAAGGTGCTGCGGAATTCGGAAAATTCCTTGTTTCGCACGATGCAGCCAAAGTTCGCGCGATATCGGGAAGGCAGTCTGTCGCGACCGCTTCGGTTTACGAGGATGAAGATGTCGCAAATGACGAAATCCTCAATGTTTTCAAAAAACAGGCTGAAGTTTCTGTTCCCATGAGCAACAACCCGAAAATGAGAATGGTCTGGGAGCCTCTTGCCGGTGCTTTGAGAAAGGTTCTCCGCGGTGCAGACACACCTGAAAACGCTCTAGAAAGCGCGCAGCAGCAGTTCAAAATCTTCTCGAAACCGCTTCCGAAGGCGCAAAGCCCGGTCGTTTTTGTAATAATTCTTGTCATCGCGGCAATTATCGGGCTTGTTTTCACTGTCAGACAGATAAAAAAGTATAAATTTTTTGAAAAACTAATGTCGTCGCCGACACCTTATCTCTATCTTTTTCCTGCGATGTTCTCGATGCTCGTCCTTGT
>DBYC01000065.1:23570-29095 GCA_002310035.1 bacterium UBP6_UBA1196
ACGGCGGTCGCGTTTTTTGCCCACAAAAGCGGTGAATACCAGTTTGTAGGGTTTACGAACTTCATTTCGATTCTCCTTTCGAAAGATTTCCCGATAACCGATTCGCTTTCCTTCTATTTCACGCTTCTTGTCACGATTCTGTGGACGGCAGTGAATGTTTTTCTGCATGTTTCGATAGGTCTTGCGCTTGCTCTCATGCTGCGCGAGCCGTGGCTCAAACTCAAAGGCGTTTACAGAATGCTTCTCATAATCCCGTGGGCAGTTCCCAACTATATCACGGCACTCATCTGGAAAGGAATGTTCAACAGGCAGTTCGGCGCGATAAACGGAATTTTGCAGGCAATAGGGCTTGAACCCGTCAGCTGGTTCAGCGGCTTCTGGACTTCGTTCGCGGCAAATGTCACGACAAATACGTGGCTCGGATTTCCGTTCATGATGGTCACGGCTCTCGGCGCGCTGCAGGCGATCCCGCACGATCTGGAAGATGCCGCAAGCGTTGACGGAGCCAACGGATTCCAGCGTTTCAGACACGTAATCCTGCCGTTATTGAAACCCGCGCTTCTTCCGGCTGTAATTCTGGGCAGCGTCTGGACATTCAACATGTTCAACATCATTTACCTCGTTTCGGGCGGCGAACCCGACGGCGCGACCGAAATCCTCATAAGTGAAGCCTACAAATGGGCTTTCCAACGTCAGGAACGCTACGGCTACGCTGCCGCTTATTCGACTTTGATTTTCATAGTTCTTCTGCTTTATTCCAAAGCAACCGAAAAAGTCGGAAAGGAAAATTAGTCTGCGGCTAATTCTTGCTGTTGATATCAGAAATCATTTTTTTCACAGTTTTGTCAAAATCCGATTCTATCGGATGTGTTTTGTTGAATTCGTTGCAATACCATTCACGCACTTTTTCCTGAGCAATGCGCATCAAGGCTTTGTAGTACTCCAAGTCAATATTCTCCACCGTGGAGAATTTCTGCGGATCGTGAAATTTTTGATAACGCCTTGATGTTTCGAATATTTTCTTTACATCAGCAACATAATCGTTCGTAAATGGGATTTCTAAAATATTCGTTTTAGATAATATTGCTTTATTGTTTGATATAAACCCTCTTTTAGTATCAATTAAAAAATGCTAAAACTGAATAGTTTGATTTTTTATTTAAGTAAACAAAAATTTTATTTTGAAAAATTTGTTTTTGTATTTGTGGAGCCGTGACCTGATACGGCTTATCTTGCCTCTCACTCAGGGAGAGGTGGCACAAAGTGCCGGAGAGGGCAGTTGTTCACTGAGCCTTGTCGAAAGTGATGTCCCTGCTTGGCATTCCGTTTTTGCCTAAAAAATCACACCTGTTCCTATTGTCAGATCGAAGCCGTGGTCCATATCCCAATCGTAACCATCTAGTCTTTCTTCTTTACTTTTATTTCCTCCAAATCCGAAGTTAAGCAACATTCTGTTTTTGAATATCATACTCATTGTGATATCCCACACAAAACTTAGCTGGTTTCCATGTTCCCATTTATTTTCTTTAAAATGATCAATGCCCATTCCAAGAGATGTCCAGAGTCCTATGTATCTGATATTTGGGTTGCTGAGTTTGAATTCGTAACCAAAATTCAATTGTATTGGAAAATTTATAAGGTGTATTAGATCGTCTGTATTGAGGTCTTCGGCTGGCAACATCCAGTATCTGAGATCGAATCCGAATCCGACAAAAAGATTGCCTGCGCCGCCGCCGTAAGGTTTGCTGAAAACTTTGAAATCGAAGTCAAGTCCGCTTATCAATCCGACTTCAAAATGCGGGTCTTTATTGTATCCGAGTCCAAGCCCGAAATTCCATCTGCCGCTGAAAATTCCTTCAAGTTTTGAATCGGCTTTGGAATAAAGTGCGGCATCCTGAGCTGAAAGTTCTTTTAAATCGCCTTCTCTTGCTTTGAACTGTTGCATAGCTTCGGCAGCCTGAAACTCACATTTACCGTTTGGGAACTCTTTCAGATACTGCTGCCAGCCTTGTACGGTGTTTCGTTTTTCAGCGTTTTTGCATGCCATTGAATCAAGCGAATCGTTTGCTTCGGCTGCGCATTCTCCGTTTGGGTATTTGTCTAGGTAAGTCCGCCATGTTATTAACTGATTCTTTTTGCGTGCATATTCGCAGGCTGCAGTGTCTTTGCTGTTGCTGTTTGGCGCTTTTGATTCCTGTTTTTTCGGTTTTTCCTTGGATGCGATTTCTCCGTTTACTTCGGTTTCAACCTTTACGATTTTTTCGACGAGTTTGTCAATAGCAGTTTTTAAAGCCTTGTCAGAACCGTCGTAGTCCTCTTTTGCAGCGATGATCGTCGCCTCTTTTTCAAGGTCGATAAGCTCAGATGAAAGCGTGTAAGAACCTGCAAAAGATGTAACTGTCGTTTTTACGATTAGGTCTGCCGAAAGTGCCTGACCGAGCTGAATTTGGCAGTTTTTGTCTGTGCATGATTTATAGGTTGGATCGTTGTTGAATTTTTTCCGCATCTCGCTGATGGTGCTTTTCTGCCTGTCCTTTGAAATGATAATATAGCGGTTCGTGCTGGCTAAAACGATGCGGATGTATTCCGTCGCGTTTGCAAGAATTTCGGGTTTGATCTGACCACTCATGTCCTCAAATTCCATGACGGCGAGCTTGATTTTGTCGTCATCCTCGGCAAACATTTGAAAAAAAGCAAAGAAAAGAACCAGAACAACAAAAATTTTTTTCATTCTAACCCTCCGGTTTTGTTGTGCGCACCGCAGAAAACCTTAGTGAGTTTAGGGAATTTAAGGAATCTAAGGTGTTTAGGGAGCGGCGCGGAAAAAATTATAGAAAAAACTTGACTGGAATTATAGCATGGACACGCTGTTTTAATATTGCGTTGCGTTGCGTTGCGTTGCGTTGCGTTGTCATCATTTTGCCTCGAAAAAATTACCTCTAACCCCTCGCCACACTGGAGAGGGGAACAAAAGGGGTGAGGTCTAAAAACGAAAAAGTTTAGGGAAATCGGCTTGAAAGGCAAGTTTTTGCGGCTTGACAGCTGAACCAAAAATCCATAAAGTCGGAATGTATTTTTGTGATAAGGAAAACGGAGAAACAGATGAAGAGGATTGTAGAAATTATCATGTCAGCATTTTTGGCTTTTATTCTCGCTGCCTGCACGGGAACGGCATCAAACCAGGCCGAGAAAGATGAACAAAAGGGGGAGCAGAATTCCGCGCCAGCGGCTGAAACGGATGAAACCAAGCCGTCAGAGAGCGCGAAGGCAAAACTTCTTTACATGGGACACGCAAGTCTCCGCATCACAACGGCTGAAGGAAAGGTGATCTACATCGATCCTTTCGTCGGAAACGGCTACGAGCCGGCGGCAGACCTGATCCTTGTCACTCACGCCCACTTTGACCACAACGCTCTCGACAAGATCAAAAACCGCAAGAATGACTGCCGGACGATCACATGGAAAGAGGCTCTCGCTGACGGAAAGCACCAGAGTTTCGACCTTGGTTATGTAAAAATCGAGGCGGTCGAAGCGGGATACAACAAAAATCATGACGTGAAGGAGTGTGTCGGCTACATTCTGACGCTTTCAGACGGCGTTACAGTCTATGTTTCAGGTGATACGAGCAAAACCCAGCAGATGCCCGCTCTTGTTGAAAAGAAACTTGATTACGCTTTTTATTGCTGCGACGGTGTTTACAACATGGATCTTCCAGAAGCGGCTGAGTGCGCGAAACTTGTCGGTGCCAAGCACGATATCCCGTATCATGTGATTCCGCCCAAGGACGGCAAGTATTTCGACCGCGCGAGAGCAGAGCAGTTTGATTCACCGAACCGCCTTGTGATCGGAGAAGGCGAGGAAATCGAACTGGTTAAGTAACTTCTTGATTTTAGCCCTTTAAAAAATATACTTCGCCGCCAATGGCGCGCCATTATTTATCTTAGTTGAAAGTTTGTTTAGATTTATTTATGGAGAAAAAAATGAAATACTATGAGAGAATCAGAATTTTGCGCGAGACAATCAGAATCACACAGAAGGAAATGGCTAAAATCTTGGGAATTTCACAGACTTATCTTAGTGACATCGAAAATGGAAAAATGGAGGCAAACGCCAAAGTCCTTTTTGGACTGACAAGAATTTTTGGAGTCAGAATGTTGTGGCTTGTTGAAGGAATAGGGGAAATGTTTATTCCTTATTTCAACAGTTTATGGGCTATTATGTATGAAAGAAGAAACAAAGTTGACCGTTATTATGTAAACGAAATATACTCGTTGATAGAAATCGGCAAACTGATTGTTTTCAAATTGAATTCTGACAACATGGAACCGCTTTTTCTCATCGGAGATGAAGTCCTTATTGACGTTACCGAAAATACTGTGGAAAATTCAGGAGTTTATCTTTTTGAAATTGAATCGGAAAAAGTGCTGAAACGCTTTGTCGACGGGCCGGTTATGAAACTTACGAACGATAAACCGGTTTCCAAGAACAGCGAGATTGTTTTTAACAGTTCGATAAAGTGCATCGGACGAGTTGTCTGTATTATAAGGAAAGTATAATCCGTCGATTAACGGCAGCGGCGCGTTCTGTCTGACAAAATTAGGCAGGACGCGCTGTTTCATTTGCAAATCAAAGTTAAGTGAATATCAGCATCACTTTTTAAGTGCTTTTAAGGTGATGGCAAGTTTTTGCGGGCGGCCGCCCACGCAGGCAGACTGAGGGGTTGGTTATCTTCTTTTCATAATCGCGACGACTATGAAAACGAGGAAGGTGAGGACAACGATGATGACGGGAATAACCATCGACATGCCTGACGAGGAAACTTTTACTTCGTCCCACATGTCATTGAGGCGGCGCATCTGCTCGTCGTCGAAGTGTTTCATGATGGCGCAGCGTGCAACGATGTCTTCGGTCGGATACTGGGTCGAGCACTGTCTTCCGATAACGTCAGTGATGACTGTGAAATCGGCTTTTTCTTCAGCCGCGTCTGTGGTTTTGTTCGCAAAGAAGTAGTTGAGGTCGTTCTTGTAAAGGGTTACGTTCTCTTCTTTGTGCATTCCGGTTACGTTGTCGTCCTTGTCGTAGTCGGGGTAGAGGAAGTTGTATGTGCCGTCAGCGTTTTTGAATTTGTTGAGTTCTTCTTCGCTGAGTTCTCCTACATATTTGTCGCAGTAGTATTTGCCGCTTTCTTTGTCGAGGAAGGGTTTTGCTTCTTCTTCCTCTTCTTCGCCTTCGGCTTTTTCTGCTGCTTCGCCTTCTTTAGGAGCTTCGCATTCGACCATGACGTAGGTTCCGTAGTTGTCTACGCAGTTTTCAAACATCTCGTTGCCTGCGATTACGCTGGTGTAGCCGATGAAATCCATGTTGGCTTTTGCGTTTTCCGGCTGCGAGAGGAAGTTGAGGAACTCCTGTGCAAGGGGAACGTTAGCGCCTTTGGGCATTACCCAGCCGTCAAACCAGATGTTGCTGCCTTCTTCGGGAACTGCGTAGTAAAGTTCCGCGCCGTTTTCGTCTTCGTCAGCGGTGTC
>DBYC01000065.1:29146-29424 GCA_002310035.1 bacterium UBP6_UBA1196
TTTTTGCCGCTGTCGACTTCGAATCCGTAGATGTTTTCCTTGAGGACTGAAAGCGCTTCTTCGACTTTCTTTACCGATTCTGCGTCTGCTCTGTTGAAGATTTCGACAAGTTTGTCGGCATACTGCGCTTTGGATATTGAGCCTGACTCAAACGATTTTCTGAGTGCGGTGAGTTCGTCAGCATAGACGTATCCGAGTGCGAGAGCGTAGGTGTCACGGATAGAATCTTTAATGGTTCCGAGGTTTTTTGCGTATTCTTTCCAGATAAAGCTCCAGTG
>DBYC01000029.1 GCA_002310035.1 bacterium UBP6_UBA1196
TTGATTTGCCGATAAAATCTATTTTGAGTTCATTTAATTTCATCTTCAACTCCCTTATTTAACGTGTGAAAACATCTTGATGTGTGCTTTCAGGAAATAGTTGAAAACAACTCTTGCGACAAAGATCGCGGTAAACATACTCGAGCAGATACCAATCAAAAGCGTGATCGCGAAACCTTTGATCGCGCCGGTACCGAACTCCCAGAGAACGAAAGATGTTATCGCAGTCGTAAGGTTGGCGTCGAAAATCGCCGACCATGCCTTGTTGAAACCGCTTTCGATCGAAGCTTCAAGAGCCTTTCCGGTCCTGAGTTCCTCTTTGATCCTCTCGAAAATGATAACGTTCGCGTCGACTGCCATACCGACCGTAAGAAGGATACCTGCGATGCCGGGGAATGTGAGCGTCGCGCCGAATGTTGCCATCGCACCCATGATGAAAAGAAGGTTGAGGAAAAGTGCGAGGTCAGCGATAAGTCCTGCAAAACCGTAGTAAAGGAACATAAATACTACGACAACTGCAAAGCCGACAGAAACTGCGACTTTACCTTTTTCGATCGAGTCCTGACCAAGGCTCGGACCGACTGTTCTGTTTTCTTCGAATGTTACCGGAGCAGGAAGAGAACCGGCTCTGAGAACGAGCGCGAGGTCTTTCGCTTCCTGGAAGATCGAGTTGTAGTCGCCGTTTCCGCCGAGGGTGATCATTGCGCTTCCGCCTTCGATCCTCGACTGGATAACAGGCGCACTGTTGACTTTTTCGTCAAGGATGATCGCCATTTTGCGCTTGATGTTTTTGCCGGTTACGTCTGCGAAAATCTCTGCGCCGACTTTATCGAAGTTCATGCTGACATAAGGTCTGTTTTTCTGCTGGTCGATCGAAACTCTCGCATCGGTGAGCATGTCGCCCGTGATGTAAGCCTGACGGTAAAGCAGCCATGACATATATTCTTTCGTTCCGTCTGCCAGTTCGTTCTCTTCAAGAAGGAATTCGGTTCCTTCCGGAGCTTTGTCCTTCAAGAATTCACGAAGTTTAGTGCGGTCTTTAGAAGTCGCGTATTTGTAGGTGTAAACCGTTCCTTCAGCGTTTGATCCTCTGCCTGTAACAAGCGTGATCCCTTCCGGAACTTCGCCCTGATATTCGCCGAGCGGATCTTTGTCTTCGGCAACGATCTTGAACTCAAGCTGAGCCGTCTGGCCGATAATGCTTCTTGCTCTCTCGACATCCTTGTAGCCCGGGAGCTGGACAAGTATCGAGTTTTCGCCCTGTTTCGTAACGATGGGCTCTTTGAGACCGAGTTCGTCGATCCTCGAACGGAGCGTTTCAAGCGTCTGGTCAACAGCGTTGATTTTAAGCTGCTGGACATATTCGTCTCTCATCGTGAGAGTGTAGGAATTTCCGGAACTTCCGGTCTTTTTGAGGTCGCCGAAATAGTCGATGACCTTGTCTCTGAAAAGGTCTTTGTTCGCGCCGTCAGCCAGCGTTACTTCGATAGCGTAGCTTTCGGGAAGGACTTTGACCGTCTCGTAAGGAATTTTCTCCTCGTCAAGTCTGATCCTGATCTCGTCCGTTCTGCGGTCGAGCCTGTCGGTAGCGGCTTTTTCTGTGTCTACGCTGAGAACAAAGTGGATTCCGCCTTTAAGATCAAGGCCGAGGCTGAGTCCGCTGTTGATTTTCTCCGCCCACGGATTCGCTTCCGTGTCGATGAAAGTCGGAATGAGCGCGACTACGGCTGCGGCAATAACAACAAGAACAAAAATCGCTCTTGCCAACCAGTTTCTTTCCATAACAACCAATCTCCTTTTATATGTTTTTACTCTTCAGTTCCTTGTGCTATAACGCTTGAAACGACTGATTTCTGCACAGTGACGACGACTTTCGGGTTTGAGCAGATCTCGACTTTGAGCTCTGCGTCTTTGACCTCTGCGATCCTGCCCTGAAAACCGTTGCTCATCATAACCGTATCGCCTTTTTTAAGCTGATTCAGCATTTCATTGTGTTTTTTCATCTGCTTTCTCTGCGGAAGAATGACGAGAAAGTAAAAAATTCCGAAAATAAGGATAAACGGCAGAAGCATATTTAAAATTCCCATAGCTCCGCCCTGCCCGGCTGCTTCCTGCGTTATCAACAAATTACCCAGTAAGTTCAATGTGTTAGCTGTCACACTCGTCTCCATTTTTAAAGGTCAACAAAAAAACAAGCGAAAGAGTGTAGCACAATTTTTTTTTTTCGCAAGAAATGCCTGTGTAAAAATTTTAACGGATTTTATCTTTTAAAGACTTCAGAAAATTACGAAGAAGCGGTTCTTTAACTATGATAACCGCAACAAAAACAATAAGAAGCACAGTTTTGAAGGCAAGAGATAAAATTTTTCCCTCAAGCGGAACATAAACCGCCGCACCCCAGAGAATCATAGCGATGACAAAGTAAAAAACACCGCTTTTCACGCGGTATGCGATCGGAAAATATTTCTGACCGATGAAATATGAAGCCGCCATTACGACAAAATTCGAGAAAAATGAAGCCCATGCGCATGCCATGAAGCCGAATTTCGGCACGAAAATCACGATGATAAGGACCGTTATGATGCAGGCGACTATCGAAAAATAGCTTCCCCATTTCGTTCTGTCGGTGAGTTTGTACCAGATCGACAGATTTGAATAAACTCCGAAAAAGAATTCGCCGAGCATGACTATCGGCACAACTGCGAGGCCTGCAAAATAGGCGCTTCCGATCAGATGCTTGAAAATATCGAGATAGAATGTGATCCCGAGAAAAACAAAGAGCGAAAAGAGGATGAAATAGTGCATTACATCGACATAAATCGAGGTATCGTCCCCTTTTTTGTAACGGAAAACGAACGGCTCGTAGGCATATCTGAAAGCCTGCAGCGACATGACCATGATGACTGTGATCTTAAAGCACGCGCCGTAAATTCCAAGCTGCGAATTTGCCTCAGCAGGGTCGGAAAAAAGGTAGGGGAAAAGGATCTTGTCGGCAGTCTGGTTGAAAATTCCGGCTATCCCAAAAAGAAGGATCGGGAAAGAATATGCAAAGATCCGCTTCATAAGTTTTGCGTCGAAAGACCACTTGAAAAGGAAGTCGGGCGACAGCGCGAAGAAGGTAAATGCCGATGAAACTACGTTGGAAACAAAGACATACCTGATTTCAAGCCCCGGCGACCAGATCAGATCGACTGCAGTAAAACCGTTTTTCGAAAGCCACGGAGCTGCAATGAGGAAAAATAAATTGAGCCCGATATTTATCGCGATCGAAAGGAGTTTTATCGCGGCGAAGCGCATCGCTTTCTGTTTGTGTCTCAAGTTGGCGAAAGGAACGGCACAGAAAGCGTCGACCGCAACGATAACTGCAAGCATCATTACGAATTCCTTGTATTCGGAATAACCCATTGCAGCTGAGATCGGCCTTAAAAACAGCGCGACCGCAAGGATGAAAAGCGATGAAGTCGCCGCGAGCGAAGTGAGGATCGTGCCATAGACCCGCTTCGGATCAGGCTCCTTGTTGATGAAACGGAAAAAACCCGTCTCCATTCCGTAAGTCAGGATGACGAGCATGAGAGCCGTCCAGCCGTAAAGATTTGTGACGATACCGTAGTCGCTTGTCCGCACCAGAACACGTGTGTAGACCGGCACCAGCATCCAGTTGAGAAACCGCCCGACAATGCTCGAAAGTCCGTAAACCGCCGTTTCTCCCAAAAGTTTTTTCATTCTTGAACCGTTCGCGCTCATTTCTGCCCCTCAAAAATCAAAACCGGGAGATTATAATGTTGTTGTTTTATGCCGCAACTTTTTGGATTGTTGCCATTTTGTATCGTGACGACATAACGAAAATATCGTGATTTCACAACACCAAAAAAAGTTTCTCACAAATCATTGAAAGTCACGAAGATTCGAGTAAAATAAAGTCAGACTTTGGATTTCTCGGATTTTTGAGAGGTAAAAATGGCAAAGAAATACATCAAACGCCATCTTGAAGAGACAATAAAAGAGGCTTCGTCATACTATCCTGCTGTTATGCTCTGCGGTCAGCGTCAGGTAGGAAAATCAACAATGCTCAATCATATCAAAGAGGAAAAAAGGCGGTATGTCACGCTTGATGACAGAAACGCTTTCAGACTCGCAGTGAACGATCCCGGACTTTTTTTTGAAACTTACGGGCTTCCGATTCTGATTGATGAATTTCAGCGCGTTCCCGAACTCACTCTTGAAATAAAGCGGATCGTTGATGAAAAAAATCTTGCGGGCGAAGATACCGCCGGACTTTTCTGGCTGACAGGCTCGCAAAGTTTCAAAATGATGAAAAATGTCGCAGATTCACTCGCCGGAAGGATCGGTATTTTCACAATGTCATCCCTTTCCTGCGCCGAAATAGAATCACGCGCTGACGGAATTTTTTCAACAGAGCCCGATGCTCTCAAAAACAGAGCTCAAAACATGAAAAAAAAGAATATTCATCAGATTTATGAACAGATTTTCAAAGGGGGAATGCCTTTTCTTTACAGCAGCAACACCCCGAGAGAACGCTACTATGCCGATTATATAAACACTTATCTGGAGCGTGATATAAAGGATCTGGCACAGGTCGGCAAGCTCAACGAATTTTACGATTTTCTCGTTTTTATGGCAGCACGGACGGCTCAGGAGCTGAAATACGAAGAAATTTCGCGCTCGCTCGGAATAAGTGCGCCGACAGCAAAACACTGGGTTTCTATTCTGGAACGTAGCGGAATAATTCACATTCTGAAACCTTACTCGCCGAACATAACCAGCCGCCTGGTAAAAACTCCGAAATTTTATTTTTCCGACACTGGTCTTGCTGCATATCTATGCCGATGGCCGAATGCCGAAACGCTTGAAAACGGAGCGATGAGCGGTGCATTTTTCGAGACTTTTGTCGTGTCGGAAATACTTAAAAGCTATTTCAACTCAGGCATTGAGCCTAACATCTGCTACTATCGCGATATTGATAAAAAAGAAATCGATCTCTTGTTGAATGAAGGCGGAAAAATTACTCCGGTAGAGATAAAAAAGGCAAAAAATCCTGAAGGCGCAGACAAAAATTTCAAAGTTCTTGAGAAACTGGGAAAAACTGTCGGGAACGGACTGATCATATGTATGTGCGATGAAGTTCTTCCTTATTCAAAAAATGTGTGGATGTGTCCCGCCGCTTTAATTTAACTGATGGAGAAAGCTTTGAATAAGATAGGAAAAAAATTTTTTAATATAGTTGAAAAAAACAAAATCCTCAAAGTCATCTGGGAAACCGGCTACAATTTTTATATTGACGACGGGTTCACTTTCACGGCGGCAATAAGTTTCTACTTCATGCTGAGTTTCCTTCCGTTCCTCATCCTGCTCGGGGCATCGCTCGGCTACATAGTTGATTACATTAAGGATATTCGAAACTTTACTTCAGAGGAGCTTACCTCTTACATAATGAATTCACTCCATATCGCGATTCCGTTCTTGAGTGAAAAATATGTCTCAAGTCTGGTTGACATAGCCAACTATAAAGCGGGACTCACGACAGTCGGTCTTCTTTCGCTCCTCGTTTCGGCGACACTTCTTTTCTCTACCCTGCACTACTCTTTTTTCAGGATTTTCGGCGGGAAATCGATAAATTTCATCCTTTCGAGGCTGATGGGAGTCGTTTTTCTGCTGACACTTACGATAATCCTCTTTTTCGTTCAGTATTTTTCGGGCATTTTCCTCTCATTTGCCGGAAATATCGCGCAAAAAATATCAATTTTACAATGGATAATAAATGTGATTTCAACCGGGCAGGCTTACAGTTTCGCACTTTCGACACTCATAATAATCCTCCTTTTCCGCATTCTGATTTCATATTTCGTCTACGGCATAAAACTTAGAAAAAGCGCCGTTCTTTTCGGCGCACTACTTTTCAGCATTTTATGGAATGCAGCGAAATTATTGTACAATTTCTACATTACCGAAATATCGAATTTCTCTTTTCTATACGGTTCGGCGGCATGGATCATCACAAGCGTCCTCTGGATCTACTACAGCGCGCTGATTCTTCTGATTTGCATGGAATTTATCAAAACACTTTCCAAACACTATCCGGTCAAAGGCAGTTAACCTAGATTACTCCAGAACCGAGTCTTCCCTGCTCTGATAAATTTCTTCGGAATGCATTCTGATTTCGCGGTTTACAAGCGTTGCAGCTTTGAAAAGTGTCGCGGCGAAGCGGTTGATTGTGCCGAGAACTGAATCCGACTGGTTTTCCTCCTCTTCTTCATCCTGGAAAAGGCTCAAAATTCCGCTTTTGTCAGGATATTTCACGAACGGGCAGTCGGGGATCGCTATTTTTTCTTTCATGTAGCTGTACGCAGCCATGAATCCGCCGATTTCATCAACAAGACCGTTTTTGTAAGCCAGTCCGCCCGACCAGACGCGGCCGTGAGCGAATTTTTCGAGATCCATTGCGTTCATTTTTCTGCCGTCAGCCGCTCTCTGGACAAAGGTGTTGTATGTTTCGTCAAGATTTTTGTTGAGATATTCTTCCTGCTCCGGCGTGAACTTTTCAAGTGCAGAAAGGAAGTTGTTGTTCTTGCCGATAGTCACGCTGTCGAAGGTGATCCCGAGCGATTCGAAGAGGTTTCTCGTGTAGAATTTACCGATTACGACTCCGATCGAACCGGTTATCGTGTTGTGGTCTGCAAAAATTCTGTCTGCGTTCATCGAAACATAGTATCCGCC
>DBYC01000061.1 GCA_002310035.1 bacterium UBP6_UBA1196
AACCTTATGAACCCGGTCGTTCTCGTAGGTGTTTTCGTAGGCGCTATGATGGCTTTCCTTTTCTGCGGTCTTACGATGAACGCTGTCGGCAGAGCAGCTCAGAAAATGGTTGAGGAAGTCCGCCGTCAGTTCCGCGAAATCGCAGGAATCATGGAAGGAAAAGCTGAACCAGACTATGCAAGATGTGTTGCTATTTCAACAAAAGGCGCTCAGCACGAGATGCTTCTTCCGTCGATTCTGGCTATCGCTATTCCGATAGTTGTCGGCGTCGTTCTCGGTGTTGCGGGCGTTATGGGCCTTCTCATCGGCGGCCTTTCCTGCGGATTTGTTCTTGCAGTTTTCATGGCTAACGCAGGCGGCGCTTGGGACAACGCTAAGAAATACATCGAAGAAGGCAACTTCGGCGGCAAAGGTTCCGACAACCATAAAGCTACAGTTGTCGGCGATACAGTCGGCGATCCTTTCAAAGATACATCGGGCCCGTCGCTCAACATCCTTATCAAACTTATGAGCATGGTCTCGATCGTTATGGTCGGTCTCACAGTTGTTTTTCATCTGATGTAACTATTTGATTTTATTTTAAAATGTCAGTTGTAATCCGCCTCGCAGATCTTGTGGCTTCCGATTCCTATTTCGACGGTTGCGCTTTGCACGAAAAAAAATCGACAATGATTTTTTCAGCTGCGGCCAAAAACGGAATCACCTTTATCCACGGTTCTGCGGGCGGATGCGACGTTAAACTCGAAATCGACGAATTCGGTAATATTTTTAATAGATTTTGTTCATGCGGCGAATACGGCATCTGCAAACATATTGTTGCGACCGCACTTTATTACAATGAACTTTCTATGGACAGTGCCGACATTTCGGAGCAGCTTTCCCGTTTTGTAATAAAACCGGCCGAAAAGCGCAGCGCGGAACCGCCTTTTAAAATCACGCTCAACCGTGATTCCGGCGAGGTAAAAATCGCCGACGGCGGTGATCTTCAGCTTTCAAAGCTTGCGAAATCGCTTTCGGGCGACGATCTGCTCCTTACAGTTTCACTTTCTCCGGAAAAGTTCAATATCGGCCAGACACAGCTTTTTGCAGCAGTCGAACCGCTTGTTCTTTCCTATGATTTCGATGCTTCAGAGATAACTTTTTCGCTTTCAGAAAGCATTTTTTACTCTGCTAAAAACGGTGTGGCGATCGACCTTGACGAAGGCGCGGTATGGCGCTTTTCCAAAGGCGTCAACGAGGTTCTGGCTTCTCTTCTCGGGCAGACTTTGGGCTATTCAAAAAAGGATATGCTGATCAGAGCGATGTCCGATCTGGGCGAAAGTCTGAGTCCCGCGATTCTGCTTGACGGCGCGTTTAATTTGAAAAAAACCGTTCTCAACGAAAACACGAAAGTGATTTTCAAAACAGACATTCACGAGGGGAAGGTTTTTCTCAAAATATTTCTCGAAAACGGCAGAACATCGATCGAATTTCAGCCGAGAAAAAGGAACCTTGAACACAATTATCCGATAAACGGCAGGATATATTCGATAAATCCGCAGCTTGTGAAAGATATCAAAGTTGCTTTAGTGACCGAAGGCTTCAGGCTTTTCAAAAATTCCTACACCGTTCCGATGCAGGATTATTCCAGGATCATTTCGCCTGAAAGCGCGCTCCGTGCGGTCGGAACGATCGAAAGCGAGCAGGAGATCAAAAAAATCAACATTCCGCAGGCCGCTGCCGACGATTCCGAGATCGTTCTTGACGTAAATAGTGATGAGCAGTGGTTTTCCTTCAACATCAAACTGCCGCAGTCGGCCGATTTCATTCCGTCGGTTTCGCTTATCGACGCAGTCAGACAGTTCGAGCGCGGAATCGAGGAACCGGTCGTAAACGATACTGAAGGTAAACCTGTAATTCTTGAAAACAGCGGCGAATTCTTAAGTAAAATCGCAGAGATGCTCGGTTCTTCAGTGTACGGCGAAGGCGAAAGGATGCCGGTAGCCAATATCATTCCGCTCCTTAAATCGAAAAACAAAAAAATCGTCAAAAACTTCACAGGCTCGGCCGAAGCGAGAAAAAAATACATCAAAATTTTCGATTCCCTTTCAAACGGGGTCCTTCCGCGCCTGGACGACACCGACCTTTCGAATATTCCGCTCAGAAACTACCAGCTCGACGGCTTCAAGTGGATGTCGCTCCTAAAAGTTCTGGGACTCGGCGGCATTCTGGCGGACGAAATGGGTCTCGGAAAAACCCTGCAGTCGCTCTGTATGATAAAATCGGAGACAGGCGAGATGCCTTCCATCGTTGTCTGCCCGAAAACTCTTGTCTGGAGCTGGGACAGAGAAGTCGAGAAATTCTTCCCCGAAATGAAACGCGTCGTCATCGATTCGTTGAAACCGGAAGAGAGGATCGCAAAGTGGAAAAACTCGCAGAAAGAGCTGATCATCACTTCATATTCAGTCGTGATCAACGACTATGCCTTCGTTAAGGAAAAATCGTTCGAAACAATAATCATCGACGAGGCGCAGCAGATAAAAAACAACAAGACGAAGCGCTTCAAACTGCTCAGTTCGCTCAAGTCGAAACACCGCTTCGCCCTCACAGGAACGCCGCTTGAGAACCACATCAGCGACCTCTGGAGCATTTTCCAGTTTATAATGCCTGACTACCTCGGGGTTAAAAAAGATATCGATAAAACTGAGAAAATCGGCAACAATGAGGAGCTTCTCCTTCTGCGCAAAAAAACGGCGCCCTTCATTCTCCGCCGCCTCAAAAGCGAGATCCTTGACGAACTTCCGGAACTCATAATAAAGGAATATCCGGTCGAAATGACGGCGAAGCAGAAGGATGTCTACCTTTCGGCGATGCTGCGCGGCAGGGCTGAATTCATCGAAAGAGGCGAAAGCATCAATAAGATCGAGATCCTGGCACTTCTTTCAAAACTGCGTCTCGCGGCAGACCATCCTTCGCTTGTTACCGACAACGAGATGATCCCCGAACTTTCCGGAAAAATCGCTGCGGTTCACGAAATCTGTGACGAGATCTTCTCGGGCGGCGGCAGAGTCCTTATTTTCAGCCAGTATGTGAAAATGCTGAGGATCATTGAAACTTCATTTATCGCAAACAAAATCGACTATTTTTATATGGACGGCGACACGAAAGACCGCTTCCCGCTTGTCGAAAGGTTCAATTCAGGTGAAAAAAGAGCGTTTCTGCTGAGCCTCAAAGTCGGCGGAGTAGGTCTCAACCTCACCGGCGCAGATCATGTCATAATCGTCGATCCATGGTGGAATCCGGCGGTCGAAGAGCAGGCATGGTCGAGAGCCCACAGGATCGGACAGACGAAGAAAGTTGTCGTTACGAAGCTTTACTCAAAAGGGACGATCGAAGAGAAAATTCTCAATCTTCACCAGAAAAAGCGCGGAATGATCGATTTTTTCCTTTCTCAAAGTTTGAAAGAACCGGGCGAGGATTTTGTTAAGATGATTGCCGATCTGGCATTTACGGAATAGGAGAGATCATGGATTATTTCAAAACAAGGATTTTAGGCACGAAACGGGGGCTTTACGGTCTGATTCTTTCGCTTGTCAGTGTCATCGCGCTCTGCTGGATGATCTATGCGAGGGACGATGCGAGGGCTGAATACGAGGAACTCAAAGCAAACGGCACATGTTTCGCCGAAAAAGTTGACGAATCATGGTGGAACAACCTGAGTTCAGAAGAGAAGAAAAAGATATCCAGAAAATGCATGGCGGCTTCGCAAAGGCTTTCTCAGACAGAGCTCGCTCCTTCTATTTTCGCAGTTCTTGCGATGATAGGGTTAATGCTTCTGGCATCGTCTTTCGCAAATATAAAAAGCGATGCAGACAAAATCCTGGAGGCGATGGAAAAAGAGGAAGAGGAAAAAAAAGGAGGGGAAGATGATAATAAACTATCTTGACAAAGTTCCTGAAATCGATCCGGAGGCAAAAATCTTCAAAACTGCCGACGTCATCGGTGACGCAGTGATCGGAAAAGGAAGCAGCGTCTGGTTTGGCGCGGTCGTCAGAAGCGATGTCAACACGATAAAGATCGGCGAAGATACGAACATTCAGGACAATGCAACGATCCATGTGACAACGGCGCTTTACCCGACTACGATCGGCAACGGCGTGACTGTCGGTCACAATGCGGTGATCCACGGCTCGACTATCGGCGACAATGTCCTCATCGGAATGGGGGCAGTCGTTCTTGACGGCTGCAAAATAGGGAAAAACTCGATAATCGCGGCAAATTCTGTGCTTTTAGGCGGCACTGAAATTCCGGAAGGAGTTCTCGTTGCAGGGAATCCTGGTAAAATCAAGCGCGAAGTCACAGCTGAAGAGATCGAAGGTTTGAAAAAATCGGCGGAGAATTATGCGAGGTATGCGCGCAACTATTTGACTTATTCAAAAGATTCAATATATTCTTCGTCCGATATAAGACGGATCATCGAAAGTTTAACATCTGATAAATCAGGGGGCGTAAAATGAGAAAATTTCTCGCAGTTGTTTTTTGCTTGGCTTTTTTTATGACGATTTTTGCCGATGACAACAAAGACCGTCTTCTTACTGTTATTTTCACCAATGATTCCCATGGTATGGCATGGAAAGACAAAGAAGGAGCCGGCGGTCTGGCTGCGCAGCAGACGCTGATCGACGAAATCAGGGATGAAGTTCAGAAAAAAAGCGGAAATGTCATTCTTCTTAATGCCGGAGACATTACACTCGGCGATCCGAGAAGCAACATCTGCGAAAACATGCCTATGATTGAGGGTATGAATCTTATCGGCTACGATGCTATGACTATCGGAAACCATGAATTCGATTTCGGTTTCGAAGCTTTCAAAAGAATGCAGGAAAAGGCAAAATTCCCGTTCCTCAGCGCGAATATGTATAAAGAAGGCGGAACGGAACCGGTCGGCAAAGATTTTATAGAAATGGAGTATGACGGTGTCAAAGTCGCCGTTCTCGGTCTTACGACGATGGAAACCGAAAGTATTTCGGGACAGGGGCTCAAAGGAAATCTTACGATGACAGATCCTATCGCGATCGCGAAAATGCAGATCCCGGCTCTGAAAAAGAAAAACGATATCGTGATCGTTCTCAGCCACCTCGGATATTATGACACGGACAAGAGTTTCGACGGATATTACGGAGACAATTACCTTGCAAAGACCGTTTCAGGAATTGATTTGATTATCGGCGGTCACACTCAGAGACAACTCGAAAATGCTGTGAAAATCAATGACACATACATAGTTCAGACTGAAGGTCTTGGCAAATGGGTCGGCAGAGTCGATTTGTATATGAAAGGCAAAAAAATAGATAGAGTAGAATATAAAGCGATTCCGGTGAACCTTAAAGATAAAAACGGCAAGCTGATCGGAAATAAGATCAAGGAAAACAAGGCAATGCTTCACATGCTTGAAGGTTTGAAATGTGAATTTCCGACCAAACCGATCGGTAAAATCGAAAGAGATCTCATCGGTGGAAACGAGGCACGCGAAAAAGAGGTCGAACTCGGCGATATCATCACCGACATCATGCGTGAGAAAACAAATTCCGATGTCGCTTTCATGAACTCGGGAAGCATCAGACAGGGTCTGAAGAAAGGCACTGTAACCGAAAAGGATATCTATGCTATTTTCCCGTTCCATGACACAGTTTTCACTGCTGTACTCACAGGAGCTGAACTTCGTGAAGTATTTGAGTTCTTTGCTGAAAAGAAAGGCGCTGGCGAAGCCGGTTTCCTTCAGGTTTCCGGTGTCGAGATCAGCATTCTTAAAGGATTCCCGGATGTTAAGATCGGCGGTCAGAAGCTTGATCCTAAAAAAACATACAAAGTTGCGTTCAATTCGTTCATCGCTAACGGCGGCGACGGATATGACATGCTCAAAAATGTAAAGTCCAAAAAGGATACCGCTTACCTTGTTGCTTCGATTCTTATTGATTACATGAAGGCAAACGGAACTTTCGCGAAACCGCAGGGCGACCGCATAAAGATTTATAAAAAGTAATTCTCAAATCAAAGGTATTGATATGAAAAAAATCCTCGGCATGGGAAATGCTCTTCTCGATATTCTTGTCACTCTGCCCGGCGATTCCGTACTGACGGAGCTCGGTCTGGCAAAAGGCAGTATGCAGCTTGTAGACCTTGCTTTCAGCGAACGCGTTCTGAAAACGGTCGAGAATCTTGATTTTTCGCTTGTCAGCGGCGGAAGTGCCTCAAATACGATCCACGGTCTGGCAAAACTGGGAGTCGAAACCGCTTTTATCGGCAAAGTGAGCGAAGACGAATTCGGCGATATTTTCAGGAAAGACATGCTGAATTCGGGTATCAGACCGCTTCTTTTTAAGGACGAGCCGCAGACCGGCAGGGCCATTGCCCTGATTTCGCCAGATTCGGAGCGTACTTTCGCGACTTATCTCGGTTCGGCGGTAAAACTTTCGCCTGATGAGCTGACACCGGAACTTTTTGAAGGTTACGACCATTTTCATGTTGAAGGCTATCTCGTTCAGGATCACGATCTGATCGAAAAATCGCTTGTCCTCGCGAAAGAGGCAGGACTCACGACATCGCTTGATCTTGCAAGTTTCAATGTCGTTGTCGAGAATCTCGGTTTCCTGCAGTCGATAGTTGAAAGATATGTCGACATCGTTTTTGCCAACGAGGAGGAGGCGCGTTCGTTCACAGGTGTCAACAATGCCGCGGAAAGCGCGCGGAACATCGCTGAAATGTGCAGCGTGGCTGTTGTTAAGACCGGACCTAAGGGTTCGATTGTAGCTTCAGGCAGGGAACTTCTGAATATTCCGCCAGTCGAAGCTAAACGAGTGGACACGACAGGGGCGGGCGACCTTTACGCGTCAGGTTTCCTTTATGGTTTTGCGAACGGACTTTCACTTGAAAAAAGTGCCGAAGCCGGAACGATTCTGGCTGCATGCATAATTGAGAAAATAGGTGCGAAAATTCCTGACGAGTGCTGGCCTGAAATGATTTCAAAGATTAGGACAATATGAATATCAGTGTGATTTTTCTCATTCTGGCTATAGTTTTCAATGCCGCTGCCAATATTTTTATGAAAGCGGGAGTGATGTCTGATCCGGTGAAGCTGAGCGACGGAATAATTCCTTTTGCTCTGAGCTACATTACGAATTTCAAACTGATGTCCGGCATTGCATGTTTCGGCATCGCCCTTGTTTTCTACACGAAGGCACTAGAAAAGTTCAATCTTTCGATCGCTTATCCTATGATGACATCGTGCGGACTTATAATCGTGACGCTCTGGTCGCTTTTCGTGTTTCAGGAAAAACTTACTGCCGTGCAGTTTGGCGGACTTTTTATGATAATAGGTGGAATATGGCTTTTAAATATTCACTGACGCTTATTCTGGTTGTTTCTCTGCTCAATTCGTGTGCGTATTCGGGCTTCAAGAAATTTGCGGATATTCCGGAAGAAGAGTTTAAGATCGAGGAGATGAGTTTCGAGGACGACTTCAAAGAGTTTCAGGCAGAAAATATGAATTATACCGTCGGTGTCGGCGACGAGATCAAAATCACGATCTACGGAAACCCGCAGGACAGCACCCAGTCTACCGCTCTGGGCGAGATCTTCGGCCATGCCGTCGACGAAAACGGCGAAATCAATATTCCGCTTCTGAAACAGGTCAAAATCGCCGGACTTACGAGAAAGGAGATCGTCGAAAAGCTTGAGGAAGGCTATTCGAAATACATCAAGGATCCGCATGTCATGTTTGATATCGTCAAATATGAAAGCAAATTCTACTATGTTGTAGGAAATGTGAAAAATGCCGGCAAAAACCCGATAAAAGTCAATACCAACCTGCTTGAGGCTATAACGGGAATGGTTCCGACATCTACTTCGGAAAGGGGCTCGCTTGAGTTCATATATCTGAAACGCGGAGAGACGGTTCTTCCTATCAGCATCAGCGAGATCGCGACCGGAGCACGCGATTTTTCGAAGTATTATCTGCATGACGGCGACACTTTCTACATTCCGGCTCCGACTGAAAACAGAGTTTACATCCTGGGCGAAGTCAAACGTCCGGGAGCTTTTGAAATGAACACCGGAAATTACACGATGATCGATATCATCGCCGATGCCGGCGGACTGATTCAGCCGAACGCTTCCGACGGCAGAATCTATCTGGTTCGCCAGACTGCCGGGAAGCATCTTCTGGTACAATTCCATTTCGATGATATTTTTACCGGAAAGGCTGGCAGCGTCCGTCTTATGCCGGGGGACAGGATCTTTGTCGCTCCGATCGCTCTTGTCAGCTACAACCGCATAATCCAGCAGATCGCGCCGACATTCTCGCTTCTTTACACAGGAACGCTTCTTTACAAAAACTGGGTAAAATAGATCCAGGTTAAATCAGTGAAACAAAGCCGGGGACCGGACTCGGGAATTTTCAAGTTATTATTATTTGCCTGAATAGATCTGTCTTGCCTTAGCTTTGAAAAGTTCGGCCGATTCCTTGTCGAAGCCTGAAGCATTGGCGAGAGTTTTCCGCATTTCGAATTTTGCTATCGATTTTTCGAGCGACGCAACGATATCGTTGTGCATGATGAAAGAAGGAGCGGTTTCATCTATATATGACATGATTTCGAACAGTCTGCATATTTCAATGTCGGTTTCGGCATCAAGCATGTATCGTGAAACCTGCATGAAATAGGGCTTCAAGGCTTTGGCAAGCGCTGAATCTTCATACAGACTGCGGTTGTTGCCTTCCTTAATGTGCCTGATTACAGAAGATGCCAGATCCGAAGCGATGTGAAGATCACGAAGGACATTTGTCTGATCCTGGATTTTGTCAACATCAATGAAAATCGAAGCTATCGATTTGAGGCATTCGGAGATCGAAAATTCGCTTGAAATGATCTTGTTCAATAATTTCACAATGTTGCTCTTTATGTTTATTTCGGTCAGAACTTCGTGAAGTTCCAGAACAAAATTTTTTGCGGAATAGTCGGTCGTTGTCTCAAATTTTGAATCTGTAGCTGTGAAATCGGAAAGTTTTTTGATTATCTGTGTCCTGAAATACTGTCTGTCGCTTTTGTAGGCAATATCGAAAACAGCTTGGACCCAAATGAAATAATCAATAATATCAACGAGCTGCTTTGAGAAATCAGCGGCGACATATCTGGTAAGCAGAATGGCGTAGTCGCCTCTTTTTATTGTTCCTGCATCACAGGTGTTCTCGCAGAGAGGGTAGAGTACAGTCATGCTTTCTATCGCTGTGAGAAAAAGCTGCGACGGCAGGAAATATTTTAGATTTTTGTTTATTATGTTTGAGGCGTGGGCGAAAATGTGCTCGAAAGTTTTCAGATCTTTTTTCAGATAAAAAAATTCTTTTTCCGGAAGGTGCGCCGTTTTTGTTTTTATTACCGAGATCTTTTCTTTCATAAGCGGGAAAAGATTTGTCGCGAAAAACTCTTTTTTTTCATCTGAATTGCCTGAAAAACAGAATTCCATCAGGTGAAGTATATAGTCGAGTTCTACCCAGAAAACCGCGTCCAGACCGCATACCGCCGATGCTTCAAACTTTTGACGATGGATGTAGTCAAGAAGCACTGTTCTGTCAAAAGTTGAAAAATCTTCAATCGTTTTAAGTTCTTCGTAAAATTTTCTCAAAAAAGGTCTCCCTGGATTTCGTTCGCCTTGATCCCGAACTTGTCCAAAGTTTTTTTCGTGACGACACGTCCTTTCGCGGTTCTTGCAATAAAGCCCGATTTGATCAGATAAGGCTCGTAAACATCTTCAAGCGTGCGTCTTTCCTCGCTGACGCTTGCCGCGATCGCCTCGATCCCGACAGGACCGCCGCGGAAAGAATCAATGATCGTCATCAGTATCGTTCTGTCCATCTGGTCAAGTCCGTCCTCGTCGATCTCCATCTGATTCAGTGCGAATTTAGCGATCGCGATATCAATGTTGCCGTCGCCCTGGACGATTGCGAAATCGCGGACTCGCTTCAAAAGTCTGTTTGCGATTCGCGGAGTCCCGCGTGAACGTCTTGCGATTTCGTGAGCACCGTCGTCGTCGATGGTTATTCCAAGAACTTTCGACGAGCGTTTGACTATCGTTTCAAGGTCTTCGACGGTGTAGTAGTCCATTCTGAAAACTATCTGAAACCTGTCACGAAGCGGGCTTGAAAGCAGTCCGGTCTTCGTCGTTGCGCCGATAAGGGTGAACGGAGCGATCGGAAGCGGCATGCTTTTCGCGTGCTGGCCTTCTCCCAGCATGATGTCGAAGCGGAAATCCTCCATCGCGGGATAAAGGCTTTCTTCGACAGCCGGATTGAGGCGGTGGATCTCGTCGATAAAAAGGACGTCGTGATCCTGCAAAGCGGTAAGAAGCCCTGCGAGATCGCCTTTTTTCTCGATGACAGGCCCGGAAGTCGTCAGCATGTTTACTCCCATTTCGTTGGCGATGATCTGACTGAGTGTCGTTTTGCCGAGTCCGGGAGGTCCTGCAAGAAGCAGGTGGTCAAGCGGTCTGCCGTTCTTTTTCGCAGCTTCGATATAGATTTTAATGTTGTCAACGACAGCTTTCTGTCCGATATATCCGCTCAGATTCTTAGGTCTGAGCCCTCCTTCAAGCGAGGAATCTTCGGGAAGTTCCTGTGAATTGAGCAATCTTTCTTCTTCCATTTTTCACCGTCCAATCAGCTGTTTCTGAT
>DBYC01000068.1 GCA_002310035.1 bacterium UBP6_UBA1196
CCGTTGCGCTCGATCGCCGACATGTCACCGTAAGTCGCCACGACGCAGATGACATCGGAATCATCTTCACAGTTCGCGCACTTTTCGCCGGCAGGCTTGAAAGTTCCGCATCTGCTGCAGATTTCCACATTTTCCGAAATATCGATTATGTTTTTCAGAATTTCCTTGAACTTAGGTTCGCAAAGGACGGAATAGGAGAGTTTCTGCGCCGCTTTAAGCGAAATTCCCGGCAGTTTTTTGAACTCTTCGACGAGTTTTCTCATCGACTGGGCCGCCGGCGAAGTGAGTGTCCTCTCCTGAAAATCCATCTTTACCGCTTAGAAAAGTCCCGGGAAACCGTTGATTTTATTGCCGACAAGCTTCGAAAGCCTGTTTTCTTTCTCTTTTCTGACCGTTTCGATGCTCTGGTTTACGGCAGCTGTGAAAAGGTCGGTGAGCATTTCGGGATCGTCGCTGAGAAGATCCTTCGAAAATTCGATGTTCGTGATCTTCATATCGCCGGACATCGTGACTTTGACAGCTCCGCCGCCCGCTTCAGTCGTGAAAGTTTCGGTTTTGAACTCCGCTTCTAAAGCCGCCATTCTCTTTTGCATTTTCTGAGCCTGCTGCATAAGACTCTGAATATTCATTTTAACCTCCGGAAATTAACAAAAAACGCTGTAAAATAATAATAAGAAGTTAAAAGGCAAGTTTTTGTTGTATCTCTTTAATTCAGCGCTTTCAGGATTTCGTTTGCCAGTTCTTTGGTGATTCCTCTGACTTGCATGAGTTCCTCGATGTTTGCCTCTTTTATCGCGGCTATTGTGCGGAATTTTTCAAGCAGCGCGTTTTCTCTCGCTTTGCCGATCCCTTTGACTTTCGAGAGAGGGAAATCGAGCCTTCCTTTGCGCAGTTCGCGGTTGAAAGTTATCGACAAACGGTGCGTCTCGTCGCGTATCGCTTTCAGGGTCATCGCAAAAACGCTGTCCTGAAGCACTAACTCGTTTCCGGCTCCGTCGATCAAAAGTTCCATTCCTTTGACGTTGTGCCTGTCCTTGATGATCCCGGCGACTTTTACTGCTCCTTTGATGACTGAATTTACCGATGAGACCTGCCCTTCGCCGCCGTCAATGAGAAGTAACGACGGTTTTTCGAGAGAGTTTTCCTCCCAGCGTTTGAGAAGGCGGGCCGCGACTTCGCGCAGACTGCCGAAATCGTCGACTCCTTTGACAGTTTTGATTTTGTATCTGCGGTATTTCTTTTTGTCGAATTTGCCGTTTTCCCACCAGACTGCGCCGGCGACGTTGTATTCGCCGTAAAGAGTCGAGATGTCGAGGCAGAGTATCGATGAAACCTTGGTTTTCAGGAATTTCGAGATGACTGAGAGCGATTTGTTCGTCTTTTCGGTATCGTTCAGGAAAACGCGAATGTTCTGCTCGATGTTTGTTTGCAGCATTTTGAGGATCTCGCCGCCCGCAAGCCCTGTTTTTCTGATGTCACGCTGCAGGATCGCAGAAATTTCCTCTTTGGTGAGCGTTTCAGGGAAAAGAAAAATTTTGTCGGGTGTGTCGCGCCCTGCGTAGAACGAACTTAGAAATGTGGAGACCCAGCTTTTCATATCCTCGAAAATGCCCGATGCCGAGAAGGATTTGAGCGAGATCATTTTTCCTTCGCTGTATCTTGCCGCAGCCGCGAAAAGAAGGTCGCCGAGACGCTTGAAACAGAAGAAATCCTCGGCGCCGTTTCCCGAAAACTCGACCGAATATTTCCGCTTGATGTCTGGCAGAAGTGTCAGCAGATCCCGCAGTTTTGCCGCTTTTTCAAAGTTGAGATTTTCGGCATTTGAAGCGATCTTTTCCTGGATTATCCTTGAAATTTCGTTCCACTTTTTCCCTTGCAGGATCTCGATCGTGTTTTTCACGTTTTCAAGATATTTTTCACGGTCGGCATCTTTTCTGCACGGTGCAGGGCAGAGGCCCAGTTCGAAGTTTATGCACCCTTTCGGACGCTTGTTCGAGCAGTATTTGAGCGGATAAAGTGCCTGGATCAGCGATTTCAGTGAGTTCATAAGGTTTATCTGCGTGAAAGGGCCTCTGAAATATTTCAGTTTTTTGCTGAGACGTCTTGTGGAAATGAGGCGCGGCCACTCTTCGTCTGTGACTGCGAGATATGGATATGTTTTATCGTCCTTGAGGTCGATGTTGAAAAGGGGCTGCCTGTTTTTGATCAGCAGATTTTCGAGAACGAGCGCTTCCGTCTCCGAATTTGTGAGGATGATCTCTACGCTTCCCGCTTTTTTCATCAGCGATTCGACCATGGGTCTGCTGTCGGTCCCTGAAATATACTGCGAAACACGCGCTCTCAGATTCTTAGCCTTGCCGATATAGATCACTTTCCCGAGCTTGTTCTTGAACTGATAGACTCCCGGTGTTTCGGGCAGCTTTTTCAGCAGATTTTCATCAATGATGTAGGAATTTCCGGTGTTTTCTGGCGTGGACAAGATTATTTTCTTTTGTAAATGTATATTTTGTTGTCTTCGTAAAGAGTTACGATGATTTCGTTTATGCCGTCGCCGTCAAGGTCAACGATCTGCATTCCGCCGGCCTGGCCGAAAGAACCTGCTCCCATCGATGCTCCTGCAAAGCCGTCAAGGGTGTGCTGGGTGAAAGTTCCTGCCGGATTCTGCTCGAACCAGAATACGCGGGAATCGCCGTCGCCGCTGACGACGAGGTCAATCAGACCGTTGCCGGTGATGTCGCCGTAGCCGAAGAGCCCGGGCGCAGCCTGATTTGACAGGTTCCTCGACTGGATATCGGTCGCAATGTTTTTCTTAGGCCATTTCTGGGTCGGCTCTTCGGGAATGTCGAAAATGAAAACGCCTTCTTTCGGGCCGTTGGGCTTGCTTGCGGAGTTGACATGGTTTACGCCGACCGCTCTTCTTATGCCGTCGCCGTAAAGGTCGTCGATGATCTCAAGCATGAAGCTTTCGCCTGACTCGTTGTCGATAATGTGTTTGTTCCATTCGTTGTTTTGGGCATCGACCTGTTCGAACCATATGAAACTGCCGTTTTCCGATATTTTTTTATTGAAAAACTGAGCCACTACGATGTCTTTTTTGTCGTCGCCGTTGATATCTACGAATCTCGGGAAAGGCCCGCCGTTTCCGTCTGATATGATCGTCGGGGTGGTATCGAATTCAAATGTCGTATCGGTTTTTATCCCTTTGAACCACATAAGCTTTTCGTCCTGAGAAAGTGCTGACGACTTTTTGCTTGCGTTTGTGAGGATGTCGACAACTTCGTCGCCGTCGATATCGACAAGCGAAACATCAAAGAAGAAATATTTGTCTTTCATGTTTGATACGATCTCGTGTTTCGTCCACTTGTTCCTCTCGCCCGTTCCCTCAAGCCAGAAGAGGTTCCCGCAGTCTACCAGGCATGCAAGGAATCCGCTTGGAGAAAGTATGTCTTTTATTCCGTCCCCGTTGATGTCGGCGACTTTTACCGGGTGGGGATAGCTGATCCCGTTGTCGCCGCCGATGTTCAGCGTCTCTTTCGTCCATTCGTCAAGTTTGCCTGTTCCCCAGTAAATATCATAGTTCCCTGAAAATTTTGCCATAGGTCCGTACTGTGCGACGATCATGTCTGGATGACCGTCGTTGTCGAGATCGTCGACAGTTACAAATGCCGGTTTGTTCGGATTGCCGTCAACAAGGATCCTTTCAAACTCGATCTCGGCTGCCGGTTCGCTGTCGGGAGTTCCGTTGTCAGGAGTATCGGTGTCGGGAATTTCGGTGTCTGGGATCTCCGCATCCGGAATTTCGGCGGAGTCGTTTGTTTCATCCTGTTCCGCCGGTTCTGAATGTCCGGCCTGATCTTTGTCTGTTGTTTCGGAATCAAGGTCTCCGGCTTCATCCGGTTGTTCTGTTTTGTTTACCCGAGAGCTTTCTCCGCATGAAATGCAGAAAATCAAACATAGGCAAAAAACCAATCCGTAAAAATTCGACATTTTTGAACCTCCGACAAAAAATAAAACACAAAATTTTATTTGTGGGGCTTCTTAAGTCAAGAAACATGAAAAGATATTGCAAAAGAAAGAGTTTTTCTTAATATTCTTTCGGACAGTTTGCGGTCTTTGGAGCGTTTTTGATGAAAATCATTGTTTTTATTTCTTTCATTTTTTCGATTCTGCCGCTTTTTTCCTACAATGAATGTCTCAACGATGAAAAAATAACGGAACAGTGCATCCGCGAGCTTTTTAAGGCGGGCGATTTCGCTCTTGCGGACGCCCATATCGACGATGCCGCTTTTGTTTCCAAAACGGAAAAAAACATAATTAAAGCGGAGCTCCTTTTCACGCTTGCAAAATACGACGCTGTGGAAAAACCGCTTGCCGCCCTGCCTAACGATGTAAAAAACACGCTTTATTACAAAGTCATGTCGGTAAAGACCCTGGCTGCAAGGAAAAGGTTCAATCAGGCCTCTGATATTATCGGTGAAATAAAGACTTCTTATCCGGTCTACTATCTTTTCAGCGATCTCGAGTGCGTGAAAGGCGACATAGCGCTTTACAGGAAGCAGTTCGATTCGGCGCTTGAATTCTATGACATGTGTCTGGATGCGCAGGATAACGGGATCGCGGCTTACAACAGGCTGCTTTCGCTTGAAAAAAACGGCGGGCCGCAGGTCGCTTTCCTCAAAGACTATGTGGAGTATCTCGACAGTTACGGAACTCTTTCATGGAAAGGGCAGGTCGTTGAAAGGCTTGTCAAACTCAAAAAAAACAAAGGGATACCGAATTCGGCGTCGCCATATTATGTCAGATGGCTTTCGATAATGCGGCGTGAGAACAGGCTCGACATGTTTTTCAACGACGACTATCTGACGCTTCCGTATCCGGCCGATCTGGAGATCGCAGAATATCTTATCGAGAAGAAGCGCTTTGCTGACGCCCTGAAGATGCTTGACGACGATCTGGCAAAGCAGACTAAGGCAAACGAGGCGAAATACAAACTTGTGAACAAAAAATACAGGGTTCTGAATCAGGCCGGAAAGACAAAGGAGGCGGCGGATTTTATTCTGGAATCTTCCGCTGAATTCAATGCGGCGCAGTGCGACAGGATGAAATTTCTCGCGGCCCTGGTCTATTTCGAAAACGGCTTTATCGACAAAAGCAAAAAAATTCTCTCTGAAATCACCGCGTCAGGACAGAATTCCAGATATTATATGCTTTCGCTTTACAAACTTGGGCTGATACATCTTTTCGAAGGCAACGATCTGCTCGCGTTTACGATGTGGTCAGAGTTCCTCCTTTCCGAAGAGAAGATAAATTTTACGAAATTTGTTGACGGAAAGGGGAGTTACGAGGCGATTTCAGGTCTGGCGGCGCTTTTAGACAGGATACACGGCTACTGCGCGGTATTATCTGGTGTGAATTTCAAGTGTCCGGTCGATGAAAGCAATGCCGGAGAAAATGCGGGAAGCTTCATTTCCTATTATGATTTCGCATATTTCCACATAATGGACACGGAGGACTCCAAGAAAAGCCCCGATTTCGGCAATGTTTCGGCAACTTCGGAAAAATGGCTCGCCAACAGGGTCTTGAACACGGCTTCGAAGGAAGAGTTTCTTGAAGTCCTCTCTCAGCTGCCGCCGAAAATAAGGAAGAGGGAACCCGTCACGATGATTGAACTTTTCCTTAAGGCAGACAACCTTGAGGGAGTTGAGTTCTATGTCGATATGCTGCGGAACTATCTGACTTACAACGAATCAAAACACTCGAAAAACGCCGCCGCGATGAAAATCAATATGCCCGAAGCGCAGGTCTTTGACGAATTTTCCTCAAATTACCGTGAGATCCTTTCTAAAATCCACCTTGTCTATAACAAATTCTTCGGAAAAACGGCGAAAATCGCGAGTTATTACTACAATCAGCTGAGCCCGGACCTCACTTATTCCCCGCACTTCGGTAAAAAGGAGGATTGGCGGCTGCTCTATCCGACGCCTTACCTTGAGGATGTACTGAAACTGGCAGGCGAATTCAATGTTCCGGTACAGCTGATCTATTCGATAATGCGTGCCGAAACCTATTACCGCGAATCGCTTTCTTCGAATGTCGGCGCTCTCGGACTTATGCAGATTATGCCGCAGACTTTTGAAAAGATAAGTAAATTCGGCGGGATCAGAATAAAGGATCCGATGAATCCTTATGACAGCATGAAGGCCTCGGTCTGGTATCTTTCCAAACTTCTGAAGCGGTTCGACAACAATCTTATTGCTACGGCCGCCGCCTACAACGCCGGTCCGCACAATGTCTCTGACTGGATCTCGCGCTACGGAGGAAAGGAGGCCTATCTTTTTGTCGAGATGATCCCGTTCAAGGAAACCCGCGATTATGTCAAAAAAGTTATGCGCTTCTTCATGATCTACAGCTATATTTACGAAAACGAATTTTTCAATATCGGTCTGAACGGTATTTATGAGATCAACGAAAATCCCGATGTCGTGAATTTCTGAACCGGCAGTTTGATTCCTGCTGCCTGTTCTGCAGTCGGAACACGAACTTTTGCGCTCAAAATTTGCTTTAAAAAAATAAATGACTATCATCTTTCGTTTTCTTTTGGTACTTAATATTATTGGAGGCAAAGATGAAAAAATTCACAATGCTTGTTTTCGCGATGCTTTTTGTTTTTGTGGCGGCATCATGCGACGACAACGAGAAAACGGATGACAATCTTCCCGATTCCGAAGTAACTGACGAAGATTCAGACGACGCGGAACCGGCTGATACCGGCGCTGATTCAGGTGCAGACAGCGGTGTTGACTCAGGTGCAGATACCGGTGCAGATTCAGGCGCAGATTCAGGTGCAGACAGCGGTGCTGATTCAGGCGCAGACAGCGGTGCTGATTCAGGTGCAGACAGCGGTGCAGATTCAGGCGCAGACAGCGGTGCAGATTCCGGCGAAGACGAAGGCGACACGGAATGCAGTTACATTCCGAACTCTTTCCTTTCAAACTGGGAAGGCAATGTCCCGACAGGCTGGATCATCAAATCTGATGTTACATCGGAAAAGATCGCCAACGGCAGCGGATATGCTCTCCGCGTTTACAGAGACCCGGATCCGACGAGCAATTTCTACGCTTTCGAGACACCGAAATTCGAAACCGCGGCTGACGCTGCTCTTCCGGTAAAAATCACATTTGACCTCGCTACGGATAAGACTTCCAAACTTTCAATCAATCTGAGATGCGGTACAAATGTTGAAGATCCGACAAAAGACGATCATTTCGCATACAACTGGGACGGAACAAAATCTTTCAAAAAGAATGCTGACGACAACAGTAACGCATACAATGTCGTTAATTTCGGTGACACAAATTTCCATGAAGTTTCCATCGTTTTCGGCGAAGAAATAACTAAAGAATTCTGGCAGAATCAGAACTGCCGTCTTGAGTTCAAATACGGAAAGAAAGCTTCTTTTGATGTAAAAGTCGACAATTTTGTAATTCACACCAAAGCTGGCGAATGTCTCGGCGAAGATATTCCTGATGAAGACGACGATGACGACGATACCAACGATGACGATGCAGACAGCGGCAGCAGTGACGACGAT
>DBYC01000018.1:0-19475 GCA_002310035.1 bacterium UBP6_UBA1196
CGCGGAAACGTCAGTCTCGATGTCGAGGAAACGTTGATCGCTCTTGCAATAAGCGCGGCTTACAATCCCTCTGCGGCATTCGCAATGGAAAAACTGAAAGACCTGCGCGGCTGCGAAGTCCATCTCACCCACATTCCGACTCCGGGCGACGAAATGGGGCTCAGAAAGCTGGGACTCAATGTCACGAGCGAGCCGGAATTTGCGACGACCCACCTTGTAAACGCGTGAGAAAACTATGGAAGTTAAATTTTTAGACCTCAAAAAGCAGTATTCTCTGCTTAAAAACGAAATCGACAGTGCAGTTCAGGCAGTTTTTGCCGAGGCTTCTTTCATTAAAGGTGCGGAAGTCGAGAAATTTGAAGAAAATTTTGCAAGTTATTGCGGCGCAAGTCATTGTATTTCCTGCGGAAACGGAACGGATGCGCTGACGGCTCTTTTGAAAGTTTATAATTTGCCGAAAGGAAGCGAAGTGATCCTTCCGGCAAACACTTTCATCGCGACTGCCGAAGCGGTTGTTTCCAACGGCCTGAAACCGGTTTTTGCAGACATAAAAGAAGACTTTACGATTTCGCCTGAAAGCACAGAATCTTTAATAAATCAGAATACTTCAGCAATCATTGCAGTTCATCTTTACGGACATCCGGCAGACATGGAACCGCTTAAAAAAATCGCGGAAAAGCATAATCTGAAACTTTTTGAGGACGCAGCACAGGCTCACGGCGCTGCTTACCGCGGAAAAAAGGCCGGAAGTCTTGCCGACGGAGCAGGTTTCAGCTTCTATCCCGGAAAAGTTCTCGGCGCTGCCGGAGACGCAGGAGCGGTTCTTTTAAATGATGAAGAAAAAGCCAAAAAAGCGAAAATGTTCTGCAACCACGGTAGATCATTGAAATATTTTCATGAATTTACCGGAATCAATTCAAGAATGGATACCATTCAGGCGGCGGTTCTCAATGTCAAACTGAAGCATTTGGACGAGTGGGTAGCTGCAAGAAATCAGGTTGCAAAAAGCTATATTGAACAGCTTTCGGGCGTTTCGGAAATCGTTCTTCCGAAATTTTATCCTGAAACTTTGGATGCGTGGCACCTTTTTGTCATCAAAACCGAAAAACGGGATAACCTGCGGGAATATTTGAAAAATTGCGGCATTGAAACAGGGATCCACTATCCGCATTCTCTGCCGGAACAGCCTGCTTTTGCAAACCACATGGACTATTGCCGCACTTACCGCGCAGTCAAAGAGTCGCATACTCTTCTTTCGCTTCCGATAGGCGAGCATTTAAGTGCCGAAGAAGTCGCTTTTGTTTCGGAAAAAATAAAACAGTTTTATTCTTAAAAAAGGTACGGCTGTGTAGATTCGTACGCCTTTACCGTGAATAAATTTTAATTAGATCAGTATGTTACGCTTCAGATTTTTTTAAGATAGAGTGCTTCTTTCTCAGTGTTTTCTGCTTTGCCGTAATGGAATGCGAGAAGCGGGTAAAATTTTTCTTCGTTTTCATAATGTTTTTCTATGGCTTCGGCGACTTTTCCGTGAATTTCTTTCAGGCGGGTTTTGAGCTGCATCGAATATGCCGCATCCCGCAGCAGTGTGTGTCTGAATGAATAGATCGCCGGGGCTGATTCGCTCCAGATAAGTTCATCGATCCCTTCCTTGAGAAGAACAGTGAAATTTTTCCGTTCATCCTCGTCGGCGATTTCCTCCAGAACGGTGAGATCTATAGTGTTGCCGAGGACCGATGCCTTGAAAACGAGATCCTTCAGATCTTTTCTGAGCCTGTCGAGACGGCTTACCAGAACAGAGCTCACGCTGCTTGGAATTTCGGTCCCGCCGCCTGACAACTCGCAGTGTCCGCCGACATTCCGGATGTATTTCTTTTCTTTCATAAAGAGCGCGAGCTGCTCGGTGAAGAAAGGATTCCCTTCAGTTCTTGCGAAAATGAAGTCGTTCAGCCTGTCGTTTCCCTTTTTGCCGAGAATGTTTCCGACAAGTTCCGAAACGCTGTTGCGGTCCATTCTTTCGAGAAGAGTTTCGCTGAACCTGGTGCAGAGCGTTGAGATAAACGGTGGCTTTGTTCCGTCATCGTTGAGCCGTGATATTATGTAAAGCGCGACCGGATAGCTGTCTAGACGCTTTGTCAGAGCACGGACGGCCGCAAGAGAATCGGCATCTGCAGCCTGCATGTCGTCAAGAACGATCATCAGCGGTTCGGTTTCAGCCAGCGCGGCAAAAAAGTCGCAGATAGCGCTTATCGTGTTTCCGTATCCTCTTTCAGAGTCGCTGCCAGGTTCATTCAGGTCGCCGTCTAGCCCGGCAAGAGCTGCAATGTATGGTTTTACAGCCTGCAAGACCTCTTTTTTAACGATCGTTTCTGAAGAGAATGAGTGCCAGATCTTTTCGAATGTATCCCGGTTTTCTTCGGCGGAAGCGTTTTCGTTACGGTCGAAAAGTTTTCGGAAAAGCCCTGTGAACATGTTCAGCGGCTGTCGGAGGATAGTGTCTGCCTTGAGGACAAAAATCCTGAAATTTTCAGAAATTTTTCTCACTTCGTAGATCAGACGCGATTTTCCGATTCCAGGTTCGCCGTAGATTGCGCGGCAGTGGAGTTCCCCGCTTGAAAGTGCGTTGCGGCGCGTTTCCATAAGTTCTGCGATTTCTTTTTTCCTGCCTGCGAGTTTTGTCGAGAAGGAATCGTGTTCGTCGGTTTCGATGTGGCCTTTTATTCCGAAAACCTCGATCGGAACATTGATCCCCTTGAATTTATGGGCTCCTCTGCTTTCGAGCAGAAAAGCTTTTTTCGCTTTTTCGGCTGCTTTTCCGGCGATCCAGTCCTCACCGTAAGGAGTTTCAGTCATAAGCCTGGCTGAAAGGTTCACATTGTCGCCCAGAGCGGTGTAAGCCGAGCGTTTCAGGCTGCCTACAAAACCGGCGTAAACGATGTCCTGTGTGATGCCGGAGCGGATTTCTGCCGGACTGTTTCTCCGTATTTCCGCAACGCAGTTTATTGCCCGCTCCAGATTGTTTTCATAGCTTACCGGCGCTCCGAAAATGGCGAGCAGCGTGGCACCTTTGTCGCCGAAGTCAAATCCGCTGACATAGCCGCCGAACTTTTCGACATGAGCGGCGAGATATTCAAGCATGTGCCTGATTTCATCGATGTTTTCAGACATTTTGTAGGAAATGAAAAGTGATGCCACCTCGCGAAATTCACCCGGTGTTTCTTGTCTCATCACCGTCTGCGGAATAAAAATTCCAAGCTCTTCCGCTGTCGGTTCGGTTTCGGCCGTGGTACTTTTTTCGTCTGGCGTAAGCAGAGTGTCGACGAAGCGCGCGCCGTTTTTGATGTGGGTGAGGCACTCTTCCTTCAGTAGCGATGCGACTTTTTCACTGATGCAGATGTCATTCGCATGGCAGTGGTGTTCTGCTTCAGCAGCTTCGCCGACTGTTTCGCCGAAAAAGAGAAAATGACGGAGATTTTCTTCGCCCTTTGCAGCTATCCAGTTAAAATTTCCCAATGAAATTCCTGTCTTGGCTGAAATTTTGAAAGTCTTCCCATTGCGGCTTAGCGACGGATGCCCGGTAAAAAAGCGGCGTATTTCGAGCGCTGCCGTTACAGCGCGTTTTCCGTTGTCGCCTTTGAAGGCTGCCGTGAAAGAGTCGCCGGCGAAATTGAGGATGAATCCGTTGTGATTATAGACAGCTTCGATCAGCGGGCTGAAAATCGTATTCATGAATAGCGAAAGTGTTTCAGCTCCGTCTCCGCCTCGCGACATGAGCTGTTTTGCCATGTTCGTAAAGCCGGAAATGTCGACAAACATGACAGAAGCCGCTACAGAAGCGGATTCCTTGTCAGAATCAATGCCGAAATATCCCAGCTGGTTCAGATCCGGAATAAGATTTCTCATGCCTGATCTGGTGTGATTTTTTAGAGATTTTTGATTTTTATCGAGCTTACAGCAGTGCCGTTGCCGTCAAGCGAGGAAATTCCGCCGGTGATGACGATCATTTGTTTGTCGTCTTCGCTGATTACTCCTGCGGGAACGACGACAGCACCCGGCATTATTCTTTTGTCACCCATTTTCTGAGGCGGATTGTCGATAAGTTTCGGACTTTTGATGTTGAAACGCTGGAAATAGTTCGCCGCGCTTGTTCCGCCGACAATAATGAAGTTTTTCGAGTCTTTGACGACTGCAGGGAAAGCGACATTCTTGCCGTATGAGACGATACGCTCTTTGACGGTTCTTGCAGTTCCGTCTGAAAGAGTCCAGAGCCTGATGGCATTGAGGCGCGTCTCGTTGACTTCTTCGCCTGTTTCGGTCGTCTTTTTTGCCGAAGTAATGAATGTTCCGGTTTTAGAATCGATCTCGTGGCCGCCGAAAGTGTAAAGTTTGTCATCCGCAAGGACGCCCTGGGCAAAGAAAATGTTGTGTTCCGGTTTACCTGCGTTCTGACTTCCGTTTTCTGTTATGATCGATGCCGCCGCTTCTGTATTCAACGGTCTTCCGCCTGCTGCAAAAAGCGTACTGTTCTGATATTCGAGTACAGGAAGAAGCATCGGTTCTTCGCTTTCTGCAAGCTCTTTAACAGTGCCGATCGAAACGGTTTTGTCGTTCTTTTCCGTAATCGTGAATTTGTATGACTTTTTCGAAGGGTTGCCTTTGCTGCTGACACCGCCGGCAAGAATGACAAGAGTTTTCGAAGCGGTTTCCGTATCTGATTCGGAAACATTTATTTTTTTTGTAATTATGCTCTGGAAGGGCTTGAACGGAATTTCGGCTTCTGTTTCGACTTCGCCGTTCGAGTTCATGGTATCTTCTATGAAACCGTTAAGTGACTGGTTGTGTTTCGGATAAGGAGGCATGTACCTTTCTATTGTCATAACTGCGTCTTCCATGACATAAGGCAGCAGAGGATAATTTTCAAAAGCCTCTTCCTGGCCGCTTGTTACGAAAGTCTTGACTCCGCCAAGAAAGAGTACGCTGCCGTCGCTCAGCGGAATGACAGTGTGAAGGGCGCGTTCCTCGTTCATATCCTTGAGCCGTGTTACTTCGCCTGATTCCAGGTCTATGATCTCTACCGATTTGTCCGCCTTGCAGACATTGGTGAAACATGCCGAAAAACCACCGGCGACAAGGATCCTGTTGTCGTTGAGAAGCGTTGCCGAATGGCCGAATCTCGGAACATTAAGGTCCGTAGGCATGGAAACTTCCGATTTTTGGGCTGCCGATGTCGGGTAAAGAACGATATCGACTGTCGTGGTTTTTCCTTTTGTGAATTTCAGTCCGCTCGCTTTGCCGATCCATGTCGCATGATCTCTGTTTTCGCCGTAAATCATGATTTTAAGCGTAGCGTGTTCAACATCCGGTATCCCGTCAAGTTTCAGATCCTTGAAGTTGATTTCTTCTCTTTCATTCGACTGCTGGAAAACCTGAAGCCCTTTGTCGTTCGTTATTTCGAATCTGATGGCCGACAGTTCAGGGTATATGCACTCAATGAACCCCATGCATCCTGCGGTCGTTCCGCTTCCGTCCCTGACGGTTCTTATTGAAACGGCGACAGCTTCATCGTTTTCCTGAAAGTTTTCTTCCGCGTCCTCTTCGCCGCCGCATGAGACTGCGAAAAGCGAGAAAATCAGCAAAACCAAGAGAAACAGTTTTTTCATTTTTTAGATCTCCTTAAACAAACCGTTGATTTTATTGTAATTTTTAGCAACAAAAACTTCTTTTGAATCGGCATCGAAAATTTTTGCCGAAACATTTCCTGCATCATCGATTTCCGCAACAGCGAAAGAACGGTGTCCTGTCAGACCGGATTTTCCGAGTGAACCTGGATTGATGAAAAGTGTTCCTCCGCGCTCCTCGATATCGGGAATGTGCGTGTGACCGAAAACGATGATTTCCGAGCGGTTATCTTTAATCGCTCCTGCGTTTGCAGGCAGTATTCTGTGAGGTGCAGTAAGATTATGGACGACAAAAAGTCTCGTGCCGCCGACTTCCGCCGAGACAGTTTCAGGAAGCCATCCGCTCATCATTAAATCGGTGTTTCCATAGACCGCATAGATGTTTTTCGTGCCGGCTGCAGCTTCAATAGCGCCGAAAAACGCGGCATTTCCTATGTCACCGGCATGTACAAGCGCATCAAACTCTATCTGTTTCATGTCTATCGGCATCTCGCCGTGCGTGTCGGAAATGACGAGCAATTTCATAAACAACTCCTCCCAAAACCTATATTTTTAGCACGATACATTACTTATGTCAAAAATTGTCCCGATTTGTTTGTTTCTGCCGGCAAAAAGCTGTCGTGAAAAGCCGCAAAATGTGGATTTATATTTTTTTTTGTTTAAGATTTTCCGGTTTTTTTAGGGAGTTCGCATGGTCACTAAAGAAAAAATAAACCGTTTCCTGTTCGACAAAAAAGGATGGATCCCTCTGTTTTTTGTTTTTCTGGTAGTTCTGGCTTTTATTTTTGCGCCGCGAATGGTTTCGATTCTGATTGCTTCGTTTGTTGCAGCCGACGCGATAGAGCCGATAGTCGATTTTTTCTCTAAAAAATTAAAGATTCCGCGCACCTTGACGACGATTCTTTCAATAGTCCTGATCTGTCTTGTAGTTGCGGTTCTTCTGCTTGCGATCCTGCCGGAAATCGTGATCCAGCTCGGCAGCGTGAACATAAAACCGATGCTGGATTCGCTTTGGGAAACGGCGAATTCACAGGCGGAAAGGCTCGGTGTAAACTTGAAAGAACTGGTCAATCAGGAAGAGTTCGTTTCGGTTATCGGAACTCATGCGGCATCGCTTTCGAGCATTCTTTCAAAAACAGTTTCTGTCGTCTGGTCGCAGACTTCGTCAATCGTTTCTATAATGCTTGACGCCCTGATTTTTGTTGTGATCACTTTTTTCGCGAGTTCGCGCTTCAACAAAATCAATGAGGCGATTTTCTCGCTTGTACCGCCGCACATCCAGCCTTCAGCAAAGGAATGGATTTTGAAATTCGACCGGATTTTTTCGGGATTCATCCGCGGTCAGCTCACCGTCTGCATCGTTCTGGGGGCGCTTTACGCCGTTCTTTTCACGCTTGCCGGGATCAAAGGCGGCGGTAATCTGGGTATAATGATCGGAGCGCTCTGTTTTGTGCCGTATGTCGGACTTTTCACCGGAATTTTCATTTCGCTTGTTCTCGCCTCTATAAGCGGAGGAGTTGCCGGAATGTTGAAAGTTCTTGTGATTTTCGTGATCATTCAGATCTGTGACACTATTTTTATAACTCCGAACATTGTAGGCAAAAAAGTGAACGTCAATCCTGTTTTTGTCATAATCGCACTTTTTGCCGGAGCTGAAATCGGCGGATTTCTCGGTGTTCTCACCGCTGTTCCGCTTTTCGCCATGATGAAAGTCGTCGCCGACGAAGTGATCAAGCGCTACAAGGCATCCGATTTTTACAATGAAAAATCGGTTGAAACCATTGAACTCGGATCTCACGAACCGATGGAAAAAGAGTGATGCTCGCTTTTTTAGAGCCTTACTACGCAGGCAGCCACAAATATTTCGCTGACGGTTTTAAAAAGTGTTTTGGTGAACAAATTCAGCTGTTTACTCTTGAAGGCAGGCATTGGAAATGGCGTATGCACGGCTCTGCCGTCACTTTTGCCGGCATGATCGAAAAAAGCGGCGGGAAATTCGACACGGTTTTAACAGCCTCTCTTGCCGACACCGCGCTTCTGAAGTCGCTTATCCTTCCCGAAATGCCGAAAACGCGTTTTGTCACATACTTTCACGAGAACCAGCTTGCATATCCGTGGTCGGAAAACGACAAAGAGCCGTGCAGGACCGACATGCACTACGCTTTCATCAATTTTACTTCGGCGCTTGCCTCCGACCTCGTGCTTTTTAACTCGGAATTTAATAAGAAGAGTTTTTTTTCGGCTCTTGAAACTTTTCTCCGCTTGTTTCCGGACAACAGACTGACGCATAAAATCGATGAAATCTACAAAAAATCCGAAGTGCTTTACCCGGGAATAAACACCATTCCAAAATCAAACGGCAAAAAAGACAACACATTGAAAATACTTTGGAATCACCGCTGGGAATACGACAAGGATCCGCCAACTTTTTTTGAGACGATGTTCAGGCTCAAAGAAGCCGGAATAAATTTTCATCTTGTCGTTTTAGGTGAAGAAAAATCGACATCGCCTGAAATTTTCAAAGTGGCGCGCGAAAAACTGAAAGATGAGATAATTTCATTCGGTTATGCCGAAAATTATGACGAATACAAAAAACTTGTCGCGATCTGCGATATCCTTCCGGTCACTTCAAAACACGAATTTTTCGGAATAAGCGTTCTCGAAGCCGCTTCTGCGGGAGTTATTCCGATTCTGCCGAAAAGGCTGAGCTATCCGGAGATCTTTCCGCAGGACAAATTTGCCGGCTTATTTTATGAAGACGGAAAACTATTTGACTTCATTGAAAATTTTACCAAAAATCCCGATTTTTCACTTTGTGATAAAGTTTCCGAAAGAGTCGCGTTTTTTGATTGGGATCACTTCAGGCAAAAGGCTGAAAAACTGTTGTTTAGTTGATGTCGATCAGCTCGATGCGCTGTTCTTCGCCGGCATTTTTTCTGTTTTTCAGGAAAAAAACGAGAGGGCTGCCATCTTTTGTTTCGGAAAAGAAAAATCGGCCGTCTTCTTTTTCTATAACTTTGTCCGGAATTTCCGATTCACCCAGTTCCAGAGTTCTGAGAACGGCGGTTTCAGCCGATTTGCCCTGCTTCAGGAAAGCATAGATCCGTTTCTCTTTTTCGGAATAATAGCATGACTGCATCTCGTCGAATGCGATGAGCGCGGCATGAGTTATGTTTGCTTTGCCTTCCTGCGGGTCAAGGTCCACTTTCTCCAGATTGTAGACAGACTGGAATGCGCCTGTGTAGTTGCTTTCCCAGATCTTGGCTGAAAGAAGGTATATTTCACCGTTTTTGCCGCACTGTATTCTGAGCGGCGACTCCTCGAAACCGATCTGCGGAGCTTCTTCTCTGAGCAAAGTATGCAGGAAGTGTTTTTTTTCAGAATTCGGGAAAGCGTATTTTCTGATGTTTTTCGCCGATCCTTTTTCATAGACGAAAAGAAAACTGAAGTGTTCAGAATAGAGACCCGCCGGCATCTGGTCATAATCGACAAGCAGGATCACTGTTCCGTCACCTCTTATGCATGCGCTTTCAACAGACGGTGATGAGAGGAGGCTGAACTTTTCGTTTTCTTCCTTGTGTTCTTCTTCGAAAATCGGAATTTCTATTCCCGAAGAAACAGTTTTGCCGTTTTCGGTGTCAATGACCGAGACTTCGATTGAGGAATCTGTTTTTTCCTCGATGACAGCAAGCTTGTTTACCGGATTGTAGGCCAGAGGTTCGCCTTCTTTTATTTTCGTTTTTTTCAAACCGTTTTCGGTCAAAATGTAGTGTTTGCGGCTGCTTCCTTTTGTAACTGTGAGAATTTCCCCGGCTTTCGGGTAAATGTCGTATTCGCAGTCATGTTCGTTTGCTTTGCATACGACAAATGTCGTTTCGTCGCCGCAACCGCAGAAAAAAAGTGTCACAAGCAGAAATAAATAGGAAAAACGGAACGGTTTTGGATTCATGCTTCGGAAAAAAGATCAGTAGCCGAGTATCTGAAGATCGGATTCAGCTTTTTTGTAGTATTCATTTTCCGCGGTTACGAGTTTGAGTATCGCGCGGAGAAGTTCTTTTGCCTTTGTCGGGTTGTTGTCCTTGGAAAGATTTGCCATGGTGTAGATTTTCTTTACAAGTTTAGGTTTGTTTTCAAGCCATTCGTTGCATTCCGACTTTTCCGGATCGACTTCGATGCATTTTTCGAAAGCTTCGTTAGCTTCGATGTATTTGTTGGCCTTTTCCATTTCTCTGCCGCGGGCAAGCCAGCCGGTAGCTGCGTATTTGTCAACTTTCTGTGAAAATTCCGTGCCGCCTTCTACAATGGATTCATCGAGAGCTTTTGCAGCTTCGATGTTGTCGAGAATGAGCGCCGAGTTTTTCGCTTCGATGCCCTTGAGGATCTGCTTAAGTACTTTGTTGAATTGTAAAAGCTGCGCTTTGAGTGTCGCGACATTCTGATCCTCATCGCACTCGCACTTTTTGGTGCTGAGTTTGTTGATGTATTCTATAGCTTTGGAGTAATTGCCCTGAGCGCACTGTTCAAGGATAAGTTCGCGTCCTTTTCTGAGATCCGATTCGTTGTCTCTGAGTGATTGTTTTTTGCCTTCTTTCTCTTTTCTTTTCTCGATCTCTCTTCTTTCGCGCTCTTTCTCAAGGCGTGCCATCTCTGCTTCCTCTTCTCTTCTCAGACGTTCGTCTTCGATACGTTTTTTCTTTTTGCGGTCTTTTGCGAGGCGTTCCTCTTCTTTCTGCTGCTTTTCGATCTCGCGCTCGCGTTTTTTACGCTCGTCTTCAAGTTTCTTTCTTTCTTTTTCCTGACGTTCTTCTTCTTTTTTCATTCTTCTGGCGATTTCGTCTTCGTTTTTCGATTTTTTGCCGCCTTTGATGCTGTCGTAACCGGAAAGTTTCTTGATCTGTGCCAGAAGAACCTTGTCGGTAATGTCGTCCACGGAGTCGTATGTTTTCGGAAGATTGTCGGAATCTTCTTCTTCAATGTTGATGAGGGCGAACTTTACGGAAACCTCTTCATCTTCGTTCGTTTTGATAACGGTGAGAAGGACATACTGGAAATCCTCGTCAGCGGCGTTTTCCGACCAGCATTCCACTTTGCTGCCGCATTCGGTGAATTTTTTGAGCTTTGCCTTCGAAATACTCTTGTAGCTGACAGCATTGAGTTTTGAATTGACCGCAGCTTCAAGTTTTTTTATGATTTTGTTTGCTTCCGATTTTTCGATTCCTTTCGTGACAGGTTTCATGAACAGAACTGTCTCCGCATAAGCCGGAAATATAAAAGAAATCATCATAATAAAGATAAAAATTTTCTTTCTCAATTTGACCTCCACAAAATCACTCTGAAAAAAAACTGCGAATATTTAACTGACTTTTGTTTTTTTTTCAAGTTTTATTCCGCACTATCTTTATTTTTTATCATAAATTTTAAATTGACCGCGGAACGAGAGCGGATATAATCCTCGCCTGAAATTTTTTGCGTCGTTTGGAAAAAGTTCTTTTTTGAGGTAAGAAATGAGTGAAGAAATCAATGAAATCAAGAATTCGGAAGAAAAATCTTCGGTAAACTTTATCCGCGCCATCATCGATGCCGATCTGGCGAGCGGCAAACACAAGGAAATTCAGACCCGTTTCCCGCCCGAACCGAACGGATACCTGCATATCGGACACGCTAAATCAATATGCCTCAACTTCGGTCTGGCTAAGATCTACGGCGGCAAATGCAACCTCCGTTTCGACGACACGAACCCCGAAAAAGAGGATGTCGAATATGTCGATTCGATCCAGGACGATATCAAATGGCTCGGTTTCAAACCCGATAAAGTGCTTTACGCTTCAAGTTACTTCGACCAGCTTTACGAGTGGGCGGTCGAACTCATAAAAAAAGGAAAGGCTTTCGTATGCCAGCAGACTCTTGAAGAGATGCGCCGCGACCGCGGAACGGCTACCGGAGCCGGCAAGGAAAGCCCGTGGAGAAACCGTTCCGTCGAAGAAAACCTCGAGCTTTTCGAAAGGATGAAAAACGGAGAATTCAACGAGGGCGAATACATGCTCCGCGCTAAAATCGACATGGCTCATCCGAACGTTCTGCTGCGCGACCCGGTAATGTACAGGATCAGAAAGGTCAACCATCACAGGACCGGCGACAAGTGGTGCATCTATCCGACTTACGACTTTACCCACGGCCAGAGCGACGCGATCGAAGGGATCACGCACTCGATATGCACTCTTGAATTCGAGGCGCACAGGCCGCTTTACGAGTGGTTCCTGGAAGCGATCGGCATCGAAAAGAAGCCTCAGCAGGTCGAATTCGCCCGCCTCAACCTCACGAACACCGTCATGAGCAAGAGATTCCTCAAAAAACTTGTCGACGAGAAATATGTCAGCGGCTGGGACGATCCGAGAATGCCGACGATCGCAGGTATCAGACGCCGCGGATATACGCCGGAAGCGGTCCGCGATTTCGCAGAAAGAGTAGGTGTCGCGAAGAGAAACAGCACCGTTTCGCTTGCGCTGCTCGAACATTGCGTCCGAGAAGACCTCAACAAAAAAGCGGAAAGATTCATGGGCGTTCTTGACCCGCTCAAAGTCGTTATAACGAACTATCCCGAAGGTCAGACCGAGCAGTTTGAAGCAGTTAACAACCCCGAGGACGAAAACTCGGCGACAAGACTTGTTCCCTTCTCGAGAGAACTTTACATCGAACGCAAGGACTTCATGGAAGAGCCGCCGGCAAAATTCCACAGGCTCGCTCCGGGAAAAGAGGTCAGACTCCGCTCGGCTTACTACATCACCTGCACCGAAGTCATCAAAAACGAGGACGGTTCGATAAAGGAACTTCACTGCACCTACGATCCCGCGACAAAAGGCGGCTGGTCGAGCGACGGCAGAAAAGTCAAAGGAACGATACACTGGGTCGATGCGAACAACTGCCTTAAAATCGAGGCGAGAATATATGAAAACCTTTTCGAGATGGAAGATCCGTTCGAAGTAGAAGAAGGTCACGATTTCATCGAAAATATGAACAAAAATTCGCTTCAGATTGTTGACGCCTACGCCGAGATCAACCTCAAAAACCTTGAAATAGGCAAACAGTTCCAGTTCGAAAGAGTCGGCTACTTCTGCATCGACAAGGATACGACGCCCGAAAAAATCGTTGTCAACAGAATCGTCACACTGAAAGACAGTTTTGAAAAAACTCTGAAATAATTTTTTGTCGTTACGTCGTCACGGTCATAACGGCGTTACGTCAGATCTGAATCATTGTCTGTGATTTCATCATCGTCCGTGATTTCATCATCGTCCATGATTTCGTCATCGTCCACGTTTTCATCATCTGATTCTTCTTTCGGCGGGTATTCATCCGCTTCGGTGCATTCGCGTTCTATGCCTGTTGAATAGTTGTAGCAATGACAACCTGTGAGGTTGATACTAGCATCCATTTTTGCCTTACCCCAAAGGTGATAGAATTCAGTTTGAGAAGGATTTTCGTCTTTTGAGATGAACAGCATGTTGTTTTTGCCTGTGTCTTCAAGGTAATAGCAGTATTTATAGACGAATTCGCGTTCAAGATCATAGAAGTAATCGTATTTAGTGACAACGAACTTATCGGTCGGTTTGCCTGTTTTGACGGTAATGCGGAAATCTTCTTCAACTATGTCGATGTCGGTGCGCTGCACTTTGAAAGGGCCGACATAATATTCTTTCGGTTCGATGCACTCCTGTGCGATTTTTACGATCGTTCCTTTAGTGCTCGGGTATCTGAAAAGATATTGATTGCAATAATAGTTCACATACTCGTCATTCTGATAGGCGAAATAACCGATACCATAATCCAAATTATAAATCGGATAGTCGCTCATGATCGAATAAAGTGCGAAAACCTGAGTGCTTTCATCGGTATCGATCAGTTCGTTCCAGGCAGGAAAATCTGTTTTCTTTTCAGCTGCTATATTGTCCATAAGCACATATTCGATTTCGTCATTGAGAACGTACATATCTTTGGCTTCATTGAAATTGTTGAGGATTATGTGGATTTCATCGGTTTCGGGATAGTAGTAAAACATTGAGTGCGAAAAGAGAACATCGCCGCCGTGACCATAAAATTCACTGTGAGAACCTATGCCGTATTGCGTTCCGAGACCATATACTGGTTTGCCTAAAAGCTCAACTATTTCAAGCATTTGTGACATGCTGCTTTCTGAGAGGATTTTGCCGTGGAAAAGGGCGTAGGCGTATTTGAAAAGGTCTTCTGCATTTGAGACAAGCGCACCGGCAGTCCACGCTTTGTGGACAAGTTCGTAAGGAACGATTTTTCCGTGCGGATCGTAGGCATGACCGTGCGCTTTTGCTTCTTCCGGGAACTTTTCGTAACCTTTCATGAAAGTATTTTTCAGCCCGAGCGGATCGATGATTTTCTCGCGGATCACTTCATGTGCCGGTTTTCCCGCAACTTCGCTCATGATAAGTCCGGCCAGAACATAGTTTGCATTGATGTATGTCCACGAAGTTCCAGGCTCAAAGTCAAATCGATGGTTGACATTTTCGACGACATCCTCAGGTTCAAGCACTTCTGTCATCTCCATGATTCCGGAAGTGTGGTTGAGGAGCATTCTGACAGTGATCATATCGCCTTTTTCGAAATCAGGGAACCACTTGTTTATTGTCTGGTCAAGGTCGATTTTTCCCTCTTCCTGCAAAAGGAGCATCGTTACGGCTGTGAAATTTTTCGTGATACTGCCGACTTCGAAAAGGTCGTCAGGCTGAAGTTCTTCCTTGGTTTCGCTGTTGCGCACACCAAGTGCAAAAGAGGTAAGCTTGTCGTAGCCGTAACCGACGACAATTCCCGTACCGTGGGCAAAATTAAGATACTCTTCGGCAAGATTTTTGATGCTTTCGAGCTTTTCCTCATCGGTGAGAGCTTTCCGTTCTTTTTGTTCTTCATCTGCTGCACTGTTGTCGTTATCGGATTCGTCATCATTTTTTTCTGTATTTTCGGTTTCAGTATCACTGTCTTCTTCATTTTCGTCATCATCAGGTCTTTCGTTTTCATTTTTGGAAGAAGAACCGCAGCTTGCCAGGGAAAAGAGCATCAAAGATACAAAAAATAGAATGAAAAATTTTTTCATTCGGATTCTCCTGAGGTCTTGAAGGTTAAGGATGCTTTCTAAGACAGGTGTACGGACCGGTTAGTCTGCCGGGCATTGTACGATTTTGTTTTCTTCGGTTTCCTCGTCTTTTTCAAGACAGTAGCAGCCGTAGGTGCTTTCGGTCATTTTTGCATTGCCCCAGATGCGGTAAATCTGAGCTCCGGGAACGGTGTCGTCCTTTATAATGGTCATGGTTTTGTCGCTGTCTTTCTTGTTGTCTTCGAATTTGGCGCAGATTTTGTTGACCTCAAGATTGTCAAGGAAGTAGTCTCCTTTCGCGACGGTGAATTTGGATGTCGGTTTTTTCGATTCGACAGCTTTTTTGAATTCTTCGAAGCTTATGCGGATTTCCGTACGCTCCTGCTGGTAGCTGTCGGTAAGAACGATGTATTCCTTAGGTTCGGTGCAGTCCTGCGCGATTACTACCTCGAGTTCTACATCGTCTTCGCTCTCGGCGCCGGCTTTCTTTTTCTGGTTGGTGTAGAGATACTGTTTGCAGTAGTAGTTCGGCAGATTGTCGGAAGGATATGCAAAATAGCCGATACCATAGTCGAATACCGGTGTCGCAAGAGAGTAAAGTGCGAAAATCTGGGTGTTTGCTTTACCGTCGATGAGTTCTTTCCAGTTCGGGAAATCGGTTCTCTTCTTTATCGGGAAATTGTCGACAAGGACCCATTCAATTTCGTCGTTGAGAACGAAAATGTCCTTGTTGTCGGTAAAGTTGTTGAGAATGACATGTATCGAACCGTTGTTGGGGTAGAATGAAAGGAGCGAATGCGACATGGCAATATTTTTTGCCGCCGATGCGTTGCCGGCAAGAGTGTAGAAAGTGCCGTGTGTTCCCTGTGATATACTGACGCCGAGTCCGTAGGTTATGTCCTCTGCAGCCGGTTCGATCATCTGTTTGTAGCTTTTTTCCGAAAGAATTTCGCCGTTGAAAAGGGCGTAAGCGTATTTGAAAAGGTCACCGGCATTTGAAACCATGCTGCCTGCAGTCCATGTCTTGCGGTCGAAAGTATAAGGCTGAAGTTCGCCGTATTTGTTGAAGTTGTGTCCTTTGACCTCTCTGTTTTTCGGATATTCCTCGTAACCTTTCATGAAAGTGTTCTTGAGTTCAAGCGGATCGATGATTTTCTCACGGATGACTTCATGCGCCTTTTTCCCTGTGACCTGTTCGATGATGAGACCTGCCATGATGTAGTCGGAGTTTGTGTCCGCCCATCCTTTTCCGGGTTCGAAGTTGAAGCGGCCTTTTACATTTTCGACAACTTTGTCAGGTTCAAGGATTTCCGTCATTTCCCTGATGCCGGAAGTGTGGTTGAGAAGCATTTTAACGGTGATCTGGTCGCCTTTGTCAAAATCGGGGAACCATTTGCTGATTTTGTCATCAAGACTGATTTCACCTTCTTCCGCAAGTTTGAGAATGGTGACTGCGGTGAAACTTTTTGTGATGCTGCCGATTTCGAAAAGGTCGTCAACATTGATTTTTTCCTGTTTTCCGATGTCGCGGATACCGTAAGTAAAAGAAGTGAGCTCGTCTCTGCCGTAACCTACGACAACGCCTGTTCCGTGCGAGAAATTGACATACTCTTCGGCAAGGTTTTTGACGCTTTCGAGCTTTTCGTCTTCTGACAAGACAGGAAGCGGCTCGTTCTGGTCTTCGTCCGAAGTTTCTTCTGTATCGCTGTCATTGGTCGTATTGCCGTCGCTGTCCTGAGCTTCAGCCGAGTCTGAATCGTTTTTGTTCTGATCTGAGTCGTTGTTCGTTTCGTCGGAAGAGCTTCCGCCGCCGCAGCTTGTGCCTAAAAACACCATAAGAACAGCAATAAGAGAAATTAAAAGTTTTTTCATTTTGCACCTCCAAAAGTTAAAAAATTTCAGCCTGTGTAACTATTGTATCTTTAGCTTCTTTCAATGTTTCCGGATAGTCAATGTTGAAGTGCAGCCCGCGGCTTTCCTTCCGTTTCATCGCGCTTCTTATAATGAGTTCCGCGACCAGAGTGAGATTCCTGAGTTCGAGAAGGTCGCGGGAAACTTTGAAATTCCAGTAGTATTCGTTGATTTCGCGTTTCATCAGCTCAAGTCTCGCCATAGCGCGTTCAAGACGTTTGTTGCTGCGGACGATTCCGACATAGTTCCACATGATCCTGCGGACTTCATCCCAGTTCTGCTTGATGATGATTTTTTCGTCTTCGTCTTCGGCATCTCCCGGATTCCATTCAGGCGGCTCGGGACATTCGCCGGTGTAGTCAGCGATGTAGGAAACGATTTCCTTCGCGACGTATTTTCCCATGACAGCCGCTTCGAGAAGCGAGTTCGAAGCAAGTCTGTTCGCGCCGTGAAGCCCTGTGTGGGCGACTTCACCGCTGACAAAGAGCCCAGGAATAATAGTTTTTCCTGTCGGTTCGCTCTGCAAGCCTCCGCATGAATAGTGGGCAGCCGGAACGACAGGGATCGGCATCGTCCGCATATCGATCCCTGCATCCATGCAGATCCTGAAAATATTCGGGAACCTCTGCTGCAGAAAATGTCCGTCGAGCTTTGTCATATCGAGGAATACGCAGTCGTCGCCGCTCATCTTCATCTCGTGGTCGATTGCGCGGGCAACGATGTCACGCGGAGCGAGCGATTTCAGCGGATGATATTTTTCCATGAAAGTTTCGCCCCTTTTGTTTATCAGGACGCCGCCCTCGCCGCGCAGAGCCTCTGAAATAAGCATCGACTTGATCTTTTCGTGATAAAGGATCGTCGGATGGAACTGGATCATCTCCATGTTGACGACAGGAACGCCTGCACGGAAGCCGATCGCGACACCGTCGCCCGTCGTAACGTCGGGATTTGACGTGTAAAGATAGACTTTCCCGCATCCGCCGGTTGCCAAAAGCACTGTTTTTGCCGTTATAGTGATGATCTCGCCGTTTTTCCCGAGAACATACGCTCCGATGATTTTGTTGCTTTCGCTGCTCATGAATTTCGATTCAGTGATGACATCGATCGCAGTGTGGTTTTCCAGAACGGTGATGTTCGAGTGGAGCAGGACCGCCTTTTTGACAACTTTGATGAGCTCGAAACCTGTGATGTCGCCGGCGTGGACGACTCTGCGTTCCGAATGACCGCCTTCGCGCCCGAGGTCAAGCTTGCCTTCCTCGTTTTCGGTAAAGTGGCAGCCCAGTTTTTCGAAATATTTGATTGCGTCAGGTCCGTTTTCGACAAAAAAGCGGACAGCTTTTTCATTGTTGAGCCCGGCTCCTGCCGTTATGGTATCCTTTATGTGTTTCTCGAACGAATCGACATCGAAATCGGTTACTGTCGCAATTCCGCCCTGAGCGTTCGCGCTGTTCGAGACATCGATCGCCTCTTTTGTGACGACAACTGTTTTAAGCCCTTTTTCAGCGAGGCTGAGTGCTGTCGAAAGCCCTGAAAGCCCGCTTCCTATGATGAGTACATCGGCATAAATCCGTTTCATTTTGTTTCCCTTCATTGTTTGTCTGCAAGTTCTTTGGAAAGTTCCTTCATTGCTTTTGTGATGATTTTTTTGTCGGTATCGGACATGTCCACAAATTTTGTACTTAATCCGATCATCGGGTCTTCGGCGGTGCATTTCAGGATTTGTGCGCCGCATTTTATGATGTAGTCCGTGCCGGGGATTTGAAATTCCAGGTCGATGACTGTCCCTGTCGAGTATGGATTCGGCGAGAAGATGTACATTCCGTCCGCGCTCAGATTGCCTGTCTGCTGGAAGTAGTCTGCGTCGCCTTCAATGTTGCGTACCCACATTTTGACCGGGATCCGCTCTTGCGAACGCCTGTCGTGCTGTCTTCTGTCAGTGTTGCTGCGCTCGTCGTCAGGCAGCTTGAACTGAAAATCATCGCGGCGGTCTTTATTCTGTCGTCTGTCTTCCATTTTTTTCTCCCAAAAAACCCAAAAGCACACAAACCTAAGTATAAACCAAATAAAATTTAAAGTCCAAAAATAATCGGAAAAAGCAGTTCACCGGATTTTTTCTGCATAATTAGGGATGAATATTTGAAATTTGCCGGTTTATGAGTTTAATAACTATTTTTTTGTGATTTTTTTGATTTTTACCAATTTTTTAAGGAGTTCGTTATGAATTTTCAAAAAAGTATTGAACAGCTCGTCGGTTCACACAAAAAAGTTTTCGTAAACCCGTCAAGGGAAATGCTCATTCACAAATCGGTAACGAAAGAAAAAGTTTTCGTAACAAAAACAGGCGCGCTTGCTGTCTGGACACCTGCGGAATCGACCGGAAGAAGCCCGAAGGACACATTCATCGTCAAAAATTCCAAGACTGAAAAAACAGTTGACTGGACTTCGCCGAACAACCTGCCCGTAACGCAGGAAACTTTCGATATGCTTTTTGAAGACGCTGTCGCTGCGCTTTCCAAAAAAGACAATCTTTTCGTCACCGACAGAGTCATCGGTGCAGACGCTTCATACGCTCTTCCCATAAGAACCATCACTGACCGTGCATACACTTCGCTTTTCGCTGACAATATGTTCAGAGCTGTTCCCGAGAACATCGAGAAAAGCGTTCTTTTCGACAAAAAATTCACACTTCTCGTCGTTCCCTACGACAAACTTGACGAGAAAAAATACAGAAACCGCATCAGAATGCTTCCGAACGGCAAATCGAGCGA
>DBYC01000018.1:19489-34671 GCA_002310035.1 bacterium UBP6_UBA1196
ATCGTCATGGATTTCGAGAACTCGCTCGGCGTCGTTTTCGGCTCGGCATACCTCGGCAGCTGCAAAAAACTTATGTTCACAGTCATGAACTACTATCTGCCGGAATGCGGCATACTTCCGCTTCACTGCAGCGCGAACGAAGGTGCAGACGGTGTCAGCGCACTTATGCTCGGACTCAGCGGAACAGGCAAAACGACACTTTCGGCTGACCCGGCAAGAAAGCTCATCGGTGACGACGAGCACGGCTGGAATGACAACGGCATCGCAAATTTCGAGAACGGCTGCTACGCGAAACTCATCAACCTCAACAAAGAGAAAGAACCCGAGATCTACAACGCGGTTTTCCACGAGGCTGACTACATGGAACACGGCGCTATGATCGAAAACTGCATGATCTATCCTGACGGCACGATCGATTTCGACGACGAGAGATACACGGCGAACTCGCGTGCAAGCTATCCTTTGAGATTCCTCTCGAACATCAAGGAAAGCTCGGTAAGCTCGCATCCTTCGACGATAATTTTTCTCACCGCCGATGCAAACGGTGTTCTTCCGCCTGTCGCAAAACTCACGAAAGAGCAGGCTATGCTCTGGTTCCTCATGGGCTACACGAGCAAACTTGCAGGCACGGAAACCGGGATCGTAGAGCCGGTAAGCACGTTCTCGAGATTCTTCGGCGCACCTTTCATGCCGAGAAATCCTGACGACTACAGCTCGCTTCTCGGCAAAAAGATGGAAAAGCACGGCGTCAACGTTTACCTTGTCAACACAGGCTGGAGCGGCGGTGCATACGGCACGGGCAAGAGAATGGACATCAACATAACGAGAGCTATAGTTTCGGCTGCGATCAGCGGCGAACTCGAAAAATCGGAATACGCGGAAGACAAACTTTTCCATGTCATGATCCCGAAGAGCTGCCAGGGTGTCGAAAGTTCGATCCTCGACCCGGTAAACACCTGGAGTGACAAAGAGGCATTCAAGGCAAGAGCTGAAAAACTCGCTGCCGAATTCTCGAAACAGTTTGACAAGGCTTACGGTCACAACACCAATCTTTCGGAGTCGCTTAAAAGCCAATGTCCCGGGAAATAATGCTCAGAACCGAGGGTCTCACCGCCGGTTACGGTGCGGGGACGATCCTCGAGGACATAACTTTCCAGATTGAAAAGGGGGAGCGTTTCGTCGTTCTCGGCGAATCGGGATGCGGCAAATCGACTTTGATGAAGGCGATCGTCGGTCTCAATCCCCCTTTAAGCGGTAAAATTTTCTTCCACGAAGAGGAAATTATCCACCCGATGCCGGAAAATTCTGATTTCTATAGGAAAATCGGCATCTTATATCAAAGTTCGGCGCTTCTCAATTCGCTCAATCTCGAAGAAAACATAATGCTTCCGATAACGATGCACTATCCCGATTTTTCCAAAAAAACGGCTAAGGACATGGCCGACGAGAAATTGGCGATGGTCAATCTCTACAAAGACCGCGACAAGTTTCCTCAGGAACTTTCAGGCGGTATGAAAAAGAGGGGAGCTTTGGCGAGAGCGCTCGTTCTTGACCCCGACATCATCTTTTTCGACGAGCCTCAGGCCGGTCTCGACCCTGTCACGGCGCGTGATCTCGATATGCTTTTCATCAAGCTCAACGAGCAGCTTGGAACGACATATTTCATCGTAACGCACGAGCTTCTTTCGATAAAAAGAACGGCTCAGAAAGTTCTCATGCTTGCCGACAAGCACGTTCTATTTTCAGGGACTTTTGACGATGCGATGAAATCTGATATTTTCAAAGTGAAACGCTTTTTCAATGTCGACAAATACAGTAAATGAGTGTTCCGCGGAGGTTCATTTTGAGCCCTGAAATCAATGAAACGACCGTTTTTCGGATGATGGAAAGGGCGGTCGAACTTTCGAAAAAGGCGACGGTGAAAACCTATCCGAATCCGAAAGTCGGGGCGGTGATTTTTGACGACGAGGGAAAAATCGTTTCGGAAGGTTTCACGCAGGAATACGGCCGTGATCATGCCGAAGCCGACGCACTGAGAAAAATCGGTTTCAAAGCTCCCGGGTTCAACATGGCAGTTACTCTTGAACCGTGCAATCACTACGGAAAGACTCCGCCATGCGCGAAAGCTATACTGGAAGCGGGTATCAAAAGAGTTTTTGTCGCAAAAAAGGAAGAAAACGCAAAAGCCGTTGGCGGACTTGATTTTTTGATTCAAAACGGCGTGAAAGGTGCATTGGTAAAGGGTTTCGCGGCAGAAGTCGAAGAGATAAACCGCTTCTTTTTCAAGGGGATCAGAACAAATCTTCCCTGGATAACAGTAAAAGTTGCTGCAAGCAAGGACGGTTTTATAACTCAAAAAGTGGGCGAAAGGTGCATCATCAGCGGCTCAGAGGCACAAATCTATGTCCATAAACTCAGAAGCAAGCATTCTGCCATCGCAGTCGGCGCGAATACCGTAAATATCGACGATCCAATGCTTACAGTCCGGCTGGTAGAGGGTTTCAGCCCGCAGCCGGTTATTTTCAGCCGGAATTTTTCCTTGGACATGGATTCAAAGGTGATGAAAAGAGATCCGATAATCTTCACAAGTGCCAATAAAGCGCATGAAACCAAGGCTAAAATCGAAATTTTACCCCAAAATTTTGAACTCAAAGATGCCCTTTCAATTCTTTACACAAAATATAAAATAAATTCCGTTCTTTTAGAAGGTGGCGCAAACCTCGTGAAAGCCTTTATGGAAGCAGGTTTGGCGGATGAATTCCAGCTAATAGAATCGGAAAAAGTTTTCGGAAGCGGGCTAAAACTTTTTGATGAAACCGGAAAAAAACTTTTTGAAAATTCCTTTGATCTCACTCATTCGGAAAAACTCGGAAACGACACTTTGAAAATATACAGAAAAAAATCATGAGAAAAATATCTTTCTTTAAATTAAAAAACTTCCTCGAGAAGGCGAAACTGAAAGAGGGAACATTTTTGATTTTTGCGGCGGTGCTTATCGGCATTCTGGCAGGCTGCGCGTTCCTCTGCTTCAACTGGATGATAGATTACTTGTCGAAACTTTTTATCGGCGCTCCCACGATCGCCGCAGTCGAGGCTTTCAAGAAACTGCCGACATGGTACAAGTTCGTTCTTCCGCTGACAGGCGTTTTCATAAGCGGCTTTATTATCCGCTATCTCTGCAAGGAAAGCGGAGGCGCAGGCTTCGGATTTCTCCTCAAAACTTTGAAGCTGAAGAACGGGATCATGCCGCCGAAACTTGCGGTTTTCAAAATGATAACTTCGTCACTTTCGATCGCAACAGGTGTTCCGCTCGGCAACGAAGGTCCGATAATTATGATAGGTTCTTCCCTCGGATCGACTCTGGGACAATTCTTAAGCATGCCGATTTCCAGAATCAAACTTTTTGTGGGCTGCGGTGCGGCTGCCGGTCTTGCGGTCGCTTTTGATGCCCCGATAGCAGGAACTATTTTTGCGGTCGAGACGATCCTCGGAAATTACGCTATCGGAACTCTGACACCTATCGTCGTTTCGGCGGCTACTGCAAGTTTCTTCGGTTCGTACTTCATGCCGGGGCATACTGCTCTTCCGGCTGCGGCGCTCGGTTTCAGCGCAGAGATCAGTTCGGGAACGGAGATTTTTCTTTTCACGACTTTTGGCCTCATCAACGCGCTTTTGGGAGTAGGTCTTATCAAACTCACATATTTCAATTCCAACATTTTTGACAGAGTTAAGGCGAAACTGCCTGAATTTATCCACATTCCGCTCCTTCTTCTGCCGTTCGCGCTGACTGTTCCCTTTGTTCCTGAAATTTTCGGTCTCGGCAAGGACATGATGCTTGCCGGAAACGGTTTCACGCCGTCGTTTCTGATCGGAATAGCCCTGCTCAAGCTTGTTTTCCTTTCGATCGCTTTTGCAAGCGGAGCTTCGGGCGGAATTTTTCTCCCGATACTTTTTGTCGGTTACATTTTTGGTCTCGGTTTCGGAAAAATAATCCCGATGTTCTATCCTGAATTCGGCCCCTCGATAGGGATCAGTTTCGCGTCAGTCGGAATCGGTGCGCTTCTTGGTGCCGCGACTCAGGAACCTATTTCTTCGCTTTTGATAGTTTTTGAGATCACGCGGGACTACAACATGCTTCCTTCGCTTATGCTCGCGACCGTAGTTGCGACCTTGATCTCAAAACGGATGAGCGTTTTTTCGATCTACAACTACCAGCTTTACAAAGAAGGCATCGCGATCGACGAGAGCGAAGAGGCTTCGATCATGAACGAAAACCATGTTCAGCTCTGCCTTCGCCCTGAGTGCGTCGTTGTCCACAAGGATGAACAGCTTCCGCAGATCCTCGACAAAATGAGGGACAAAGAGCGCTTTGAATCGTATGTCGTCGATGATTCGGGCAAATATCTTGGCGCGATAAACGGCGTTTTCAGCTCAAACAACAAAGTTGATTACGACGCGATCGGTGCAATGGTGCTTGCAAGCGATCTTCTTGATACGACTTTCCCGACGGTGAAACTTGACACTCCGCTTTCACAGGCGATGAGATTTATGATAAAGCGCGAAGTCATAGAACTGCCTGTTCTTTCCGACGAAGGCAAGGTAGTCGGCTGTATCCACGAGCACGATCTCATCGATTTCTATCACCGTGAGATCCTTTCGAAAGCAAATATGCTGAAAACCGTTCAGCGCGGTGAAGGGACTGAACAGTGCAGCATCGAATTCGAGGATGAATACCGCATCGAGGCTGTGCCTACGAACAAAAAAATGTGGGGACACAACCTTATCGACCTCAAACTCCGCGAGAATTTCAACGTTTTGGTCCTTGCAGTCCGCGAAAAATCGACAGGGAAGGGAACGATGTCTCCCACAAAAACGCTTGAAGCAGGTGATGTCCTTATCGCAGCCGGAACAAAAGAGGATCTCGAGCGCCTTAAAGCCGCATTCAAGTGAATAGACTTTTTTCCAGGCGGTTCCGCGCAGAATTCCCTTAAAATTTGATTTATATAAATTTATAATTATTATAATCTGTTTGTGTTTTTTGAAGGCTATATTTTTACGGAGTTGAAAATGAAAAAAATTTTGTCAGTCATGCTTGTTTGTTCGCTGTTTTTTGCTTTTTCATGCGGCAGCAGCGACAAAAAAGACGGAAAAATGTCTTTGCTCGAAAAGAAGATCGCGGTTATTAAGGAAGGAAATCCTGACAGACCTGTAAAACAGATGATCGAGATCCTCAAACACAAAGGCGAGGACGAGGCGCTTGTTAAAAAGGAAATTCTTGGAATTTATTCTGAAATCACAGGCAAAATCAAACCCCATCAGCTTGCAGAGTTCAAGGAATCACCGAATAGAAACGTTAAGGTTCCCGGTGATGTTGCAAGAATTCACATCAAAAGCGACAACGATTCGAATGTCATGCTTTTCCTCATGAAAGGCAACGAGCCTGTTGTTTGGGACGAGCTTGAGTTCAACACTGAGAAAAAATATGATTTTGTTCCGGGTCACTACGATTTCGTTATGATCGTTGACCGCCGTTCGAACAACAATGTCTATGTTTTCAACTATGACCGCGATTTCAGCGGCGGAAAGCTTTATCTCGGCGAATTCAAGATCAGCGGCAAATACAGCAATGCAGGCCAGTGCGAAAGCGGTTATCTCCGCGATGACGAGGAAGTCTGCATCGCTCCTTCGTTCAAGATTTTCGATAACTGCGATGAAGGAACGCATCTTGTCGAACATCTCTGCTGCGACGAGGGTTTCAATTTCATTCTTGACGGTAAATGCTCGAGATACAGCGGCACGGTTGAAAATTATTCGTGTCCGCGTGACACCTATGCTGTAGGAAAGGGAATCTGCTGCGAAACAGGTACAGTCCTTATCGACAATCAGTGCAGAAAACCGCCAAAAGAAGCTAAATAGCTGAATTTTCTTATGGATCAAAAACTTTCTCCCGAAATAGACCTTTTTAAAAAGCGTTTCCGCGATTTTTTGGAAAGCGAGGCGGAACTCAACGGAAAACTTCTTGTCAGAGAGCTGATTTTCCGCTTTGCCACAGTGCAGTTCCGGGATACTCACGGTTTTACGGCGGGGAAAGTCGAATACATTGCCAAGGTCTTTGACGAGGCGCAGGCGGAATTCGGAAATATTTTCGAGGAATTCGCTGTTTTTTGCATTGAAAACGGTTTCGACGAGACTTTTATCAATTCAGAGATTAAGGAATGGCTGACGGAAATTTCGGAAAAAATGGAGCTCGAAAAGGCGGAAGACTGATTTTTTTCATTCTTCTTTCGGTGCTTCTTCACGGTCTGGTTTTTCTGATAAAAATCGACCTTTCAGCCGATAAAAGCAGCGAGGAGAGCCTTGTCTCTATAAAATATATCGACGATTCGGCCGCAAAACTGCCGGCAACTCCTGTTCTGCCTCCTAAGCCGGAAAAAAAGAAAGAGGATTCCAAGCCGAAAGGGCAGATCGTCGATATAGCAAAACCGAAAATAGAGAAAAAACCTGCTGAAAGCCGCTTTCTTTCGGAATTCGACAGCGCAGTGGAAAAAGAAACTGTCGCGGCAAATCACGACGACAACATCAAAGTGCGCGGCGAAAAGCTGAAAAAACAGCTTGCTAAAAAAGCCGAGAATGTGAACGCCGAATCCGACGAAAGCATGGCCGTACCGCTTCAGGCCAACAACAACGAGAAGAACGAACCTGCAAAAGAACAGAAAATCAAAAAGGGAGAACTTAAAGGTTTTGAAGGAACTGACGGAAATTACGCCGCCGGAAAAGAGAAGGAAGTTGCCGGAAAAATCACGGCAAAAGATGACAAAGACGAGGAAGGGCGCGTTAATGTCGGCGGCAGATGGATCCCGAAAAAACTTCTCCCTTACTTGAACGGAACGGATGCGGTCCTGATGAGTCCGTCGAACGATTTTCTTGAAGATGTCAAAAAAGGGAACGAGACTTATCTCAATACGAAGAAATTCCTGTACGCGGCCTATTTCAACAAGATGAAAAGCGCTGTTTCGAGAAACTGGAGTCCGGGCACGGCGATAATCGTGAACGACCCGATGGGAACAATGTACGGCAGAAAGGACCGTTTCACCAAGCTCAGGGTTTTCATCTCGTCGAAAGGAAAGCTCGTAAAGGCGAAAGTCATCACGAGCAGCGGGGTCGATTTCCTGGACAGAGAGGCGATAAATGCGTTCAAAATGGCGGCTCCTTTCGCTCCGCCGCCGGAAGTTCTTCTCAACGAAGACAAGCAGCTTGAAATACAATTCGGATTTATGGTGACAACACATGAATGATTCAAAAAAAGCGGTCGTTCTTTTCAGCGGCGGTCTCGATTCGACTACTGTTTTAGTTTATGCGATGAAGCAGGGTTACGATGTCTATCCGCTCACTTTTTCATACGGCCAGAGACACGCGATCGAAATAAAACAGTCGGAAAGAACGCTTGAAAAATACGGACTTATGCAGCGCCAGACGGTGTTTTCGATCGATCTTACGCCGTTTGTCAACTGTTCGCTTATCAACAAAAATCTGGAAGTTCCGGAATTCGAAGAAAACAGGATCCCTTCGACTTATGTGCCCTCACGAAACCTGATCTTTCTTTCGATAGCGTCAGGTTTTGCAGAAACTTTGAATGCGGAAAAGATTTTTATCGGCGTCAATTCGGTCGATTATTCAGGCTATCCTGACTGCCGTCCTGAGTTTGTAGACGCGTTCAACAAAACGATCGCCGTCGGCACAAAGCAGGGGGTAGAAAGCGGAATAAAAGTCGAAGCGCCGATTTTAAATATGTCGAAAAAGGAGATAATCGAGCTCGGAATGTCGCTCGGAGTCGATTATTCGCTCACACACAGTTGTTATAATCCGACTTCTGACGGGCTTTCATGCGGAGTATGCGACAGCTGCCGCCTTCGTTTGGAAGGTTTCAGACAGGCAGGATTTGAAGATCCATTAAAATACAGGAGGGAAAAATGAAAAAATTGTGGCTAGTTTTAACGCTTGTTTGTGTTTTTGTTCTTTCGAGCTGCGGCGGAAACGACAAAACACCGGAGAAAATCGAAGATCCTGATTCGGAACAGCAGGAAGAAGTATCTGATGCATCTGATGCCGATATTTCGGACGAACCCGCTGAAACTGATGAAGAACCGGCAGATCAGGAGCCTGAAGAAAACACGAATCCCGAAAATTTCGATCCTGAAAATCCGGGATATTTTGTTGATTTTACGATCCTTGATTTTAATGCGGCAAATCAGCCTACGACTGCGGCAACCGGCTATTTCATGAAGGCAGCCCGAGAAGATCTCAACCCGCATGCCGGAATCGATGAATCGACGCTTGACACCTGTACATTCGGCGAGTCGATTGAAAGCGTTCCTCAGTGCGCTACAAAAGAGGATTGCGCTCCTGAACAGGTATGTGTGCCGGAAACTGACAGTAACGGTAATGAGATAGCAAACAGCGAACACTGCGAAACTCCGGACAGAGAGTCGCTTGATGTCGGCCCGATCATGGTTGCAGGTTTCAACGGCGGCCCATATCAGTTTGCCTTCGAGCCCGGCGATAAGGCTTACAAGCTCAACGGAACAGGGGACGGTACGATCCCTGCCGAGATGATAGCTTACGGTGTCGACTATACGATCAGCGGCGAAAATATGCTTCCTGATGATCTTGATTCTTTTTCGGCAACATTCACAATGCCGCCTTCGTTCGTTATTTCCGAACCGGTTCCGCAACCGAATGCAAGCGGCGGTTTCGGCGATATCATCAATGTTACTCCAGGCGTGCCGCTTACGCTCAAATGGACAGGAAACAACGGCCACGGTTATATTGATGTCAATTTTGTAGTAATGAAGGGTTTGGGAAATCAGGTTTCAATTACCTGCAGAATGATCGATGACGGTGAGTTTACGATTCCGGCTGAGTTCACAAGCGAGATGCAGCTTTCAGGAGGCAATTCCGGCAATCCGTTTGAGGAAATGTTCGGCATGATGAATATTATTACTGTAAACCGTCATGTCGAAGTTAAGATCAGCGGTAAGGGGATCACGGCAGGAACATTCTCCGCAGAGCAGATGGTTATTTACACTCTTGGCAACAACTAGCAGTTCTGATTAAGTTCTTAAATTTTTGAAGCGTAATGAAAATCATCACAGTCAGGGACAATATTTTTCTAAAAGAACTCGAAATCGGTGACGCCGCGCACATTTTCAAAGCGATTGATTCCCAGCGCGAATACTTGGGCGAATGGCTCCCTTTTGTCGAATTCACAAAAAGTGTGAAAGATTCGCTCGAATATGTCAATACGGTCGTTTCTATGCCGGAAAACTGCAAAGAATGGCAGTTCGCTGTTTTTTGCGGCGATGATTTCGCTGGACTTGCCGGATTCAAGGGGACTGACCGGCTCAACCGCAAAAGCGAGATCGGATACTGGCTTTGTGAGGAGTTTCAGCATCGCGGAATAATGACTGATTCGGTGCGCGCCTTGATAAAATTCGGTTTTTCGGAACTGGGTCTGAACAGAATCATGATAAAGTGCGCTCCCGGAAACGAGAAAAGCGGCAGGATTCCGCAAAGACTCGGTTTTACCTTTGAAGGAACGGAGCGCGACAGTGAATTCGTGAAAGAAGGCGTTTTCCGGGATGCCGAAGTCTGGAGTCTTCTAAAAAAAGAATTTATTTTTGTTCAAAAACAATAAAAAGATGTAATTTCCTGAAAATTTCATTATAATCAGCCGTTTTTTGCGGAGGTTAGAATGGAAACGCTTTTTCAGCTGGCCATGCCCGATATCTTTTGCAGTTTTTTTGCCTCACACAAACTGCTCCATGCACTGTTTAATTTTGTGATCGTTTCGCTTTTTGCCTTTGTACTGACTTATATCGCGAGAAAAATAGTCGATGTCGTGATAAAATTCACAGTCGAAAGAACGCGGCTCAAATGGGACGACATTTTTTTCAGGCACGGTGTCTTCTCAAAGTTCGTAAATATGGTTCCCGCACTTGTTTTTTACTGGTCTTCAGCCTCTTTCGAACGCGGTGGTCACTGGCTCAAAAAACTCTCTTTCTGCATAATCATTCTTGTAATTATGGATATTCTGCGTGCAGCCAACAAGGCTCTGCTTGAAATTTACGACTCTTTTGAAGTGTCGAAGGACAAGCCGCTCAAAGGTTTGATGCAGATAGTGCTGATAGTGATATACTGTGTCGGACTTATCGCGATAATATCCATCCTGCTTGACAAGTCGCCGGCACTTCTGCTCAGCGGTTTCGGTGCGATGACAGCCGTCGTCATGCTCATTTTCCGTGATACGATCCTCGGTTTTGTGGCCGGTCTTCAGATCGCGGCGAACAATTCGATAAGGCGCGGTGACTGGATTGTCATGCCGCAGAACAATGCCGACGGCGAAGTCGTTGATATAGCTCTCCACACGGTCAAGATCCAGAACTGGGACAAGACAATCGTCAACATTCCGACACACAAGTTCACTGAAGAGAGCTTTATAAACTGGCGCGGTATGCTGGAAAGCGGCGGAAGAAGGATCTGCCGCGACATTCTTTTCGATGTTTCCTCTGTAAGGTATCTTTCCGACGCTGAGATCGAAAAACTGGCCAAAATAGATCTGCTCAGGGATTACCTGAATCGCAAAACGGCTGAGATCGCGGAGTGGAACAAAAAAGCCGGCGGCGAAAGTCCTGTAAATATGCGCCGTCTCACGAATATCGGCACTTTCCGTGAGTATGCGCGGCTTTATCTTTCAAATAATGCTGCTCTTAGAAAGGATCTTCCGCTTTTCGTGCGTCAGATGCCGCATGCGGAAAACGGTCTGCCGCTGCAGATATACGCTTTCACGAAAACGACCGAACTTGTCGAATACGAGGCGGTACAGGCCGACATTTTTGACCACCTGCTTTCGGTTTCGGGATATTTCGGACTGAGACTTTTCCAGAACCCGAGCTGGCACGACATTCAGGTTTTATCGGACAGGATAAACGGAAATTCAGATGCAGACAGTAAAAAAACTGATAAAAACGCTTAAAAACAAAAAGAGGGTTTTCATCCAGACCCACAACTATCCCGATCACGATGCGGTGGCTTCGGCGTTTGCCCTGCAGTATCTTCTGAAAAATTTCAAAATCGACGCCGAAATCATCTATCACGGCGATATTCTCAGAGATTCGCTGCAAAAAATGATCGAAAAGCTAGGAATAAGGATCCAGCCGCACTATAAGTACGAGCTTACAGACAGCGACACTCTGGTCATTGTCGACGCCAACAAGAAAAATAAGAATGTGGCCGCGTTGAAAGGGCATGTCGCCGCGGTTATCGACCATCATCCCGGAATAGAGCACGAAGATGTCGAATTCTGCGATATCCGAAGTGATTACGGAGCATGCGCGAGCATAATTTTTTCATACTTCGCCGAGCTGATGCTTGAGCCCGGCAGGGAAGTCGCAACCGCGCTGCATACGGCGATAAATTTCGATACACACCAGTTCACGCGGAACGCCAGCCCGATAGACATCGAGACAGTCGCGATGCTTTATCAGGTAAGCGATGTGAACTTGGTGAATTCGCTCGTCCGCAACTCGATAAAGCTGGAAGATCTGAAACAGTACAATTACCTTATCAACAATGTTTATGTCGACGGAATTTTTGCATACTGCCATTTTCCTTACGGATGCAACAAAAATCTTCTTGCGATCCTCGCAGACTATCTCCTTTCGATTGAGGAAGTCGAGTTCGTCGTCCTTTCGACACTTTCTTCTGAAGGCGTTTCATTCTGTGTGCGGAGCGAAAATCCGGAACTTCCGGCAAACACGATGATCCAGCAGATTCTCGAAGGAAAAGGTTCCGGCGGCGGCCACGTTGACATGGCCGGAGGCAGAATTCCCAACCAGAAAGAATTTGACAGTGATGCTGTGTGCAGGATCTGCAGATCGCTTGTCGCTCATAAGTTGAGAAAGTGACAATGTTAACTTTTTTAGAGGTGAGATCATGAAAAAAATTTGTTTGATCTGCATTGTTTTTTCGCTTTTAGTTTTTGTCGGCTGCAGTGACGGCATAAAAAAAGCGAAAGATCTCGGCAACGGTGAAACGGTGACTGACGAAGACGCTGACGCTGATGATTCGGATCTTTCAGATACTGCGGATTCAGGCGAAAACGGTTCAGACACAACCGATTCAGGAGATCCAACCGATTCTGGCAGCACGCCTGATTCAGAAACATCGGACAGCGACACGACAGAAACAGGTAACGACGATGCTGATTCTCAGCCGGACGAAGATGCCGACAGCGGTGTCGCGGAACCGACAAAAGCTGAAATATGCAGCCAGAATCAGGGAGAATGGATCGAAGAACAGAATAAGTGCAAGAAAATATTCCCTTGTGATGAGCAAAGCAAACCGCAGCATGCTGTATGGACAGGAGAGGGTCTGTACACTGGTGAATGGAATTATGACAACAATGAATGGGACTATATTGAGCATACTGTAGAATACGGCGAAAATCAGGGTTCCTGTCACTTCATATGCGAACCCGGTTATTTGTGGTACAACGACAGCTGTGTCGACGATCCGTGCGACCCCGATCCGTGCAGTGAAATAGCAAAAACAAGCTGCACTGTAGGGGAAGATGCTTCAACATACGAATGCAGATGTATCGAAAAATATAAATGGGACAGCGACATTTCCAAATGTGTTCCTGATGTGCATAACTGTTCCGACGACGTTACAGCTCCGTGCCGTGACGGCAAGTATGTATGGTCGTCAAAAGCGAAAGATATGGACTGGGATACTGCGATCTTACACTGCAAAGAGCTTGACGAAGGCGGTTTTACTGACTGGGAGCTGCCTTCAATCAGTACATTGAGAACACTTATTGTGAACTGTCCCGGAACAGAGGCAAACGGCTCATGCAAAATTTCTGACGAATGTCCCTCTTATAATGAATGCTGGTCGCGCGATAATTGTTACACCTGCACAAACGGAACGAGCAAATTAGGACAACAGGAAAACTGGATGTGGTCTTCCACGATTTTCCCTGAAGACGAAAGCAAACTGAAGAGATGGGGGGTCGATTTCAGCCTCGGCAGAATCGGCAATCAGACTGATGATAATGAAAACTCGGTACGCTGCGTCATAAAGCTCTATTAGCACTGAAATTGTTTGAGAGGTTATACCTGTGATTTTTGCTTTCTGCACGGAAGGCGAAGCCGGCGGAGAACTGACCACATGCGTTGACGACGCTGTGTGCGAAACCGAAGCATGTCCTGACGGCAACTCCTGCAAAGATGAAACGGAATGCGGCGAGTGCCTGAATTATGAGGAAAAATGCAGGGAAAGTGATTCAGAATGGGGAGTATATCAGTGCCGGTCGGGCCAATGGACATACCTGAAAGCCTGTGACCATACTATCACCTGTGAAAACGGCGATGACGGCAAAGGCCTGATCACGGAATGTCTCGGGAAAGAGTGTGAAATCGTTGAAGAATGTTCCGGTTCCTGCAACAGAAATGGAACGGCCTGCGGCGAATGTCACAATAGCTTTAAGGTATGCAGTGATGAAAATACCGGAGGCAAACCAATCGGCTATGTCTATCTTTGTCAGAGCGGAGTGATGACACACTATAGTACTTGCACCAATAACATATGCAAAAATTGGTATCAATGTCCGTAGCCTAAAGCCGTTTCAAATGTTTTCCCGGCTTAGATGGAAGTTTTTTAAAATTTTACAGTTTTGGGTTCGCCGCCGCCGAAGCTTGTGAAAACAGCGGTCGCGTTTTTGAAGTAGAGGACCTGCGTGTTGTTGTCGTTTTCGTTGTACATTCCGCGCAGATTCGGATAGTTGTCGAGCATGTGCTTTTTTGCTTCGACACGGTCGTCGTTCACGAGTTCGCCAGAAAGTCTGAGCCATTTTTTGCCGTCAAAGCAGCAGAGTTCCGCCTTGGGATTTGCCGCAAGCTGCTTCGAGACATTTTTCTTCTTGCCGGTCTGGATGTAGAGTTTCCCGTCGAAAATATCGATCGTTCCGAACGGTCTGACTCTCGGCTGGCCGTTTTCCTCGACAGTCGCGAGATAGTAAGTTTTGCATTCTTTGATAAATTCGTAAACACTCTGCATCGATTCCTCCTTTGGTTCGTTTTTCGCCGGTTTTGTGACCTCGGCGGTTTTTGGTTTCGCGCTTTTTCCCGCGCCTTTTTCCTTTCCTTCGCCGTTCCGGCACGAAAAAACAAGTGCCAGGGCAATAGCGAGAACAAAAATCAGATGTTTTTTCATTTTTTACCTCTCAATTCAAAAAACGCAGGATTTTAAAGAAAACATGACATGATGTCAAAATAAAATAATCGACACGATGTCAGCTATTTATTCCGACACACTGTCATTTTTATGACCTTATTCGCCGCGACGCAGATGACCATCGTTATGAGCATATCTGGAAGGGTGTTTCCGAGAATGAAATCTATTGTCATGAGATAGCGGTAAAGCACGAAACCGATTACCCAGACAACGAGATTTGTCCAGACGAACGGTTTTTCGATCGCACGGTGTTTCAGAATGAAGAAATCTGCGATCAAAACCGCCGTCATCGGGGCGAAAACGGAACCGATGAGGTAGAGGAAATCGGTGATGTCATCCATGTTGAAGAGTATCGCGCCGATCGTTCCGAGAACAGCCGCCGCAACTGCGACTGCCTTGGATTTGAGCTTAGTTGAGACTGATTCAGCCGAAATTCCTGCCGAATATGCATCCAGAAATGTGGTCGTGACTGTCGAAAAGATGATGATGACAAGTCCTGCGCCGAGTCCTGCTTTGATCATTATCTGAGCAAGGTCGCTTTCACCTGTGAAAATCGCGGCTCCCATGCCTATCGTGTACATCCAGCAGCTTACAATGCCGTAGATGACTGCGCTGACTGCCGATGCCTTGACCGGTTTTTCAGCTTTGCTTGTGTAGTCGCTGATGAGTGGAAGCCACGAAAGGGGCATCGCCGCCGAAAGTTCGACAGCCGCGCCGAAACTCATCGCTTCTTCAGCCGATACCGCAGCGCCTTCGCCTGTAAAAATTTTAACGCTTAAAATCACGGTGAGAACAAGAAGCGCCGTGACTGCGACGCTGTTGATTTTGGTGACATTGACGATCCCGAACATTACCCAGAGCACGATGAGAACGCCGATCACAAGCGCCCA
>DBYC01000087.1:0-13184 GCA_002310035.1 bacterium UBP6_UBA1196
GGTGTCAAAGAGATCTCCAAAAACGGCAAAGACACCTTCGAAGGCTTCATCTGGCCGAGCTATGTTGAAGACATCCTCGGACCCGAACTTTTCGATTACGGTTACGGCCCCTTCCGCTGGGTATGCCTCAGCGGCAAAGAGAGCGACCTTGCAAAAACCGACGAAGCAGCTGCCGAAGTCATCGCGCACTGCAGACCGGTCCTTCGTTATCAGGATAAGGACAACTACCACTGGGTAAAAGACGCGATGAAAAACAAACTCGTCGTCGGAACTCAGGCAAGGATCCTTTATCAGGATGCGGCGGGAAGAACACAGATCGCAAAGAAATTCAACGAAATGGTTCGTGAAGGCATCGTAGGGCCGATCATGCTCGGACGTGACCACCACGACACAGGCGGCACAGACAGCCCGTACCGCGAAACATCGAACATCAAAGACGGCTCCAACATCATGGCAGATATGGCAACCAACATTTTTGCCGGCAACTGCGCAAGAGGCATGAGCCTTGTAGCACTCCACAACGGCGGCGGAGTCGGCATCGGCAAATCGATCAACGGCGGCTTCGGAATGGTCCTCGACGGCTCCGAAAGAGTTGATGCGATACTTGACATCGCATTCCCATGGGACGTTATGGGCGGCGTTTCAAGAAGAGCTTGGGCAAGAAACGAGCACTCTATCGAAACCGTTGTCGAATACAACAAAAACAACGAGCACAAAGACCACCTCACCCTTCCTTACATCGTTAATGACGAACTTATCGCGAAGGTTATGAAAGCGGTCAAATAAAGGCCTCCCAGACACGCACCAGCCTTTGAACAAATCTGAAACAACAGGATCCTTTGTTTAGACTCAGAATAACAAGAAATATTTAAGAGAAAACCAGCAGATCGGGTTTTATTATAAGAATCAGTCCCAAAGTGAGCATGAGAAGTCCGCTTACGAGTTTGAGCTTTTTCGCGTGTTTTTCTTCGAATCTGTGCTTGCCCATCGTGACGACAAAAACCAGCACGATTATCGCGAGAGGAACAACATAATAAACGTTGTAAAGTGCCATGTAGAGATATTTTTTAAGGGTCGAGACGTTCTGGATCGAAAGGACTCTCGTGTAAATTGCCGGAAGTCCTATCGTGCAGCCGAGCTCGATCAGATTAACGAAAAACGCAAGCGCTATAGTTCCGAGAATCGAAAGAAACATGCTTTTGTTGTTGATGACTTTTCTCATTTTTTCGAAAAGTTTCGGCTTTACTTTGTCGGGGATCATCAGGCTGACACCTTTTTTAAAGAAGAAAAACTCCTTCATGTTGATGAGTCCCATAACAAGCGCGACGACACCGAGAGCGATCGTAACATAGGTCGTCATTCCCATAAACGTGAAAATATTGAGCCACGCCGTCATGAAAAGGAAATAGACGACGCCCGAAGAAAGAACGAAAACTGTTCCTATCATTATGACTTTTTTCCTGTTTTTTGCCGCAACAAGAAGCGTCAGCAGAAACATCAGGACCCACATCGCGCACGGGTTCACGCCGTCAAGAAGGCCAATTATGAACGTGAAACTCGGAAGTTTGACAAGCTGCGCGTCAATTTTGCCGAGCACAGGCACATCAATAACGTTTTCCTTGCACTCCTGACACTGTTCGCCGCACGATTCACCGTCAACTTTGTTCATCTCGATCATTTCGCGGATCAAAGCGTCGTGATGCCCAGTCTGAAAACCGACAATAAATTTTCCGTTAAAAATAAATGTCGGCACACCGCCGCCCTGAATACCGAGCTTGCGCGACATTTCCATAAAAAGTTGTCTGTTTTCAGGAATTTGCAAAACTTCCAGTTTTTTGAAAGTTATATCAGGATATTCTTTTTCCAAAGTTTCGATGAAAGGCTGCGCTTCATGGCAGTGCGGACATTTATATGAATAAAAGAAATAAAAAACATTGTCCGCAGCCGCTTCTTCGGCAAAAAGAGTCAATGAAAACAAAGCGATGATCAGCGAAAACCAAAATTTTTTCATAAAAAGACCTCCGAATTCGGGAACAAAAAAGCTGTAAATGATACTCAAAAACATTTTTTTAACAAAAAAAGTATGGTTTTTATTTCGGAATTGCGCGGAAAAAGACCGTAATCCCTGAAAAATCACTTATTTTTTCTTTACCGGCTTTTTAGTTTTTTCCGGTTCTTCAGCTTTCTTCGGTTTTTCTACTTTCTCAGCTTTTTCTACTTTATCAGGCCCTTCAACTTTGCCGGGTTCTTCGCTTTTTTTCGGGTCAATGTTTTTTTCGGGCTGGGCGGCATCGGTTTTTACCTTGCCGGTTTCGATCATTTCACGGATCCGCGCTTCAAAAACATCTTTTTTGTAACCGACAATGAATTTTCCGTTAAAAATAAAAACAGGAACTCCGACATTTTCTATCTTAAGCTCGGCAACCTTTTTATTGAAAAGGGCAAGATTCACTTCATCTTTGGAAACCTCGAGTCTTTTAAACTTTATATCGGGATTCTCCTTTTCCAGAGTATCGACAAACGGCATCGCCTCATGGCAGTGCGGACATGATTCGGAATAGAAAAAATAAAAGATTTCAGGTGCTTTCTGCGCCTCCTCGGCAAAAACGACTAAAGGCAGCAGCGCAAAAATCACAGCAAAAACAACTCTTCTCATAAAAACCTCCCTTTAATCCGGAGCGGACTAAATATACTTTCCGATAAGAGCGGCAAGCTCCTCTTTAGGAACAAGACCGATCGAAGTTTCTATTTCCTCACCGTTTTTGAAAACTTTTATGCACGGGATCCCGCGGATTTTGTATTTGAACGAAAGTTCCATGTTTTCGTCGGTATCGACCTTTACAAATTTGATCTTCGGATTGTCAGCGTAGTCGTTTGAAAGCTCTTCAAAAATAGGACCTAACATTTTGCACGGTCCGCACCACTGAGCCCAGAAATCGACGATTGCGATGCCTTCAAATCTGATGACTTCCGCATCGAACGTCTTTTCGTTAGCATGAACAAGCATTTTTGCCTCCTAATTGAAAACTATTTTTTTGACGCCGTTTTTACTCAGGTTGAGAACTTCCCTTTCAAGGTCAGGATAATCTTTTTTGCTCTCGTTTCCTTCGTTGCTCACCTGAATTTTGTAGAAAAATGCCGCGACTGGAGCTTTCTCTCCCTCAATGTGGAAGAAGAAGACCTTGTCGTCCTCGATCTCGATCGCCTCCTTGCTTTCCCCTTTTACCTTAGGAACAATGTGGTAAAGAGATTTCATCGAGCAGAATTTTCTGACAGGTGCGAACCTGCCGTCCTCGAAGCAGGAGACATCGTCACTGCTTTTGAATTCGATCTCTTTAATGTCGGCGAATTTGAACATGAGCTCGTTGACACCCTGCGCCGCCGAAATCGTCGTCGTCTCGGAAAGCGACTTGGTGTTGCTGAGCTGTGCAGCCTCGATTTTTACGATTTTTCCCGAAATTTTTTTGCCGTTTTTAAGCAGAATCGTCGCATTTTCGGCAAACAGAAGCGATGAAACAAACAAAACCGCAAAAAATAAAAAGATTTTTTTCATGTTTTTTCTCCTATCTGATACACATAACATTATATTTATACACTCCGTCACCACCGTTCTGAGAACTTTTTCTGCCTGTATAGATATTTCCGTCAGGATGATAGGATATATGCGCTCCGTAAGCCCAGGCGTAGTCCATAGCCGTTGTCGAAGACCAGAGCTCATGTCTTTCATCATCAATTCTCAGCAATTCTTCCGGGAAATCGGTAGCCGGGTATGTTTTGTCATAATTTATCAGTGTCGAGAGTTCTTTTACATTCGGCAGTCTCCAGTCGTCGAATCCGGCGTATTTCGAATTCTCGCAGTATGAAAGGGCTTCAAGCCATGTCGCTCTTTCTTCAGCTGCCGGCTGCCAGGTGAAATGAGTCCTGTAATCGACGACAACTTTCTCGCCGTTCACCGTTTTTACGGCAAAGGCTCCTTTCACATCAAGTTCTCTGCCTCTTACGCAGCGGACAAAAGCTTTTATGTCTGTTTTCCACCAGAGACTGACACCGGTCCACGGATCGCTCGTAAAAGCATCTTGTTCATCCCGCGGATAATTCAAAGCTGATGAACTCCAGTAAAACATTCCGGCCCCCTCATACTTTATTTCCTCCATCTCGGTAAAATAATCGACATCTATGCTAACAGTGTCCCTGATACCGTCAGACTCCACCGTGTAGAAACCGTAGTCAAGGATGGAGTTCAGTTCATGTGCATTCGGCAGTCTCCAGTCATCATGTTCCGCATAAACCAGATCTTCGCAGTATTTTTTAGCCTCTTCCCAAGTGCTGCTTTTATCTGTCTGAGCGTTCTGCTGCCATTCAAGTCCGAGATTGTTGTCAATGACGGTCGCCTCATCAGGAATGTCGTCGTTTAATGTAAGGTCGGCCGGAACGCAAAAGCCAAGCTGTTCATAGTGTCCGTCCTGTCCGGCGAATTCCTTTTCGATTCCCTCGCAGCTAGTTTCTTCGTATATTTCATCCATATAACCGTAACCGGAATCTTCTTCGCCGACTTTTTTGTAGCATGCGTTCTGACCGGAGCATATTCTGCCGATGACTCTAAGATTGGTCAGGTTTTTCGCAGCACAACGAATTATGCCGTTTTCGTCAAGTCCGAAAGAGATCGTCGCATTGGAAAAATCGATATACCAGCTCTCTGTTTCGTTGCTTGATTTTGTCGAAGACCACAGTATCTCTCCGTCTCCAAGTTTGCTATTGACAAAGGAGGTGTCGTTGCATGAACAGCTGTCGTCGTTGAAACCTTCGGAAGAGTTGTTTTCCGCTGTTACCGGGCAGGTTCCGCCAGGTTTGATTTTGTCGCAGTTCTTGACGAGAGTTCTGAGCTCGTCTATCGTCGGCATATGCCAGTCGCCGTAATAACCGTCAATAATTCCCTGGCAGTAAGCGGCTTTTTCTTCCGCGCCGAACAATTCAGTTTTCGATGACCAGTAGAGCTTGCTTTCAGGGTCATAACACGGAACTACGCCTTCTTCCTTGCCGCATTCCGGCGCGATCTGTCCGCACTCTTTGCCGTTCCAGTCGTAGTTTTCAGTGCATTCACAGAAATAACCGATTCCTTCAGACTCGCATTTTCCGGTCGAATTTTTGACAGAGGCGCAAGGATTTGCATCACACGGATTGGTTTCAGAAACAACATCATTGTCGGTTGAATTGTCCGGATTATCACCAGTATCAGCCGGTTCGTTATCGTTATCGTTTTCGTCTTCATTTTCCGATCCTGTGTCAGGCTGTTCGTCGTCATTTGTCGTATCAGTATCATCAGTGTCGGTCACCGTTTCATTCTGATCGTCAGCATCCTTTTTGTCTTTAGAACCTCCGCTGCATGAGGCAAAGAGAGAAATTGCAAAAATAAGAGAGAGCAGAAAGAATTTTTTCATAACGACCTCCAAATTATTTTATTTCCGTTTCCCACGGATGCTGCCTCTGATAGCGCAGCACATTGGTGAGAACCCGTTTTCTTGCTGCAACGATCTGGTTTTTCTTGTATTCTTCATGGTTCGCACGCCCGGAGCGGCTTTCAATGAAGCTCTCCTCGTCCAGGATCTGCACTTCGAACGGGAAGAAAAAGCGGTATATCGGCTTTGCCGCATTTATCGGATCTTCCATAGTGATGAGAAGACGGCTCGTGAGCTGTATCGAAGAGTATGAAGTCGAAGAATAGAGGTTCGTCTCCTCGATGTTTCTCTTGGTGATTTCCTCTTTTTCCTCGGGGGGAATCTCAAGATATTTTTCAAGGAAATCTGCAACGTCTTCCTGTGACCACGACGAAAGGTCGTGCGATTTCAGCTCTTCGACCCCTTCGATGAAACGCGGAATGTTGACGACATTGTTTTTCGTTCTGCTCGGCTTGATGTTGGCAAACGAAATGACATGGTTCGTCGCGAAATACCTGAGGACAAGGATGATATCAAGCTTGCTGTAAGTCACGATCCGCACTCCGACACGGTCGAAAATATCGGCAGTGACATTCTCCTTTTTGTGGAGAAGTTTGAGAATCAGACTGTCGCGCGACTTGTCGTTTTTTATCTCGAAAAGTTTAAGCCTTATCGCGTCATCGCCCGTTCCGAGAAAATATCCGCCCGCAGCGCTGCCGTTCAGGTGCGAGCTGAAACGCTTGTAGATCTGGTTTCTGATTCCAGGCATAAAACTTTTCGCGAGGTCGTTTTCTACATGAGTTATCGTGTGGGCGACCCTGAGAACAGCGCAGGCCCAGGCCTGTTCAAGCGTTTTCTCCTTTTCTGAAGCCTTTATAAGCAGACTCACGATGTCGTCGTCGCAGAGAATGTCGGGCGGAATTATCAAAGTTTCGGTTTTTCCCTCGGGATCTTCCGAAAGATAGCTCTGTATAAAAGTCTTCGCCTCGCTCAGAATCGAAGAAACCGTCTCCGCAATTTCAGGATCAGTTATGTCGTAACCGTAATTTTTGATGAAAACAAGCCCTGATTCCCTGTCGTGGACATTGAGCCTTTCGATGTCGATGAAACTTTTCTGCGAAAAAATCGCGTCAAAAAGCTCGAAAGGGAATTTCAGGAAATTTTTTTCAAGTTTATTTTTAAGTTCCATGGTTTACAAACCTCCAAGGTCGAAACGCGCTATTATACTCAATTTTTCGGAAATTGCGAGAGAAAGGGACAAACAAAATTTTTGCATGGCTAACTTTCGAAGCCTTTTTCGAGTCCTATTGAAAAAAAATGCCCGAAGTGGCAAAAATTTTCAACGGGAGTTGGTTCTTCAGCAATAATTCAACTGCACCAACTTTCATCATCTGTTATTTTGTTCCTTGCGTTTCTTTATCGTTTCGTCAAGGTCCATCTTGAATCGCATCCATGTTTCTTTATCGCACTCATCACCCCAAGAATTTCCGTATTCAGCGAAGTCATCGAAATCTTGTTTCATACGCTCAAGTGTTATAAGCGATAAATCCGTCATAATTGATTTCACATAATCGCAAAAAGTGCCGACAATATAGGTTCTTCGCCCCATGGCGTATCTCATGGCGCAATTCAACATTAACTCTAAATTGTCGCTAAGTTCTATGGTTTTGTTAACGACTTCTGTTTTCATTATGGCCTCCAAATATAAAATCAGTAAAAACAACAAAAGTATTATACACCATATTGTCTTAAAAAAGTCAAATTATTTTTCAAATATAACAAAATAAATTTTTAAAAACTTTTTAAAATATTTGTAAAATTGAAATTTGTGAATAAAATATGTAGTGGTTTTTGTTTGGAGAGAGTTAGTTGATTATGATTTTAGCAGAAACGGAAAGAACTGAATTAAAACAAAAACTAACGGATGCTTTTCCGAAAGAAATCGTAGCTTTTCTGAACACGGACAGTGGAACAATTTATCTCGGAGTGAATGACGACGGAAGTGTCTGCGGTGTAACGAATCTTGACGAGATCCTAAAAAAAATAGCTGACATTTTGGGAGATCAGATTCTGCCAGACCCTCGTTCTTATGTGGAACTCGGAACAAAATTTGTTGAGCAAAGACACATCATCGAAATAAAAGTTCAGAAAGGCGAAGGACTTTATTACATTAAAAAATACGGCAGGAGTGCGCAGGGATGCTTTATCCGCGTCGGTTCAACAACTCGTTCGATGTCGGAAGAGCAAATTAGCATTTTGCACAACAAATATTTGGATTCAAAAGTCAGAATAACGGAAATTCCTAGCAGAATAAAAAATCCAACTTTTCAGTATTTGAAGCTGCTGCTTACGGAAAAAGGATTCACCATAAACGAAGCGACTTTTGCGGAGAATTTCCATCTGCTCACAAAAGACGGTGAATACAATAGAATGGCTGAACTTTTGTCTGATAAAAATGATGTTTCGATTAAAATCGTCAGATTTAAAGGAAAAAGCAAAGCTGACGGTATCGCGCTCCGCAACGAATACGGTGAGAAATGCCTTGTGGTCGCGATGAAACAGGCGTTTGATTACTGTGCCGATGTAATCAACGAGACGCACATCAGCTTTACAAAAGGGGTTCGCAACGACCAGCCGCTTTTTGACAGGAACTCTTTCCGCGAAGTGTGGTTCAATGCCTGTCTCCACAACAACTGGGCAGACGGAACGCCTCCGGCGGTCTATATTTACTCCGACAGAATGGAGATAATTTCAACAGGCGGGATTCCTTTGAATCTCTCTAAGGAGGATTTTTTCAGAGGTGTTTCCAAACCTGTGAACGAGGAACTGGCACAAATTTTTATCCGCCTTGATCTGATGGAGCAGACAGGCTCAGGCATTCCGCTTGTAATAGAGCATTACGGCAAAAATGTTTTCGAGTTTCTGGATTTCTTTTTGCGCGTAACGATTCCGTTCGCGTTTGAGATTGAAAATGAAGATAGTGAAGACTTCCCAAAGGCTTCCCAAAGACTTCCCAAAGAAATTCCCAAAGTGGCACAAAAAACATTCGAGGCAATATGTTCAGATCCGTACGCCACTCTTGCAGAACTCGGTTTGAAAGTCGGAGTTTCCGATCGATCTATAAAAACACATATTGCGCTACTCAAAAAAGGTAAAATTATAAGACGTGTCGGCGGAAAGACTCATGGTCATTGGAAAATAATTTCTCAAGACGAGGATTCAAAATAAATGCAGCACCGGCTTGAAATAAACGGCAGGATCCTGGAATACACTCTTGAGCGCAAAAAGGTGAAAAACCTGAATCTGAGGATCAGGCGGGACGGAAGCATCTATGTTTCGGCAAACAAGTCTGTTCCGTTGGATTACATCGAGGATTTTTTAAGGTCGAAATCTGATTTTATTTCCAAGGCGGTCGAGCATTATTCAGAAGTCGTTTCCCAGAAAGAATCTCCGAAAAAATATGTTGACGGGGAATCGTTCCGCGTTTTAGGGCATGATCTGAGGCTGAAAGTGATCCGCGGAGCGAGGAACGAGGTCAAAAACGACGGCATTTTCATAACTTTGCGGGTGAAAGATCCTTTCGACACGGATATGAAAGAGCGTGTTTTCCGCAAGTGGCTGCGTGATCTCTGCAAGGAAACAGTTACAAATCTCTGTCAGGCGGTTTATCCGAAATTCAGGAAATACGGCATAGATTTTCCTGAAATAAAGTTCAGAAACATGGTTTCGCGCTGGGGAAGCTGCACGCCCGGCAGAAAAACGCTCACTTTCAGTTACGCTCTCGCAACAGTTCCGGTTTCGTGCATAGAATACGTCGTCATGCACGAATTCAACCATTTCCTGCATCTGAACCATTCGCCAGATTTTTACCGTCAGCTTGCGGTTTTTATGCCTGACTGGCGCGAGAGAAAGAAACTTCTTGAAAAAAGCGTGTGCCGGAAAGTGTGACTTCTACACATCCCAGAGTTTGAAAAGGGCGGCATCGTCGGGAACAGTAACTTCGATCGAACCGTTTCCTGGGATCCTTTCGAGTTCGATCCCTTCGTTTGAGAGAATTTTGAAGTAGACTCTCGCTTTTTCGCCAGCTTTGAGACCGATTTTTTTGGAATAGAGGGAAAACTCCATCACTTCGTCGAAAGCGGCCTCGCCTGCACCGACTATGTCGGCAACATACCCTGATTCATTGCTGCTGTGGACAAGGAAAGGCGTTTTTTCGATACGGACCATCGGAAGGGCAAAGTCGATATTCTGGTGATCCATCAGGAATCCTTTGATAAAGTATTTTTTGTGTTCGTAGAAGTGCATCGGATTCGTGAGCTGGATCCTGAAAAACAGCTTTTCGCGGTTGAAGCCGTAAAGGATCTTGTCGACAAGTTTGATCGAATTATACATCGCGCCGCCCGCTTTCCGCGAATTTTCAAAAAATCCCGCTCCGGCCCATTCGTAGTAGCCGTTGTTTCTTCCCGAAATGATAGGATCTATCTCTGTCGTCGGATCGACAAAAAGGCTTGTGCCAGAATTTGACGAAATCGGAATGTCGAGAAATGTCGGATAGTTCATCCCGAGCAGATTGTAGACTCTGCGCAGATGTCTCCTGAAAAGACGGTCGAAAAGCCAGTCGTTTTCGGTGGAAAACTGCGGACCGTACCACCAGAACCAGTCGCTTCCCTCAGCGCGGTAGAGGCAGCGCATGACTTCACTGTGGATCTGCGGTTCTATGACATGGTTGACGCTGTATTTCGCATAAAAATCACGGACACGCTTCAAATATCCCCATGCAGAATTGTCTTCGTCGTTCCCGATCCAGATTTCGTAGTTTCCGTTTATCCAAGAACCCGACCAGAGGTTGTTTATAACAGGGAACTTGTCTGTTCCACGCGAAACTATATCGCCGCAAGTCGTTGTTTTTATCTCTGGATCGTTTTTCAGCCTTGTAAAAAGCTCTTTCAAAAAATGTTCGCCGTTGTCGGGGTAGGATTCCCATGCGTTTTCGCCGTCCATGATGACTGAAACAACGGCTTCGCGCCCGTTTCCGTTGAAATTAGCCGCCGCGTTCCTGACATAGTTCACAAAAATGTCGGCAGCCTGTTCTGGCTTCATCTGCGAAAACGAGAACCCGAGAAGGTCGGAAAGATACTTGTCGCGGAAAAACGCCGCAACGCTCTCGTTTTTCTCCGATTTCAGAAGATAAGGCGTGTAAAGGATCTTCGCCTTGTCGGAAATGCCGAGCGATTTCATAAGGATCGTTTCGTCGGTCGCGAGCCATTTTACCCCCGCGTTTGCCGCGGCTTCTATTATTTCAGGCGAAACCGAACCTTCGGCAGGCCACATTCCCTCGATATTTTTTCCCCAGGTCTCTTCGCTGAAGCGTTTCCCCTCTTCAAGATGCCACTTTGCGTCCTCGGGATAGGAAAATTTTGCCGGAAGCGGTGCATCCATGCACCTTTTCGCGGTGTCGGTATCGTAAACCAGCGGAAAAATCGGGTGATAAAAAGGTGTGAACGAAATCTCGATCACTTTTTCTTCAGCAAGATGTCTGTAAAGCGGAATTATCTCGCGCAGGACTTTCCGCTGGATCTCAAGCAGATCCTCTTTGTCGTTCTTCGTGAATCCGCAGTCCTTTCTGTCAAGTTCGACAAGTTTTTCGAACTTTTCGCGCGCCATGAAACCGAACCATTTCAGGTTGAAAAGAACCTGCAGATCGAGGATCTCGTCGTCGGAAAAAAGTTTCGCCGTCTCGACCCAGTCAAGCTTTTTCTCGTAACGGAGCCTTTTGTTCAGAAGCTCGTTGTAACGCGGCGAAGTCCTGACAAGTCTGTCCCAGTTCAGCATGAAAAAGTTTTTTACGACAAACGCTTTCTGCTCCTCTTTCATCTCGGCGGGATCAAGAAGAGTATGCTCAAGCCATGCATCTGAAACATTGTTTTCAGCATAGTCTTTCAGCTGCTCGATAAGTGACGGAACGACGTTGACGACACCGCGGACACCATATTTTTCCATCGCGAGGGGAAGGTCGTAGTAGCCTTTCAGCGCGTGAAGCCTGACCCACGGCATAAGATATTTGTTTCTGATGCAGTCCTTGTAAAAAGGCTGGTGCATATGCCACAAAAAAACAAGTTCAGTCATGGACTATCTGTCCTCCTGGAAGTTGTAACCCTTCGGAACAACGACGATCCCCTCTTCCGTTACGGTGAAACCGCGTTCCGCATCCTTCTTAAGGTCATAACCGATCGTCGTATCGGGCGGAATGACGACGTTTTTATCTACAATGACGTTTTTGAGCTTGCAGTAACGCCCGATCTTGACATTGTTGAGAATTACGCACTGGTCAAGCTGACTGTAGCTGTTGACCCTGACTCCCGGCGAAAGAACCGAGCGGTTGACGCTGCCGCCGCTCACGATGCACCCTTCAGAAACAAGCGAATCGGTCGCGATCCCCAGTCTTTTGTGTTCCTTGTCTGCAAAAACGAATTTCGCCGGAGGCATGTTGACTTCCGGGAAACCGAAAATCGGCCAGTGACGGTTGTAGAGGTTGATCGCCGGAGAAACAGAAACAAGATCCATGTGCGCCTCAAAGTAACTTTTTATCGTTCCGACATCGCGCCAGTAAGGCTTTTCGTACTCGTTTTCATCGGGCATATAGATCGTGTTCTTGAGGAAATCGTAGACATAGACCCGCTTGTACGGATAAAGCGCCGGAATGACGTTTTTGCCGAAATCGTGTTCGCTCATCGGATCTTTCGCGTCGTTCGTGACAGCGTTCACAAGAACTTCGCGCGAAAAAAGATAGTTTCCCATGCTGACAAGAGCGTAATCTGGCTTTCCCGGGATCGGTTTCGGATTTTTCGGTTTCTCCTCGAATCCGATCATGCGGTAATCCTCATCTATCTCGATAACGCCGAAAGCGCTTGCCTCCTTTATCGGAACTGGCAGAGCCGCGATCGTCATGTCGGCGTTTTTGATGTTGTGGTATGTGTACATCTGCGAAATATCCATTTTGTAGATGTGGTCGCCGCTGAAAACAAAAACATTTTTCGGAGACTCGTCTCTGATCAAATTCAGATTCTGGAAAATCGCGTCGGCACTGCCCAAGTACCAGTTGTCACCGGTACGCATCTGAGCCGGGACAGAATCGACATACTGGTTGAAGCGCGGCGAAAGACTCCAGTTCCTCGAAATGTGCTGGATAAGCGAATCGCTCATAAACTGAGTCAGGACCTTGATCTGCATAAAGCCCGAGTTAACGAAATTGCTCAGAACAAAGTCGATGATACGGTACGAGCCGCCGAACGGGACCGCCGGTTTCGCCCTGTCGGAAGTAAGCGGAGCAAGCCTTTTGCCCTGACCTCCGGCAAGAATCATTACAAGTGCCTTTGACATTTTTGCCTCCGGTTTATCTGTTAAAATCTGCCATACAAACAAAAAAGCAGAGTATTATAGCTAATATTAAAAAAAATTCGACTTTTTGTCTGTTGTGAATTTTCTTCATATATTTTTCCGATTTTTCTGGATTTTTGAAAAAAAAGTGCTATATTTCCCCGTTTTTGTCGCAGAGTTTTTTCTGCGAGGTTTAGGAAAATTTGTTTTTTTAACTGTGATTTGGAGGAAAAAATGAGATTTCTCGCTATCGCTCTTTTTGCTCTTTTCTTCGCTGTTTCCTGCGGCTCCGCAGAACAGAAACCCGAAGAAGCTCCGGCTCAGGCTCCGGCTGCTGAAGAACAGGCTCCGGCTGCTGAAGAAGCTCCGGCT
>DBYC01000087.1:13244-29417 GCA_002310035.1 bacterium UBP6_UBA1196
CGGCTGCTGAAGAAGCTCCGGCTGAATAAGCAAATTAAAAAATTCAATTTTTGCCCTGTTTCTGAAACTTCGGTTTTTGAGACAGGGTTTTTTTTTGCCCTTTTATTTTTAAGTTTGATTTTCAGATAAGTTTTTCAAGATCGTTTTTCGCCAGAAATTCTGTGATTTCGCGCATTCTGGCATGATCGTCCAAAGAAGCGGAAAAAACGGCATCTTCCGTCATAACAAGCAGTTCGCGTTTTTTGTTGAAAAGGACCGCCTCCTTTTCGGAAAGGTTTACCGCAAGCGAGTTTTCACAATCAATAAAATGGACTCTTCCGGTTTTCGCGTTGCCGCGGCTGTCTTTCGGCAGCAGGTCGTAGTATGCGAGCCAGCTTCCGACATCGTTCCAGCCGAAATTTCCGGCGACAGTGAAAATCGGATTTTTAGTCCTTTCCATGATTGCATAATCAAAAGATATTGAATTTATTGATGAATAAAGACTTTCTTCAGGCAGTTCAAAAGATTTTGACGAAGCCAGCTTTTCATAAGTGTCGGGGGTCAGATTCCGGAATTCATTCAGCATGGATCCAAGAGAAAACATAAAAATCCCGCCGTTCCATAAATAATTTCCGCTTTCCACGAATTTTTCCGCCTTTTCAAGACACGGTTTTTCCTCGAAAGATGCGACTTTGAAGATCCCGTTTCCGACAGCTTCCCCTTTTTTTATGTATCCGAATCCGGTTTCCGGGTATGCCGGCTCGATTCCTATCGTGCCGATGCAGTCAGTGTTTTTTTCAAGAAAATCGAGCCCTTTCCTCACCTGCTTCCTGAAATTTTCTTCGTCCGCGACATAGTGGTCGGACGGCAGGACAAGCACAGCGCGATCTTCGTTTACCGCCGATTTTATTGAAAAAAGCGCAAGCGCTATGCACGGCGCGGTATTTCTGCCGCACGGTTCGTAAATCACCTTGACCTGATCGTATTTAGCCGCATCGCGCCCGATTTCACCGCGCTGCTTCAAAGAAGATACTATTGTTATGTCTTCAGCCATAGGCAGGATTCTTTCGACCGTTTCGGCAAGCAGGGTCTTTTCAGAAAAAAGCGAAAGGCTCTGTTTCGCTCTTTTTTCCCTCGAAAGCGGCCAGAACCTTTTGCCGCTGCCGCCGGCCATTATCACAACAGAAAGTTTCATTGCTTGATTCTCCCGTAAATGTCTTCGATCCTTTCGATATCGTCTTCGCCGAGATAACTTCCGAGCTGGAGTTCAACAATGACCATCGACGAATCTTCTGTTTCGGCACGGTGTTTTTCATGCTTCGGGATAGTGAAGACAAGCCCTTTTTCCGCTTTGAACCTGCGGTCACCGATAACGACAAAACCGCTCCCCTCAGCAATCATCCATGTTTCGCTTCTGAATTTATGCGTCTGCAGGCTCAATTTCTGGTGCGGCTCGACAAAAATGTGTTTTATTTTGTAATCTTCGGCATTTACAAGAGTTTTCCACCATCCCCATGGTCTCGTATCAAACGATTTGGTGTTGACGACTCTGTGAGTGTAGAAATCGCAGAGTTCACCAAGCGAGAATTTCGCAATATTGCATTCTGAGCAGTTGAGACCATTGATATTCTCAATTAAACCGGCATATTTTTCTTTCAAGTCAAAATCGAAAGAATAAAAGACAAACTGCCGGAAAAACGCTCTGTTGACAAACGGCAGGAATGAAAAAGTGTGGAGCGCATCGAAAGAATTTATATCGGTTTTTGTTTCCGAGCAGAGTTTTTCAATGTCGCGGATCGAAAGATCTTTGATATCCAAAGCCGAAATATCAAGCATTTCAGCGTAAAAACCTTCTCTCGAATTTATTTCAGAAACAAATTCCCGAATAAAATCGACCGTAAATTTCGAACCGTCCGTAAATTCATTCGCAGCCTGGGTAACAAAAAGAATTTTCATTTATCCTCACAAAATCAAAAACATGAATATTTTTCATCATATCTCCTGCACCAGTCATCGCTTTCGCAGCTTTTCATCACGCAGTTGGAATCCTTGCATTCGTATAAACCGGATTTGGGGCAGTCGGTGTCAGTCTGGCATGCAGGTGTGCATATTTTCAAGGTTTTTCCTGAATATTCCTGCGGCAGGCACTTATAACCGCTCGGATACATCGAAGCTTCACATTCCGCATCGCTCAGGCATCCGGTAAATACGCACAATCCGTTTTCACATTTGTTGTTGTCTAAATCGTTGGCATACTGCGTAGAGCCATCTCCGTAAAGATTGCAGTCCGCAACATCCGAGCATGTCGGCGTGCATTCCGGATAACCGTAAGCACCGTTTTTGTTGCAGCGGTAAACCCTGCCGGTATACGCGGTAACATTGCCATATACTTCGTCGCATTCGGCATCGCTCAGACAGCCGAGATAGACACATTTGCCGTTTTCGCACTTATAGTTGTCTTCATCGTATATCACATTTGAGGTTACCGTAACGCAGTCGGAAGCTTTTGTGCAGGCATACTGGCAGAATTTTGCGGCAGGCGGCTCCTCATTCTGCTGCGGTTCATCGGAATTTTCTTCTGGACTTTCGTCTGAATCCGGCTGTTCCGGAGATTCTTCCGGGTCCGGATCGTTGTCAGAATCTGTCTGTTCTGCCGGCTCTGCGGTATCGCCGGAATCCGGCTGTTCTGCTTCTTCCGCTGTATCGGCAGAGTCCGCCGGATCTGACTGAGTTTCATTCTCTTTCTGTCCCAACTTACTGCTGCCATCACCGCACGAAACAACAAAAATCATCAAAAAACTTAATAAAAAAAGTGCTTTTTTCATCATTTCAACTCAAACCAGTATTGATAATCTTTTGAAACATTGTCTATAATTATATTCCGAACCGTAACATTGTATTTTCTGTTGTACTCGATTCCCGAAGCCAGCCAGCTTACATTGTTCGGAATTCCGATTCCGTCGGTATCAGTCTTCAAACTGCTGACAGATATCGTTTTATTGTTGGTCGAATCGATTATCGCGATCGCCACTCCTCCTAAATTGATGCCCGATGCATTGCTGAATTTGTTCGATTTGTCCTTCAGAACGCTGAACGACATTCTGATGTTACTGCCGGGATAAAGCTCTTTCGGATAATTTTCGAAAGGATAGGCGACAAAATCGATCTTTAGGTTGGAAACATTGGGTTTGTCGTCGTGGACGACTTTCACCGCCGCTCCGATGACAAAGATCCCGTTGCCGTCGGTATAGTCGGCGCGTCCGAACGAAATATGGCCGAGCCACGGGTCGAGGAACCAGCGTCTGTGACCGATAGAATCGACATTTTTGTCGATCATAAAACCGTCGACTATTGCCGCGCTGTCGGTCGTGGAAATGTCCTGATTTTTCGCCCATGAGACATGGATGTTGCTCGAATGGCAGCCGTCGTAAGCCTCCTGCGACCAGCAGTCCCACGATTTCGGCGGTTCATGACTCAACTGAAGAGTCCCTCCTTCGATATTGTTCGCCGCGATAATAAGAGAACATTCCGCAGTGATCTTATCGCCTTCGGTACTGTAAACGACCGCCGGCAGACCGTGGATCGCGCGAAGTTCGTTGAGCCTGTCAAGAACTTTCTGCTTCTCTTTGTCTGACGGATTTCCCGAAATGCACGATTCGACATCGGGCAGCGAAGCATAGACAGCACCGTCATCGTTGTTTCCGTCAGGTTCTTCATCGTTTTCGTTCCCGTCGGGATCTTCGATGTCTTCGTCGTCAAAATCCTGATTCCCGTCCTCATCATCAGGGAGATTTGAATTGTCGTCGCCGTCTGACCCGCCGTGATTTCCGTTTCCGCCGCCTGTTCCTGCACCGGGTCTCGGAACATCGTTGTCGGAATGTCCCTGCCTGTCGGAATCGTTGTCGTTGACCTCAGATTCCTGGGAATTTTCCGAATCGTTACCGTAATCGTCGGTATAATCATAGACATTGTCAGATTTTCCGTTGTCGCATCCCGCGAACATCAGCGGCAATGCCAAAAACAGGATATAAAACATTTTTTTCATGGCGAAACCTCCAAAAAAACGGACTATTATATTTATTTATTGAAAAAATCCTAATAAAAAAAGCAGCGGAAAAACAGTACTTGATTTTAAAATCATGCGGATTAAGATAATTGGTTTTTTCGTGCTTTGCAGAAAATGCCGATTTTATTGGCGTTTTTTATAAGGCATTGTTTTTGCTTAGATTTTTTGTTTTTTGTTTTTATAAAAGGAGGAGGAAATGCCCTGCTTGAGAAAAGTTTTGATCTCTTTTCTGCTTTGTTTTTCGTTTGTTCTTTCGGCTGAGAATACAGAGTTCGAAAAACCTGTTTTGGGTAAACTTATCGAAAGAAACGGTTTTCTTTACGACACTTTTTACTACAGCATGGACGGCGAGCCGCAGTATCTCTTGCAGAAATACGACGAAATCGCGATCCCGCATTCTGTCAATCTGAACTCGCTGAACGGACTTGAATTTAACGGAATCAAAATTTCCGACATGATTTCGGAAGTTACTTACGATGCAAACAATTTTCGTGCTTTCAAAATAAAACTTGACGAATTTGACCGCAAAAACTGGCTGCAGGTACGCAACATCCTTGCAAAAGACGGCGTTGCGGCATGGCCTGTCCTGACTTATCACGCCATAAATTCGCCCATCGTCCTTGACGGCACGATCACAGTCGTTTTTTCCAAATATACAAGTGTCGAGGAACGCGAAAAGACTCTTGAGATTTTCGGTCTTAAAGTCGTTGAAACCGATGAAGACCTGAATCTCTATTCAGTTCAGCTTCCTGCCGGCACGGATCCTTTCGCTATCTGCAACGCGCTTTTCGAAAGACGCCTTGTCAAATGGGCTCAGCCGAACTGGATGTGGCATATGATACCGCTCTCAACAACTCCCAACGACACATATTTCAGTAAGCAGTGGCATTTGAAGCAGATCAATGCACCTGAAGCATGGGACGTAGAGACTGCCGCAAACAAGGATGTCAGAATCGCGATCGTCGATACAGGTGTCGATCTTACCCACCCTGACCTTAATGTCCTTAAAAATCTCGGCAGGGACTACATCGGCAAACTCGGCGGTGCCCCGCACACAACAAATAACACCTATAATGACATTTTAAACGGCGTTCCGCACGGAACGGCCTGTGCAGGTCTTGCCGCAGCAAAAACGAACAACGGAATGGGAGTTTCAGCAACATGCTGGGGATGCCCTATAATCCCTATAAGGCTTATCGGCAGTCAGTATGAGCAGCCCAGCAGCTACACTGCTTACAAAGATGCTTTGAAATATGCTGTTGACAGCGGCGCGTGGGTCGTCAGCAACAGCTGGGGAGCAAACGACTGCAGCAAGTGGAATCAAGATCAAAGTCAATGTCTCTCCTGTGCCACTGTTCCGAAAGACAACCAGAGTATCGAAGCTGTTGACTACGGCAAAACAAAAGGAAGAAACGGCAAAGGAACGATTTTCCTCTGGGCGGCAGGCAACTCGCACTGCAACACAAATTTGAACAGCTTCCTTAAAAGTGACGACCTCCTTGTTGTAAGCGCACTTGAAAACGGCGACAAACTGTCAGGTTATTCGAACTATGGTGCTGAAATCGATATTTCGGCAGGCGGCGGCGGATTAGTAAGCGGAATGTTGAGCACGACCGACATTCAGGGATTGAGCAGCGGTTACGCATGTGATAACAGTCAATATTGCGGGAATCTTGACGAAAACGGCGACTATACAAACAGAATGAACGGAACCAGCGCGGCTACACCTGTTGCGGCAGGTGCTGTGGCTTTAATGCTTGCGGCAAATCCCGATCTCTCTTTCGACGGCGCGATGAAGTGCATAAAATCGCAGGCTCGCAAACCTTCAACCAGCTGCACTGAAGGCTCATGGACAATGCAGAGCGATCCGTATGTCACGGACGGTGCCAAAGAGCACTCGCCGTGCTTTGGATTCGGTATAGTCGATGCTCATGCGATGGTCGTCGGAGCGAAGGAAGGTTCGTGCGGAAAATGTATAGCGACCTCTTCGATCGACGGATGCTACGGAAAGTATGCAGGCAGAGACGACGACTGCGACGGTGAAATCGATAACAAGGAAGAGTGTAACAACGGCGGAAAAGGCAAGGCGGGCGACACCTGCACCACTGCGACAGACTGCATAAATGTAGGCACGAATCCTAAATGCATCACCGGCGAAGGCTATAACGGCGGCTACTGCTCGGCAAGCTGCTCAACTACAGCAGACTGCTACAACGGCGGCAAAAACAAAGTCGAATGTTATAAAGGTCAGTGCATAGCCAGCTGCAAATTCAACGATATCCGCTCAGGATATGCGTGCATCGGCAACAAAATCCTTCCTGTCGGCACCGAAGTCGAAGCAAGCTGCGGCAACGAAACCAAAGAAGAAGGCGAAAAATGCGACGGCGGATATAAATCCTGCGAGCTGATCGACAGCAGTTTCACAGGCGGAATCGCTTACTGCAATTCTCTCTGCAACGGTTACGACACAAGCACCTGCGAAGGCGGCGGCGGAAATCTCTGCGGCAACGGAAACCCCGATCCGGGCGAAGTATGCGACGGCGACACTCTTCCGTGCAGCCAGTTTGCAAGCACCCCTGCATTCGGAACGGTAAAATGCTCCAAAGACTGCTTGAGCTGGGACAAATCGGATTGCCACGACGAAAACGGAAACAGCGGCTCAGAAGAATCAGGTTCATCCGGCAACGGCGGCAATTCAGGCAACGACAACCCGAACTGCGGCAACGGCATAGTAGATCACGGCGAACAGTGCGACGACGGCAACAGAACGGACGGCGACGGCTGCTCCGAATACTGTATGTTCGAAGACGATGATCCAGGCTCTTCGAAAAAACTCAAATCGTCGGGCTGCTCCGCGACACTTCTTTAATTTGCCATTTGTTTTCTAAATAATTCACCATATTGACTGCGAGGTAAAAAATGAAGTCCACTAAAATCCTTTTTACCGTTTTCATGCTCGTGCTTGCCATGGCGGCATGTTCCGGAAGCGGAAAGAACAATGAAGACTCGGAAAACCCGGACAATTCTGTCTCCGACGGCGATGTTTCCGACGACAGCACTCTTCCGGACGAAGAGGGCAACGACTCCGAAAATTCCGATGACAATCTGGAAAACATCGACGGAGACGAAGAACTGAACGATGTGGAAAACGACGGCGACACTCAGGACGAATTTGCAAAAAGCCCCGATTTCGAGGATCTCGAATGCGGCACAGCTTTCGGCGACATTGCCTGCGACTTCACCCTGCCGCTTGAATCGGGCAAGTGGAATTTTGCCGAAAACTACTCGAAGAACGACAACTATCTTTTTGTTTTTTACCGTGCTAAAATTTCGTCAAGCAGGCAGATCTGGACAAGCGAACTTTACAATCTTTTCGACCTGACACCGAAAAACGTCACTTATTTTTTCCTTGTTGACACAAAAGACGGCAATGATGCAAAGGAAAAAATCCAGACGATCAGGAATTCGATTGCGGAAGCGATTGATTTTAATGGCGATTCCTCGGTTGTAAAACAGATCCACCTTATTGAAAAACCGCTATCGGAAATAGATTCCTGGATAAACAAATGGCTGAATGACAACCAATCCGAATTTTTCTTCGGCATTGACCGCGAGCGCAGAATAAGGCAGGGCGGATCGTTTTCAAGCTGGAATTCCAACACGCTTCCTGTCGAATTCAAAAATCTCTACAAAGAGGCGGAACTTTACGATTACGAAAAGAAGATATCCGACTTTATCAAAGAAACTTCCGGAAGTTCAACAGTTTTCAAAGGCTTGCAAAATGTTCCATTCGAAGAGGAAGGATGGACGAAAGAGATCTTTTTCGATGTCGATTTCAAAGGGCTGAGCGGGACAGGCGAACTTTACATCCTGCTCGAACAGATCTGCGATAACCCGAAAAAATGCGAATGGGATCGCCTTGAAAGGCTTTTTCTCTGCGACGAAAAAGGGGAAAACTGTGACACCGAAACCGGCCGCTGGATCACGACTTACGGAAGAAGCGGCAAATGGCTGACCGATATCACGCCGCTGAAACCTCTGTTCGAGAAAGACGGAAAATACAAATTCAGATTCACGGTCGACGGCGACTACTATGTCAACAACCTCGATTTCATTTTTGTAAAAAAAGAGGCCGAACAACCCATAAAACTGATTCCTCTCTTCAACCAGAGGGAACAGTTCGACGAAAACTACAATTCGCACTTCGAACCGCAGATTTTGAAAGAGGAAAATGTCAAAAAAGCTGAGATCTACGCTTTCATAACCGGCCACGGAAACGGTTCGGAAGAAGCCAACTGCGCCGAATTCTGCAGGTTTGAATCGGTTTTCACAGTCAACGGCAACGATTTTGAAATCGATTTCAACAAAGCCGGGACCCGTGCAGGCTGTTTTGATGCCGTTATTGACGGCGTCGTACCGAATCAGTACGGCTCATGGCCTTTCGGACGCGCCGGATGGTGTCCAGGACAGGATGTCAAACTCATAAAATTTGATGTTACTGATGCACTTGTCAGCGGCGAAAACACTTTCTCCTACGCAGGCTACCTTGACGGAGAAGTTTACACGCCTGTCGTCACCGACGAAAACGGCTACCGCGCAGAAGTCTATCTTTCGAGCTATCTTGTGATCTATTAGAAAAGATCCGAAACGAATTTGTAAATATTTGAAATTATCGAACCAAGCTGAAGGACCGCGTCCGTGTCGACCGAAGTGACCGTGCAGCCGGACTCTTTCACGCTGTCGCTCGCCTCGACCGCATCCACGCCGTTGCAGACATAGTAGCTGTTTGAAATTTCGGCTTCATCAAGAACTCCGTTGCCGTCGGCATCTGCGCCGCTCATGAATTTTTTGCCGCCGTTCGGGCAGTTTTCACCGGCCGCTTCGTCAACGACACTCATAAGCATGTCGCGTCCGTCGGAACCTGCTGCTCCAGGCTCGCCTGATTCACCCGGATCACCGGCTTCGCCCTGCTCACCGCGTTCGCCTTTTTCTCCGTTTTCGCCGTCTTGGCCGACGATTTTGGATTCTCCGTCTTTGCCAGGTTCGCCATCTTTACCGTTCAAAGTGACACCTGCACATACATAGGAAACCGAAACCGTCTCGAATGTGCCGTCTCCGTCGGAATCGGAACGGGTTTCGACCTTTTTGCCGCCGACTTCGCAGTTTTTTCCGGCAGGTTCATCCGTTATGATGATTTCAGGTACCTTTCCGTCTGCGCCGTCTGCGCCGTCTGTGCCGTTTCCGTCGACAGAGATAGTGATCGTGCCGTCCGTTCCCTTTACGCCGCATACCGGTGTCTCAGTCACCGTCTGATCGGCATCTATCGAATTGTCGCCGTCACATGAGAGTCCGCTTTTTATCGTCACGCAGCCGGCAGCCGGCGTGTTCATCATGGGAACAGCCACACCTTTACATCCATCCTCGCCGTTTTCGACGTCGCAGATATAAACTGACGCTTCATAATCCGAATTATCCGTATCGGAGAAAGTAACAAGTGTTCCGCCGTCCGGACATTTGTCATTATCGCCGGGTTTCAAATGGGTCGCATCGATCACCCATTCTGCACAAAGCTGTCCGCAGACAAAAACGGAAAGCAATAAAATTAGTTTTTTCATAGAGCCTCCTAATTGCGGACTTTTTTAAACCCGAAAAACGCGCAGACAGCAACGAAAAGAGCGAAAAGCGCCGGGATCAAACTTCCGTTATCATCGACAGCGTCCAAAGAACAGCCGGTCGAAGAAGAAGTCAGTCCCGATTCTTCCGCATCGCTTCCGTTGCATACATAATAAGTATTGTTTTCGCCGATTTCCTCTTCGTCAAGGATCCCGTTTCTGTTGGAATCAAGTCCGACAGAAATTTTTTTGCCGCCTGAAACGCAGTTTTCGCCTTTCGGCTCGTCAACTACCGAAACCAGCGATGAAGCTCCGTCCTTGCCGTCAGGACCGGTGGCACCTGTGCTGCCAGCTTCGCCAGTATTGCCGGCTTCGCCTTTGTCGCCCTGCTCGCCGCGCTCGCCGTTGCAGACATATTTCGTATTTGCCGCGATGACCTCGTCGTCGTCAAGAACGAGGTTGCGGTTATTGTCGGTTCCGACCTCGATCTTGATTCCGCCGTTTTTGCAGTTCTCGCCGGCAGGCTCTTCGGAAGTTCTCGAAAACGCATCCTTGCCGGGTTCGCCTTTATCTCCGTCGTCGCCCTGATACTTGCCCGGTTTGCCGCCGCAGACATACCTTGTCTGTTTTTCATCTGTATCAAGAACTCCGTTGTTGTTCGAGTCAACTCCGTACTCTATTTTCACGCCGGGATTGTCGGGACAGTTCGTGCCTTTCGGCTCGTCATAAACATTTATGATCGAGCTGCTGCCGTTGCTGCCGTCACTGCCGTTGCAGACATATTTCGTATTTGCCGTGATGACCTCGTCGTCGTCAAGGATACCGTTGACAGTCAGATTGTCGAGCCCTGCCTCGATCTTGATTCCGCCGTTCTCACAGTCGCCGGCTTTACCTTCAAAAGTTGAAGTCCTTACAAGTGCGTCGGAACCGTCAGCTCCATTGCAGACAGGGACCTCGCTGCCGCCGACGTTGACCGTAATGCCGCCGAGAGAGCCGCAGAGTGCAGCGCCTTCCGTAACGGTGATCGTTGTCGATGCGCCGTCAGCACCGTCCTGACCATTGCAGACGAACTGAGTCTTTGTATTGTCGACTTCGCCTTCATCAAGAACTCCGCTTTCATTGTCATCCGTACCGACCTCGATTTTGATTCCGCCGTTGTCACACCCTTCGCCGGCATCGACAGCCGTAACCTTGACAAGCATGCCTGCCGCACAAACCGCGGAAAAACTCAAAACCACAGAAAAAATGGCAAAAATTTTTTTCATAATTAAACCTCTTAAAAAAATAAGAACAAAAAAGCTGGCGGCATTTTCTTTTAAAATCAACTAAATTTCAAGTTTTGAAGTGCTTTTTCGGCACAAAAATCGAATACGAAGATTTTTTGTACGATTTTTGTTGAAAAAAAACTTTTTTGAGTTAAAATCCCTCCCGCGTTTCAGTTGACTTTGACAATGAAGAGATAATTTTGGAGGTTTGAGATGAAAAAAATGTTTTATGTTTTGACAGCTGTTGTTTTTCTGTTCGTCGCATGCGGAGAAGATCCGACAACAATCAAACCGCAACAGAACGATACCGATTCCGTTGCAGATGAAGATGCCGTTGATGATGAAGATGTATTTCAGGATAACGACACAGCAGAAGCTCAGGATTCTGATGCTGATGCCGACGAAGCCGACACCGAAAATCTCGACAAAATCTGCCAGACAGACAAAGAATGCGGAACAGGCAACATCTGTGTAAACCAGAAATGCCAGAAAGGCTGCACAAGCGACAGCGAATGTCCGACCGACCTTCAGTGCAACCAGGCACTCGGCCGCTGCCTTCTTATTTATGTTTCCGAGAGAGTCTGCCATCCGAACAACTGCCCGGCAGGCGGATGCTGCTATGCTGACAAAGGTCTTACCGGTCTTAAATGCGAGCGCGAGAATCCGTCGATCAACGTCTGCGGCGTATGCCCGCAGGGTCAGATCTACGACGGCAGCAACTGCATTGATGCACTCTGCTCGACAACGACAGACAACTGCCCGTCACTCAATTCAAGTTCCACCAACCCGCCGTCAAAATGCTTCAAATGCGAAAGCGACCACATCTGCAAAGCAAACACCACATCGTCGGGTTGCTCGGCAGGCGTAGTCATCAACGCAGCAAAGTGTGTTCCGGCAGGTCAGCAGTGTGTTGAAGGTGTAAGCGAATGCTGCTCCGGTATGCCTTGCGTCCAGGGTTACTGCTACTAATCCGGTCATCGGATCCTTTTTTAAACCCGGCCTCGTGCCGGGTTTTTTGTTTTATGGAAATCAAAAAATTAAAATAAAAGAATCAAAGCGGAACTTTCGTATTATCAAGAATAGAAGCGATCACGCTTTCTTTCGAAGTACCTGAAACGAACGACGGATTATCGAGAATTATTCTGTGCGCCATTACATTGACGGCATTTGACACAATATCGTCAGGGATCACAAAAGCGCGTCCGTCAAATGCTGCGGCAGCCTGAGCCGCCTTCATCAGCGCGAGAGCCGCTCTCGGGCTTGCCCCAAGCTTTACATTCGGTGCGCTGCGCGTCGAATCCACCAGTTTGATTATAAAATATTTGAGTTCATCGCTAACTTTGATCGTCTCGACGGCGCGGATAGCTTCACATGCTTTTTCAAAAGAGACCGCCGGTCCGAGATTTTCAAGCTCATCGGAAAAACCGCGGCCGTTCAGGATCTCCATCTCAGCTTCGGCTGAAACATAACCCAGCGAAAGTTTCATGGCAAAACGGTCCATCTGCGATTCCGGAAGCGTGTAAGTTCCCTTCGATTCAATATTGTTCTGCGTCGCAATGACAAAAAACGGTTTTTCAAGAACGAACTGCCCTGCATCGGTGCTCACCTGCCCTTCGCCCATCGCTTCAAGAAGAGCCGACTGTGTCCTCGGAGAAGCGCGGTTGATTTCGTCAGCAAGAATTATGTTGGCAAAAACAGGCCCCTTCTTAAACTCGAAAGCGGAAGTTTTCGGATTGAAGATCGAAACTCCGGTAATGTCGGCCGGCATCAGGTCGGGCGTGAACTGGATGCGGTTGAACTTCATGCCTAGCGACTTTGCAAGAGCCTTCGCCAGTGTCGTTTTCCCTGTTCCGGGCACATCTTCGAGAAGCAGATGCCCGCCGGAAAAAAAGGCGCCCACCGTTTTTGTTATGACATTATCATGCCCCTTGACCAAGCGGGCGATATTGTTTTTTACATCGTTCAAAATCTGCCGAAGTTCCGCGCTTTCCATACTCCCTCCATTCATAAGACTGAAGATTTTAGCAGAATCGGAAAAAGTGTAAAGGAGGCGCAAAATAGATTTTTTCAAAAAATTGAGTATAATATTGCAGTTTTGACCTCACCCCTAACCCCTCTCCATTGTGGAGATGGGAACAAAAAGTGAGATCTCATTTAAAGAGGTTGATATGAAAAGATTTTTTGTTTTAACGGCAATTTTGGTTGTGTTTTCAATGCTGGTTTCGTGCGGAGGAAGCGGCAAATCCGAGAACGACAGCGATAGCGAAACGAATGACAGCAGCGAAACCGACAGCGGTGAAACAACCGACGACGACACAGACTACGGAGAGGAAGGTGTTTCCGACACCGATCTGACAGGTTCCGTTTTCTCTATGCCGAAAATAAATCCGTCGGGCAATATTCCGCTCAGTGCCGAGATCCCGGTGAAAGCAGAAGGGATCGCGAAAGTAACGGTCAAAGTCGCCGACAAAGATGCAGACAAAAAACCGTTCTCCCGCGAATACACGGTTTCAGGAGATGCAGCCGAAACTCTGCTGATCCCTGTCCTGGGGCTGTTTCCGGCATACAAAAACAAGGTGACCGCGACTGCTTTGGATGCAGGCGGAAAAACAGTCGATGAGAGAAATTTCGAAATAACGACATCGTCTCTTCCGAAAGATTTTCCGGCAATCGAACTGACAGGCACGATCGATTCAGGCTGGACAATGGTCAACTGGCTGCGGACTCCGCGTTCCAGAACCGAGATGAACGGCATCGCGCTTGACGAGCACGGGCGTGTACGCTGGTATACCGACCTGCCGTTTCCAATATGTTTTCCGATAGTCATAAAAGACGATACTTTCTACTGCGGAGGCGGAGAAGAAGGTTCGCATGTGACTAAATATGATTTTATGGGGCATGTTCTTGAAGATATCGATGTCACGCCGTTCGGTTACAAAAATGTGCACCACGAAATCTTCATCAAACCCGACGGCAACTACCTTGTCGCTGTTGACAAGGCTGACGACGACTATATCGAAGACAGGATGATCGAGATCGACCCGCGGAATCTCGACCGGCTCCGCGGCGCATGGGATCTCAACAAAACTTTCCCTGATGTCGCCGATCTGTTCATCGACATGCAGCCGACAAGCACCAAAATTCCCGGCCAGACAAACAATCCGATCCACCACAACGCAATTTTCTACGACGAGTCCGACAACTCGATAATTGTCGGTTCTCAGACAGCCGGGATCGTGAAACTCAACCATGCAGGATACTTGAAATGGTATCTCGCGCCTCATCTTTTCGGACTTATCGACGATGCCGACGGTGACTTCAAAAGCGATTCTTTCACAGCCAACTACAATCCTGACGACCAGAAAACATGGGTAGGCAACTACTCACAGAAAGAGGGTGACAAATTAGTTGCAGGTGAAAAATATGTCGATGAACGAGTTCCTATAAAAGGAAAACCTTATGAAGTCTATTCCGATTTTGAATTCTCATACCCGGAATTCTTCCTGACACCTCTTGACAAAAACGGAAAGGAGATCGAAGACCTGTCAGTCAAACAGGGTTTTGAGTCGCACGAGGATTTCTCTTGGCCGTTCCGTGCTCACAATCCGACGATACTCAAAAACGGGAATCTGATGATTTTTGACAACGGTCTGGCGAGAAATTTCAGTTTTATTCCGATTTCCCAGAAACATTTCAGCCGCGTAGTGGAATATAAAATAACTCCGGACAAGGATACTTACGGCGGAACGATCCAGCAGGTCTGGGAATATGTTCTGGAAGACGATCCTATGTGGTATTCGATGAGCATCATCGTAAGCGGCGCCAACGAACTTGAGAACGGCAACCGCCTCATAACCTCGGGCTCTCTCGGCTCTTCATTCATTCCCGAAATGTTCAGAAGTGCATACGGAGACGGTCCTGTAGGAGCATTCATAGCTGAAATCGACCCCAAAGACAACACAGAAAAGAACAGAATAAAACTGGACAGATACATTGACGACGAATATCCGGTCAACGAATTTTCTGTTTTCCGCGCATACCGTTTTGAAATTTCGGCACAGCTGAGGAACAAATGAAAAAAAGCGTGATTTTTCTTTTTGTCATAGTTTTTGCATTCACTCTCCGCTCACAGGATGAGACACAGATCTTCGCAGTTAAACTCTACAATCAGGCGGCAGCGCTTCTGAACAAAACAAAACCCGAATGTGCCGAACTTTCAAAAAACAACGGGGTTCTGGCCGACGCCGTTTCGGTTCTCTCCAAAAAAGCGGCGGAACACAAAAACTCGGCGGCAAATGTTTTCGCGAATGCCGAATACCTCCTTAAATTCCTGCAGGAAAGCATCGACAAAAGCTGCGGACTGGTGAATATGGCAAACGAGGAGTCCATCCGGCTTATTATTGCGGAAGAATTCGATCAGCTTTTAGCCAAGCACAAGGCTTCAGGCAGTTTTGAGGATTTCATTGACAAAATCTACGGTACAGAATACGGAAAACTGCTTTACCTTGTGACTTCCGTTTCCTCGCTTAATAAAATGTATACCAAGTGGGCGGTCAAAATGATTTCGGAAAAAAACGATCCCCAAAAAACGATTTCCAATATCGCCTCTGCCAACGCAGAACTGAGACAAGAACTCACAGAATTCACGAAAACATTCAAGCTTTATTATGAAAAATAAGAGGTTTATCATGAAAAAATTTTTGAAAAAAATGATTTTCGTGATCGTCACTCTTGCGTTTGTTTCATGCGGCGGAGACGAAGATGTCAAATGCGAGGATGTCGGCGAATTTTGTCCTGATCTTATAATGTGTGCGAATGAAAGCAAAAAGACAGCATGGTTCGAGTATGAAGACAAAAAATACAAGTGCAAAGGCAGCGGGGAAAACATCGACTGCAACAAGGCTTTCGAGGAAGTTGTCAATGCCTGCGGCTTAACTCATTGCAAATACGAAAGCAGCAGTACATGCGACTACCAAGTCTGCACGGACGAAAACGGCGGCAGATGGTATGAATACAACGGTAAAAAATACGAATGTGAAGGTACCTGGGACGACATCGACTGCGACCAGGCGAATGATGAACTTACTAACGACTGCGAAGGCCACCAATAATTCGCATGAATCTTTTGCTTTGTCTCAATAATCACAACCGCATGATTTTATTTGATTTTTTCAGATAAACACCCTTAATGGAAACAAAATTATTGACTTTTTCATCTCAATCCATATAATTCCCGCGTTTTTTTTGACCC
>DBYC01000038.1:0-4054 GCA_002310035.1 bacterium UBP6_UBA1196
GCAGTTACAACGAAAGAACTGAGCGGTGAAAGCAAAAACCTTAATAAAGAAATTGCTATAGCCGCCTATGATCTTATGTCACAAATGTTCAGCAACATTTCGACTCCGCATGCTAATGCAGCAAACAAACAATCCAACTTTCAGACAGGCAGCTACAGCGAAACAGCGAGCGATTTTGAAATTGAAGAAACCGAAGATTTAGTCAATGTTTCATTCGAAAGCACACCGGATGGAGCAACTGTTTTTGCTGACGGCAACTTAATATGCGACCATACTCCTTGTTCGAAAATGTTGTCTCCTGGAAAACACAAAATCGAGTTTAAATCCAACTGTTTTAAAGATCGCAGCGAAACTGTCACCATCAAACGAGATAAAAAACAAACTCTTGCTTTAAAAATGGAACCCCGCTACGCCATGATCGAAGTCGATGCAATCGACAAAAAAAGCGGAAGCCACATAAAAGAAACCGTAAAAGTCGATGGAAAAAGAGTCGGTAAAACTCCCGGAACCTTCAAAATACCGGTGTGCAGCAAGGATCTCGAAATAAAATATACCTACAAAACAACAAACCTCTCTCTCGAAGAAAATCAAGTTAAAAAAATAATATGGAAAGAAGGCGATTTAGAGGACATAAAAGAATGGAAAAAGGATATGGCAGTAAGCGCATCAATGTTTGCCATAGGCACAGCTTTAATCGGAGCCGGTATCGGATTTTATGTTCTTAAAGAACAAGAAACAGACAAATACAACAAAATGGCAGATGAAACTTCAGCTATAGAAGCTATTTATTCAGGTTTGAGCCGATCTGAATATGTCGCAAAAGCAAATAAACACCGCAAAAAAGCCGGAATTTTCTTAGGTTTGGAAATCCCCGCCTTCATTGTGGGGAGTGCTTTTGTTGTCGGCGGTGGAACAGCTCTAATTTATTATGCTGCTGCTCGTTATCCAAGACCTGTGACTGCATCCGTCACACCTTCAAGCGATGGATTCTATGCTTCAATTGATTTAAAATTTTAGGAGGAAGTATGAATAAAATAGCATATTGTCTTTGTTTTGTTTTTTTGCTTATTTTATCATGTGAACCTCCTGATCAGACAAATAACATCCACAACGCATATGATTTTGCAGAAAAACTTTTACAATACAACAATTCGATAAATGACCTTTACTGGTCATCTATATCTTCTGATGAAATGACTTGGAACGAAGCTGTTTCATACTGTAAAAAACTTACAGAAGGAGGTTATCACGACTGGCATCTGCCGACAATAAGCGAACTTAGAACACTTATTAAAAATTGTCCCTCCAATGAAACCGGAGGTTCTTGCGGAGTAACAGACTATTGTTTGTCATACAATTGTTTGACCGAGGATTGTAAAAATGATGATTGTTGGGATCATGAAGGACTCCACACTGTTCTACTGTCACATGGCGGAATGTGGTCTTCTTCGCCTGTTATTGCCTATCCTTACGATGATAACGATGCTCATGTATGGATTATTTACGGTGGTTACATTACTCTGTGGGATACTGCTATACCTAAAAATGCCACTCAAGAAGAATATGCAGTACATACTTTTGAGGCTCGCTGTGTGAGGTATAAGTAATAAAGATGAAGAAATTTTTGTTTTTTTGTTACCTATTTATGCTTTTCGGTTTTATCTTTGCGAAAAATGAATTCAACGAGGACACCATAAGAGAAGAACTGTTGAAGACTGGCGTAAAACTGGTCGCAATCGATTTTTATACGATTGGATGTAAGCCTTGCGATGATGCTATTCCGACTTGGAAAAAACTGAAAAAAGAATACGGCGACGATATTTTTCTTATTGTTGTCGCTCCGAGAAGAAAAAACGGAACCTGCAATGTCGAAGGATGGAATCCTGACAGATTCATCTGCGACGAAGATACCGAAATCGCCGGAACTTGGGGAGTTGATGATTTTCCGCAGGCATTTCTTTACAGCTGGCACAACAACAATCCGCTTGTTCAGCACGGTCATGTGAAAGATGTCGAAAATGCAATAAAAAAATATTACGAAACTATTCCGAAAGTCGAGCTCGAAGCCGATTCAAACAGCCTTGAACTGCTTCCGCTTGTCGAAGAGGCTTTGATAACTCAATCGAAGCTTGATGTTATCGCAAACGGGCAGGAACAGCAGCAAATGCGTGATTTAAAACGGGAAAGCCATCAACTCAATTTTGATGTAAACCTTAAATGCGAACTTGAAAAAGAAATCAGCGCAAACTCTACTCTAAAAATTACGCGCAGCATAAACAATCTCTCTCTCAGCCTTTCATCCAAAGAAGCAAAATGCACTAAGGCTGAGACAACTAAAAAACTGAGCGGTGATCCTAAACGCCTGAAGGCCGAAATCGCGTCAGCAGTATACGAACTGCTTACTCAGATGTTCGGCAACTTTTCAGTTCCGAAACAGAAAAACATACAGAAAAAAGATTTGGACAATTTCAAAATCGGCACAGGCCCTGAGGTCAAAGTCGAGTTCAAAAGTTCACCTGCCGGAGCGATTGTCCTCGCTGACGGCAGAACACTCTGCCAGACACCATGCACCAAGCCGTTACCATCAGGCTGGCACAAAATAGAAATGCAGAAAATGAATTATCTCCCAGTCGTGCAAAAGCAAGAAATCAAAAAAGGTAAAACTGTAGAATATACTTTGGAACCTGATTTCGCATGGCTTTCTGTTGACGGAGCTTACAATGTCCCGATTGAGCTTGACGGAAAAAATATCGGCAACATTCCGATAAAAAATTTTCATATCGAAAAAGGCAACCATCAGGTTGAACATGCCAGCGAGTGCTTCTACAAAGCCGGTGAAAGATTCACCGTCGGACGAGGAAAACATAAAAATATCCGTTTTGATCTCAAAGATCTCAAACCGCGCATGTCTGCAGTCAAAGTGAATGCGAAAGATGAAAACGGCAACGACCTGGTTGCAGATGTTTTTGTCGATGGTCTGGAAATCGGCAAAACCCCTGGAACTTTCAAAGTTCCGCTTTGCACCCAGTCCATCATCGTAAAAACAAAAGATGCGGAGTATTCGTCGCAACTTACAGATATCCTCGAAGAAAACAAAGTATCGACAATTGACGCACTTTTAACAAAAAACAAAAAAGAAGAATCATCCGAAGAAAGTGAAGAAGACAGAATAAAAAATCGAGATACTTCCATTATAATTTTCAGCTTGGAAACAAACTCAACCGACATCGCCATAATAGACAGCAAATACGCATATTCGCTAGGAGTGCGCACTGAAATAGGAACGACTCTATTTATCTCTTATACTTTCTTTCTAGATTTCAATGTGGGGTTCCCGGGCAACAAATTCAAAGATCCAGTTTACTGGTTAGGCGGAGGAGCTAGCTTATCGAAGAGATTTTATCCGACTAAATCAAACTTTTTCATCGCTCCTGATCTCGACATGTCATACAACGGAACTTTGAACAAAAAGCTGAAACTTCAGCATTTCACTTTCACCCCGCAGGTTATGTTGGGAATTCCGATACTCTCTCGCCGTATTATATTAAGCGCAGGCTGGAATTTAGGATTTATAACAAAGAAAAAATACAATGACAGCGGCTCAAATTTCTATGGAAAACAAAAAACCTTTATTAATGGTTTTCACATAGGATTAGGATTCTCGCTCCATTAAAAACACCGTTCGTTCGAGGTTTCGGTCGATCCTTTTTATTCCAAAATGAATTATTTGAAGAATCTAAACTTCCCTGAAATCGAACTTCTGCACCTCTTCCCAGCTTCTCTTTTCGCACCAGTAAACAGTCCTTTCCGTCACGTCATAAACCATTGATACGACGGTCGGGCACACTGTCTGGGAGACTTCCCTGAGTATTGCGAAACAGTCTGCGACATCAAAATCGTCGTTTGCCGCCTCAAGCATGGACAGAGCTTTCTGATAGCGGTCCCAGCCCATCCACGGATGAGTTTCGCTATCCATTTTATAAGGTGAAAAGTTCGTCATTACCTTGTACTTAGGCTTCTCGAAATACATGCACCCCTGCCCCGGAACGATCTG
>DBYC01000038.1:4081-26698 GCA_002310035.1 bacterium UBP6_UBA1196
CCGATTCAGCAATTTCTCTGATTTCCAGAAGCGTTTTTTTCATAAGAAGAAGATCGATATCAAGCAGAACGATGTGCTCTTCCCCGCCTATAGGATCGCTTCTTTTGTCAAAAGGCCAGCATGTCGGCATTCCCACGAAATCACCGCGCGAATTCGCCCCGAAAAGAGGCATCCACCCTTCTTTCGCGTCGTTTATTTCGATATATACGCCGGTTTTCTCCTTACGAACGCGGTATTCCATATTGAGAATATCGAGATTCCACCCGACTATCGTCTTTTTTCTGTTTGAAATGATACTTGTACACATAAGTGTAAATCTACTTCGCACCGTAGATTTTGTAGTAATCCTCGATCCTGGATTTCATTTCATCGTCGATGAGGACTTTGCCGCCTACTTTGCGGCCGTAGAGATATTCGACAACTTCCGCCATGTTCACGATGGAGAAAGTTTTCATTCCGAAATCGTCACGGATCTCATCAAGCGCGCTTTTATCGCCTGTTCCGCGCTCCATTCTGTTGACCGAGACTGAAAGTGCCGCAAGTTCGATATCGGCTGCCGCTTTGAGGAGCGGAACCGTCTCGCGGATGCTTGTTCCGGCCGTCGTGACATCTTCAATTATGAGGACTCTGTCCCCTTTCTGAAGTTTGTGGCCGATGAGGTTTCCCCCTTCGCCGTGATCTTTGACCTCTTTTCTGTTGAAGCAGAAGGAGACATTCTTGCCGAATTTCGAGCTGAGGGCAATAGATGCAGAAACTGCAAGCGGAATTCCTTTGTAAGCCGGCCCGAAAAGGACATCGAACTCACCTTTCGTGTTTTCCATGATCGATTCAGCGTAAAATTCACCAAGTTTCGCGATCTGCTCGCCAGTCCTGTATTTGCCGGTATTTACGAAAAACGGGGTTTTTCTGCCGCTTTTTGTGACAAAATCGCCGAAAGTAAGAACTTCGCATGCAACCATAAAATCAATGAAATCATGTTTGTAGTTATTCATTTTGACCTCTTAAATTGTTAGAATGTATAGTCTATTTTTCCCATTCCTTTGAGTTCTCTCGGGATGAGTTCCTCTATCCTTCTGCGCTTAGCAGTTTTCCTGGCAGCAGCTTCAGCAGAACATTTTCCGTTGGCAAAATAGTAAAGAGCAGCGGCAAGCTCGCCTTCCCTTTCGTCGCCGAAATCGTGCATAAAATCGTCGTATGCCTGACAGTCAGGATCTATTCCAAGGAAGAAATCACCGTAATCCTCTGCATTTGCATATTTAAAAGTGATCGGAACTATTGTTTCCTCGCAGATGTCGAGGGCGTTCATCCCGACCGGTTTTCCGTAAGTCGTTTCACCGACGATAACGACATCAAAAAAAGGTGTCAGCGAGTTAAGCACCATTTCGGAGGCGCTTGCCGTTCCGGAAGAGACGATAAATGCGACTTTTTTCACATTTTCGAGTGAATTTTTCAGTTTTTTCCCTTTATAGTCGACATTTTTTTCCGAGTGTTTGTTGTTGTAGATGATCTTTATGATATCCTGATCCTTGCCCTTACTCCCGGCGACCAGATTCACAAGCTGTTCGGCGATTTTGACGAGCCCGCCGCCGTTGTAGCGCAAATCAAGAACCAGCTGCTCGACATTCTCTTCCTTGAAGATGGCGAACGCTTCGTTAAGCTCATCCTCAGAGGAGTTTATGAACGATTTAAGGTGAAGATAACCTGTTTTAACTCCGCCGCTCTCAAGAACTTTCGATGCTAGAACCGATTTTGCGGTATAATCATCCAGCACGACCGTAGTTTCAAGCTCCTGACCTTCGTCAAGCACAAGAAATTTCACTTCTTCCCCTTTATTTTCAGCATTGTAGACATTGTTCCAGTCGGTTTTTTCCTCAAAACCGGCATCATTCCTGTGCTGCTTGTTGTATTCGCCGTTTTCGTCAAGTTCCTCAACTGTAACACCGTTCATGGCAAGCACTTTCTGACCGCGCCTCAGCCCGGCATCTCCTGCCGGACTTCCTGGATAAACCATCGAAATATAGAGCTCGTTGGCATCATTCCTCATCCATGAAAGCCCCATTCCGTAACGCTTTCCGGCATAATAGCCGTCATGTTCAGCTTTTGAAGCGACATACGAAAACCTGTCGATCAGCTTGTCGCCTTCGCGGTATTTCACGGCATTCATCATATCGGCAAGCGAATCGTAGCTGGTCGGATCGATAAGAGGAATATGCTCATACCAGAGATACCACTCTTTCAGATAGGCATAAGCGCGCATTTTGACTGTAGCGTCGGAACATTCAGTCTGGATCTGATTTTCGCACGAAATCAAAAGCATAAAAACTGTAAAAAACACTGTGCAGAATTGTTTTTTCATCGTCTCCTCCACAAAAAACCTGAAATTTTACTCAAAAAAACTGATTTTGGAAATTAAAGGACCATGAGAGAATGCAAACTTCTTGTAAAATTAAAGTTTTTCATATATAAACGCGCGGTTTTTATTAACTTGGGTTCCAAGGTTAGTATGAAAAACATCAACAATATCAGAAATTTTTCGATCGTAGCCCACATAGACCACGGCAAATCGACCCTTTCAGACCGTCTTCTCGAAATGACTGGCGGCCTCAGCGAAAGGGAAATGACCGAGCAGTTTCTCGACGATATGGAGCTCGAGAAGGAGCGCGGGATCACGATCAAGGCGCGCGCCGTCACGGTTTTCCACGAATACAAAGGCGAAAAATACGAGTTCAACTTCATCGATACTCCAGGACACGTCGATTTTTCCTACGAAGTCAGCCGCGCGCTCACAAGCTGCGAAGGAGCTCTGCTTGTAGTTGACGCAACTCAGGGAGTCGAGGCTCAGACTCTGGCAAACGTATATATGGCTATCGACAACGACCTCGCTATCGTTCCTGTCATCAACAAAATCGACCTTCCGAGCGCCGATGTCGAAAAAACTAAAACCGAAATCGCCGATATAATCGGAATCGACACCGAAGATGCTTCTCTCGTTTCGGCAAAAACGGGGGTCGGAGTAAGAGAACTTCTTGACAAAATCGTGACTGAAATCCCGGCTCCGAAAACCGATCCTTCGATGAAAACAAGGGCTCTCGTGTTCGACAGTTGGTTTGATGCTTATGTCGGAGTCAGAATGATGGTGAGAATGTTCGACGGCGAAATCAAAACGGGCGACATCATCCATCTCATGCACTCGGATGCCGATTACGAAGTCATCGAGATCGCGAAATATATGCCTTTTCTCAAGAAAGTGGACTCGCTTTCCGCGGGCGAAGTCGGCGTTATAGCTGCCGGAATCAAGACTATCCACGATGTCAGGATCGGTGAAACGATAACTCTGGCAAACGATCCTACGACTACTCCCCTTCCCGGCTTCAAACCGATGAAACAGATGGTTTTCTGCGGAGTTTTCCCGGTTGAAACTTCAAAATACGAGGAAGTGAAACGCGCCGTTGAAAAGCTTGCACTCAACGACTCGAGTTTTTCCTACGAGCCTGAAAATTCTACAGCTTTGGGTTACGGCTTCCGCTGCGGATTTTTGGGAATGCTCCACCTTGAAATCGTAAAAGAGAGGCTTGAGCGTGAATTCGGGCTCGAACTAATCACGACAGCTCCTAGTGTCGCATACAAAGTCGTCCTAACGAACGGAGATGAAGTCATCGTCGAAAACCCCGACAAACTTCCGAAACCGCAGATAATTGCCCACATAGAGGAACCTATCGTCAAAGCTTCGGTATTTACTCCGGCGGAATTTATCGGCGGGCTCGTAAAACTCTGCCTTGACAAGCGCGGAAAGCAGAAAAACATGATCTATCAGGCGGCTGACAGAGTCATTCTCGAATACGAAATGCCGCTCAGCGAGATAGTTTACGACTTTTATGACAAACTGAAATCGATCTCGCGCGGATTCGCTTCGCTTGACTACGAATTCGACCGCTACGAAAAGTCGAACCTCGTCAAAATGGATATTCTCATCAACGGAGAGCCGGTCGACGCGCTCTCAGTCATCGTCCACAAAGACAATTCATACCAGATGGGACGCTCGTTAGTCATGAAGATGCGCCGCGTCATACCGAGACAGATGTACGACGTCGCGATCCAGGCTGCTATTGGTTCGACCGTAATTTCACGCGAAACAGTCAAGGCTTACAGAAAGGATGTCACCTCGAAATGCTACGGCGGCGACGTATCACGAAAGAGAAAACTTCTCGAAAAGCAGAAGGAAGGAAAAAAGCGGATGAAACAGCTCGGAAACGTCGAAATCCCGCAGGAAGCCTTCCTTGCCGTCCTTGAAGCAGGTGAAGAAGAATGATGGAAAAACAAAAAACCGACAGAAAGATCCCATGGTATGACCTTAAGTCGCAGTTTCTGAGGATCTGGAAAAAACTCATTCACCTGAACGCAGACCCGCACGATATAGCGTTCGGTCTTGCGCTCGGGATTTTTGTCGGATTTCTCCCGATAATGGGAATTCAGATGGTTGTCGCCGGGCTTGTGTGCCTTCCTTTCAAGCATGCGAACAAACCGGCGGCGGTTGCCGGAGTGTGGATCACGAACCCGCTGACAGTAATTCCGATCTACGCTTTCATCTACTGGATCGGAACTTTCTTTTATCCGGCAGATCACATTGTCACACCTGGTACGATCATGTCAAAAATGAGGGCAGTTCTCGAACTTGAAGGCTTTGTGGAACAGACAAAAGGATTTCTTGCTCTGGGAGCCGACATCTTTCTTCCGATGTGCATCGGCGGCGCAGTCGTAGGACTTATCGCGATGATCCCGACTTACTTCATAACAAAAAAATCGATCATGGTTTACCGCGCGAAAAAAAGCGCAAAGAAGGCAGGTCAGGATGCAAAGTAGCGGAGTAACTGTTTTCGACCTTGAAACGACCGGCCTTTCGCCAAGTTACGGCGACAGGATCACTGAAATCGGAGCTGTCAAACTATCCGGTAACAAGCTTTGCGGAGTTTTCCAGACTCTAGTAAACCCCGAAAGAAAAATTCCTGACAAAATCGTCGAAATAACCGGGATCACTAACGAAATGGTTTGCGACAAGCCCACGATCTCTCAGGTCCTTCCTCTTTTTGTAGACTTTATCGGCGAAGATATCCTTGTTGCGCATAACGCCAAATTCGACACATCTTTCCTTCGCTACGAGCTGAAGGAATGCGGCATAAACAAGAATTTCGAGACTTACTGCACTCTTCTCAACTCGCGCAAAGAAGTCAAGACATCGGCCAATTTCAAGCTTTCGACTCTTAAGAATCATTTCAACTTAAAGCCGATGGGAGCTATGCACCGCGCCCTTTCCGACGCTTACGTCACGGCTCAACTTTATCTCAAACTCACGAAAAACTGGGGAACAGACACCATGAACCAGTTTGAAAAGGAGATCGAACGCCTTACAGCTTCGATGGAAAGCGACGACCTCTTCCTTATAGATCCTAAAATCATGTGATTCCGGCGATCCTTTCGCTTATTGCATCATGTGATTTTCCGGCATTTCCGCAGAAAAAACGAGTTTTTCCTTTGTGACCGGGTGTTCGATTTCAAGAGAATAAGCCCAAAGTGCGATATTTGAACCGATTTTTGCGTTTTTGTTGTATTTGTGATCGTTCATTATCGGCAGTCCGCGCGACGAGAGCTGGACTCTGATCTGGTGCGCTCTGCCCGTTTCAAGCGTGATTTTAAGCAGAGACCTGCCATCTTTTGAGTTCAGTGTTTCGTAGGAAAGGCGCGCGAATTTTGCCTTTGGATTCTCTTTTTTCGATACAAAGACCTCGTTTGTCGCTTCGTTTTTGACGAGATAATCTTCGAGAACCGCTTTTTTCTGCTTCGGAATCCCGTCAACAATAGCTAAGTAGCACTTTTTCCAGACATTCTGCCTTATCTGCTCGCTAAGACGTGACGCCGCCTTCGAAGTTTTTGCGAAGACCATGACTCCGCCGACCGGCTGGGCGAGCCTGTGGACAATGCCAAGAAACACATTGCCCGGTTTATTATATTTTTTTTTGAGATAATCTTTCAGGATGCTCTGAAAATCGTCGTTTGAAGCTGCGTCGTTCTTCTGGACAGCGATCCCCTGCGGCTTTACGACGACAAGAAGATGGTTGTCTTCAAAAAGGATTTCAGGCTGCATGATGTCGGATTATTTCCATTCGATCGCTTTCCACTCTTCGTCAGTGAAAAGTTTTGAAGTGTAGTGGACGCCGGAAATAGCGTGATATGTAGAATCTATGCGGAGCTCCTCGTTGTCAGGCCTCATGCTGAGCGCACCGCGGACTTTGTCGGGACGCTTTACCCAGTAGGTGTCTTCGTCTTTGAACTGAAGACCGAGAACATATCCCATCATTCCGCGCAGAGTTTTTGAATATCTTTCATAACGCTCTTTGTCACCGATCTCGCGTGCAAGTCTTGTTGCCGCCGAAAGACCTTCGGAATAAACGCCCGTTCCGGCAAACTGCGTACTCAAAGCGCCCTGTCTGCCGGGTTCCGCATCGCTTCCGAGCGGTTTGTATTTTTTGAGCATCCAGTCTTCAAGCTGGAAAACGAAATCTGCATATCTTCTGTCTTTTGTAATGCTCCAAGCTTCCTGATAAGCGCGTACCTGCCAGGGAACAAACGGTCCCTGCTGGTTTTCCTTGTTGTTCCAGAACGCCTGATAGAATTCGTATGCTTTTTCGACCGCTTCAAGTGCCGGTTTATATTTTGTTTTTTTGTAATATCTCGCAAGGATGAGAAGCGTTTCGCCGGGATAGTACATCTGGTCGACATCGCGGTAATTTCCGGCGAAATCGGTGAGAAGTTTGCCGTCCGGCTGCTGCAGTGAGATTATCGCGTCAGTCATCTGTTTCATCGTCGCTTCATAACCAGGAACTTCGAGTTCAAGCATCGCGCCAAGCAGGAAAGCGGTCCCGGCAATACTGCGGACTCTGCGCTGATAAGGCCAGTCGAGCCACTTTCCGTTGTGACCTTCCTTCAAAAATCTTGCAAAAGTGTCGATCGCCTTTTTGACGCTCGCGATTTTAACGGGATCTTTCTGGTCTTTTGCGATCTCAGCAAGGACAAAAACAGCGTTCAGGTTGCGAAGTCCCCAGTCTTCATCGGGTTCAAGATCCTTCGACGGAAAGAAAGTGTACATGTATCTGCCAGCTTCCTCGCCTTCAGTCAGCTGATTTTTCAGATACCATCCCCACGAATTGTTGACGGCATCTATAAGATCCTGTCTAGTTACATTTTCGACATAGACACGGCTTCTCGTGAAGGCAAGTTCCTTCGCCTTTTCCATTTTTTCGCTGAGAACGAAATCCTGAGTCATGAAAACAGTGATTTTAGCGTTTTTCCACTCGTGTTCAGGAAGTCCCGCATCAACTGCAAGCTGGCGGACAACGCCTACACCGTCTTCGATCTGAGTTCTGACGATATAAACAGGCAGGATCGCCGCGCTTTTGCCGTCTTTCGAGAGCGTGAATCCCATTCCGGCTCTCTTTTTTGCGTTGAGAAGCTGCTCGGAAGGATTTCTAAGTTCCATCTGCGAATGAAGGACAGAAAGCTCGACTGATGCCGGAGCTGTCTCGTCGGGTTTGATTTTTTCGGTAAGCTCTTTCAGCGCAGCCGAAAGCGTTGCCGCCGAAGAAAGGACCATGTCTGTGACAGCCGCGTTTCTGAAAACAGAGACAGCAAGACCGACTTTTTTGTTTCCGAGTTCTGCCGGGACTGCCGAAACGACATCTTCCGCACTGCATTTTTTATTTGCAAAGCAGCGGATCTTCTCTGCGATGAGCTGAGCGTCCTCGAGCGTGATCTTTTCGGTATTGAAAGCCTCGATCTGCGCGATCATCGGCACCTTGGAACGTTCTCTGACGACCGTAAAATCGGTTTTTCCGTAAAGTTTGCCGCCGACTTTGATATCGAGACGCCAGTTTCCGGCAGCCATCGGCTTCGGTCCTCTGTAATAGACGAGCGAACGCTTCCATTCGGGCTTCATATCCATCACTTTCGTGTAAGCTGCCTTTCCTTCAGGATCGATCCAGATAAATTCAGCCTCATATCCCTTTTCAGTCGGATTCCAGTAAGCACGCGAAGCCACTTTTTCGGCATCTACAGGAAAAGTGTCGGTGATTTCCTTGAGATCGGATGAATCAGTGTTAGGAATGCCGACGATAACGGTTTTCAGATTGCTTTCACTGGCAATCGTGTCAGTTTTTTCATAATTGGCTTTGTTGCATGAAACAAAAGCCGTAACAAGCAGAATAAGCGTTAAAAGTTTTTTCATTTTTTTCTCCTATTTAATTCTACCAGTTGCAGATTGCTTTGCAGTTCTGGCATTGAGTGCCGTTACAATAATTAGCTGTGCTTGCACGATAACAGCTGTTGGCGGTATAACATCCGCTGTTGCCGTTGCTGTCGCTGTAGCCGCAGGTCTGCGTCATAACTTCGCCTTTGTAGCAGGTTGCAAATGTAGTATTGCTGCAGTAGCTGAAAGAATAGAGACATTCGCCGCAATTGACATCGTCTTTGCACATCGCAAGTTTGTATTTCCTGTTTGTGGAAGAACCGTTTGAATCGTAAAGGTAGACAGATATTATATCTCTGCCGTTTATCCTTGCATAAGGCAGGTCGTCTTCTGACTGCAAATGCCCGAAATAGCAGTTTTCAGGGTCGTCAAGAGCCAGTTTTTTCCATTTTCCGTCGACACATTGTGAACGGAAACCAGTGATAAAACCTGCCGGAACCGTTGTTACGCTGCCGTCATAGTTGAAAAGCTTGGTGTCTTCTGGAACATTTCCGTTTTCGCATTTGAAATCGCCGTTCATACATTCGCCGCAGTCGCCGCCGTCGATTTTATCATAGTCGCAGGAGTTGTCGCAGCTATAGCGCATATCCCATTTTCCTTCCTTGCAGATGTAAATGCTGCCTCGCCTGAAGTCCTCTGAAGCCACATCTTCGCTATTGATGCATTTGCGGGTGTAGTTCACGCACTCGCCGCACTTGTCTCCGTCGCATGAAGTGCCTTCGCAGTCGTCTGTCTTCTCGAATTTCGTTCCGTTGCAGGTAAGAATCTCGCCGATGAAATCAGCGTTGTTCCTGCATATTTTCTCGCTGCCCGTGCATTCGACCATCACAATTTGCGGAGCAGTGTCACCGCTTTCGGTATCAGACTGGGAATCGCCGGAATCAGTTGTTTCACTGCCGGAATCGGTTGAATCAGCCGTTCCTGAATCTGCCGGATCAGCTGAATCGGTTGAATCCGATGTATCTGTTTTGCCGGAATCTGAGGAATCGGTATTATCGTCGCCACCGGACATATCATCATCCGAACCTGTGTCAGACGAATCGCCGTCTTTCGTTTCAGCCGGTGTCTCATTGCTTTTGGAATCGCTGCCGCAGCCCATGATAAAAAGGGCAAAAACAAACAGAAAAACCGTCAGAATTTTTTTCATTTTCTCCTCCACAAAAAAAATCGCATTATCCTACATAAAAAAAGGCAGTTGGCAAAATTTCAGCGGATCAATTTAAGAATTATAAGATTTTTTCAGCGGTTTTCAGACAGATTTTTAATCACCGTATGCCTTGTTGTTGACTCTGATGCAAGTGCCGTGCGGAACAACTTCGCCGCTGCTGGCGTTGATCTCGTCAAGAACTACGCCCGTAATTCTTACACCTGATGAAGCGCTCCAACCGTCATCTTTGTATGAAACCTGAATACTTCCTTCTCTTTGGAAGTAAGTTTTTACACCTTGGCAGACATAGTAATAACCGTTCCACCAATCGCCGTATTCAGTGCATGATTCATCTTCGTAAATATAAACAAAAAGTCCTTTTGAACTGTTCCACTTAGTATCAGAAAGGTTGTAAGTTTTGGAGGTAAAAGGATCAGAACCGTCAAATCCGATGTAGAAATAATCAGTTTCTTCGCCTCCTGTGTCGGGAGTGTAGGTTGTGTAGTAAACATAATCATGATCGTAGCTGTCGGTATCCTGTGTGAGACTGCTGCCGAGAGTGATCGTAATGCACGGATCTTCAACTACATCTGCATCACCAGTTTCGGTGTCGGCATCGCCAGTTTCTGTGTCAGTATCGCCTGTTTCCGTGTCAACATCACCGGTTTCGGTGTCGGCATCGCCGGTTTCTGTATCAACATCGCATGTTTCCGTGTCAACATCACCGGTTTCTGTATCAACATCGCCTGTTTCTGTGTCAGGCTCATCGTGTTCTATGTCGGAATCGCCGGTTTCCGTGTCCGGTTCGTTGATTTCCGTACCGGAATCGCCTGTTTCATCACCTTGATTACCGCCGGGATTGCCTGTGTCAGAGCCGGGATCTCCCGTATCACTTCCGGTGTCTCCGCCCTGATCTTCGCTATCCTCCCAAACATTGTCCTCATTCGAGGAATCAGCCGAATCCTCTTCGGAAGTGTTGTCAGAGTTGTTGCCTGAATTGTTACCTGAACTGCTGTTTCCCGTGTCGACCAGATCTCCTAAATCTTCGAAATCTTCATCAGACAGACTGCAGGAAACCAAAAAGCTCGTTGCAATAATTAAAGCCGCTACAGTCAAAAACTTCTTCATGGAGCACCTCCAAAATTAAAAAACGAAACAAGTAATTGTACTTATTTTTTTTAATAATGCGAAAAAAATTTATAAATCCGCGGATTTTTATTTTGACAGGCTATTTCTGTGTATCCAGTATCACAGATTCGATTTTAAAACATTTGCCGCCTGCGACGAAATTCATCATCAGTTTTTTGTCGAAAGTTGCTTCAAAGATCCTTGCCGTAAGCGTTCCTTTGATCCTGTTGTCCTCGTCGACGCTGCTTATAGTCAAAGTTCCGTCATGCTGGAAATACTTTTTTGCATATTCATTGTATCCAGAAGCGTTTATGAACATATCCGAGTAAACAAACACACATTCCGAGCATGTTTTATACTGCAAATTTTTTCCGCTTCCGAGATCGTATGTTCCAGCAGTGATTTTATGTGTATCCAGATCCTGATAAAACTGTATCGTCGCCCGGGGATCACTGCCGCCGCTTCCTACTGCATAAAAACTGTCTATTGAATAGAGGACCAGCTTGCTCCAGTCAACGGAAAGGCCTGTACAACCCGAAAAATCAAGGTCGACGCATTTGAACTCATCGTTGCAGCCCTGATCGTGTCCGCAAAGACAGGTCCCGCCGCAGCCGTCGTCACCGCAACCTGTACCGTCGCACTGAGGAACACAATCAGGCACATCAGCGTCCACTGCATCATCCGAATCATTGTTGTTTTCGGTATCTTCGGTGTCTGCCGGGTCATTGTCGCTGCCGTTCTCAATGTCACCAGTATCTGAATGCTCATCGTCGCTGCCGTTCTCAATGTCACCGGTATCAGCCGGTTCGTTGTCATTTTCCGTTTCAGTCTGACCACTGTCACCGCCATTTTCGCCGGTATCGGCATCATCGCTTTCGTACACAGAAACAGTGTCGCCGGAGTCTGCGGTATCGGTTTCATCAGCCTCCTGTGCCGTGTCACTCTGACTGCTGCCGTCAGTATCTCCTGTTTCCGTTGTTTCTTCTTTGCCGCTGCCGCACGAAACCATGAAAACCGCGCAGAAAAGCGCGAAAACAATCAAAAATTTCTTCATTTTTATCTCCAAAATATCAAAACTAACCGTAAATGAATCCTCTTCTGCCGTCGATCGTGAGCGTGCAGAGAACATTTCTGGTCTCGCCGCCAAAAGTGAAAGTCTTGTTCACTTCGTCGAGGACGAGAGATTTGCAGTTGACGACGCCGATCTTGCCGAGTCTGACAGCCGTGACAGCCGCGTGTGAAGTAGCTCCGCCGCGGGAAGTGAGAAGTCCGTCAGCCTCGAAGATCATGTCGATGTCGTCGCTGACGGTGTCGGGACGCATAACGATCATTTTTTCACCCGGATAAAGCTGTTTGCACTTTTCGATGTCTTCCATCGAGAAGACGACACGCCCTGTGAGAACGTTGTTGCCGATACCTGTTCCCTCGCCTATTACCGTAAGATTGTCGGGGACAAGCTCTTCCTGCATGAGATCGTTCTGGTGATACGAGCGGATCTGAAGGATGTGAAGGTCTTTTTTCTTCGATGTTTCGAAGGTGAATTCGATCTCCTGATGGCCGAATCCGCGCTTGTTGATGAGTTCGTTGGAAATTTCATTAAGTGCCGAATATATTTCGGGGAAATCTTTTTCCATACTGACATCAGGCGCATTTTTCATATTGAGCCGCTGTTTTTCGGAAACAGGATACGGATGCACAAGACCGCCGACGATATCCTCGCCCTGAGAGCACATTACGAAATCACCGTAAAGGCAGACTTTTCTGCCGCGTCCGTTGGGCTCACGGGTGAAAACAACGCCTGTTCCGGAGTCGTAGTTGATGTTTCCGAGCACCATTTTCTGAACGATAACAGCGGTTCCCCACTCGCTTGCGATGTGGAGTTTGTCGCGGTAAACCAAGGCACGGCGCGAGTTCCACGAATCGAATACCGCCTGGATCGAAGTGAAGAGCTGCTTGTGGAGATTCTGCTCGAAAACAACGTTCTGGCTCTTCAGGATCTTCATGTATTCCCTTGCGATTTCCTTCATTACCTCAGGTTTGAAACCGATTTTCTTCTCTACTCCGTAAACCTTTTTGAAATCGGCAATGACTTTGTCGAAAAGGTCTCTGTCAATGCCGAAATTCATGCCCCATGTCTGGATCAGACGGCGGTAGCAGTCCCACGAAGTCCAGCCGTAGTTCTCTTTTTTGGCGAGTTGCTCGACGAACTCGTCGTTCATTCCGACATTGAGGAAAGTGTTCATCGCGCCTGGCATCGACATAGCCGAGCCGCTTCTGACCGAAAGCATGAGCGGATTATTCGGGTTTCCGTACTGAAGTCCCGTTTTTTCCTCGAGAACGCCCAGAGCGTCGGAAATCGTGGTGTAGATCTCCTTTTCGATCTCGGGGTGCTTCATCAAAGCCTCGCGACGTCTGAAAAGCTCGGTCGTGAGGATGAAACCGTGCGGAACAGGCATTCCGTATTCCTTGATTTTTTTGAGGTAGTATCCTTTCGCGCCGAAGAAGACCTGGTTGTCGAGCTCGTCATCTTTTTTGTCGATTTCGGAAATTATCGATTTGCGCTTGTATGTCATGATCATGTGGATATCTTCCTGCGTCAGACTCTTCGGAATGCCGTGCAGGATCGAAAGAAGATAGTTTATAAGGCTGTCGATCTGCTGCATGAGGAATGACGATGAAATGATGTCGCGGTAGAATTCCTCGCTCTTTTTGTGGATGATCTTCTCCTTGTCTTTCTCCGAGGAAACGGTGAGATTGTGCTTTTCGATATACTGTTCGAGGACGATCTTGAGGTTCTGGTCGTGGATCCCGAGGAAGTAGTCGTAGACGATTTTGCTCAGATCCTCGGCGAAGAATTCGAAAATGTTGGTGTACTGGTGCAGCGAGAAACTTGATGAAACAAGGCTGTATTCGAGCATTTTGAGGTCGGAATTGAAGTTTTCGCTCGTGATACCGCCGAGAGCCAGACCTTCTCTGAAAAGTTCGAGGATCTCGCAGGTTTCCCTCAAGTTATCGGCTGAAACATAAGGAAGTTTCGTTGTAGAAACCAGTTTTTCGACCATCGTTGAAACGAGCTGCTCCATTCTGTAGATCATGCCAAGAGCCTCGAATTTCGGCTCGCGGTATTCGCCGTACATCGAAGGAATTCCGATCGCGATGTGGCGTTTGTAGTAGATATTTTCAACTCCTTCGGTCTGCTCTTCCGAAAGAACGGTCTTTTTGAGCGCAGACATGATTTTGAATGCGATACGAACCGAGTTTTTCCAGTCTTCGGCATTCATCGCCGCTTCGAACTCGTCTATTGTCGCCTGATGGATGTATGTGATTTTCTTAAGTTTTTTAGCGATATCGCCCGGATTGAGGTAATACTTTTCTTTGAGAAGCAGATATATTGTGAAAAGGTATCCCACTTTTTTCTGCTCGACCTCATGCCCCGCTCCGAAATCGGCGATTATTTTTTCGACATCCGCCGGTTTCATCGTGAAAAGCGTTTCGTAGTCGCCGCCTGCTTTGTTTGTAACGAAACGCGCAACTTCGTGCAGGCCTTCATACATTTCACCCGCAGGTTCGAGAGTTTCGTAGATTTCATCCGGAATTTTGTTTTTGAGATGCTCTTTTTTGCCGGTGAGCCAGAAAATGAAGACATCTTTCGCAAGCTGGATGTGGGTGTTGTTGCTCTCGGCATGGATCTGCTTTCTCAAAAAGTGTGTCAGCAGATCTTTTCTGTGGCAGATCTCATCTATCGCGGTCGAAATTTTTCTGAGTTCGCCTTCCGCTCCGATCTCGTTGAAGTAAACCGGGAAAAGAACTGCGATCTGACGCGCGATGTGGTATGCCGGCGCGATCTGGCTGTTGAGGAACTTCGTGACATCGCTCTGGAAAAGGTCGGTATCGGAAATGAAAACGCCGCCGATCCTGAGGTTTACGAGCAGAGCCGAGAGAAGTTTCGTGCTTTTCGAGGGGTTCACTTCGATTATTTCAAGCCATGTCCTGATGTTTTTGACATGGTTTTTGTCGACGATCATCTGCCAGTCTGAGTTGACACCCTTGAGCTCGGGATAGACAAATCCGAAGCGGATCACGGCATCGAAAAAGTGGTCGCAGATCTCGGCGCTGCCGCGTTTAAGGATCTCTTTTCCCAAAGTTTTAACGCAGTCAAGGATCGCGCTCTGGAAAAGCTCTCGGACCGGTTTGAAGAAGTCGAACATGCGGGTTATGAAGCGTTTTGCCTCGCCGGCATCGTCGATCGAAACGATTTTAAGCGTTCTGTTGAGGTCAAAAAGGAGGTATTCTCGCAGACTTTCCATCGATGAGAAATCGAGAAGATAGAAAATGTAGTAAATTTTGCAGATCGGCGTAGGAATAAAGTCGATCGTATTGCGGAATCTGTCTGTAAAAAAGGTGTAATCGGGCAGTTTGAAAAAATCCTCGCACTTCCCTGCCTTTTCGATCCCCTCTTCGCATTCAGTAAAAAGTTCCGGAGGAAACTGCGAAGCGATCGCGTTTTCGATCTCCAGCGCTTCGTCACCGTGCTCGATTTTCCTCTTGCCGAGCCACTCCGAAAACGATTCTACATTTTTCCAGTAGTCGAGATTTATCCTCATGACGCGCTTGAGCATTCTGAAAATTCTTTCGCTGAAACGCTCGTCTTTGCAGATCTCCGAAACATATTTTTTGAGCGAGCTCGAAGCTTCCATCAGTCCGTCGTTGCCGTCGGCGAGAACAGTATCAGTGATGTCAAGATACGAATTGAAAACTTCGTCAGGAATTTTGTTGCTCTGAAGAATTTTGTAAAGCAGTTCAAGAACATTGAAAATCGTCTGACGGAGCCTGTTGCGCTGCGGAATGTCGAGCTTCTGCGAAAAAATCTGCATGAAGTAGCCGCCGAGCATTTTCATTATCTCGCCGCTTTCTGGAAGATCGGCAAAAACCCACATGTTTTCGAGCGTTATCCAGCGGTAAGCCTCGATAACTTCAGAAAAATTCGGAAACGGATGGTTGAGTTCGAGAAAGAAAGTCCTCATCCTTTTTTCAAGCAGAGGATGCTTTTCCACCGCGCCGAGAATGAATTTTTCCTGCTCCGAAAACTCGTAAGAAGCAACAAAAGTTTCCGCCAGATTGACTTTCAAAGCCTCCGAAGTCTTTATCACGCCTGACATCTGAACCTCCAGAATTATAAAAATTTCTTAAAAGTTAAAAAACAGCAAAATTCACGCGCTTATAGCACAAAATTGTAAAAAAGTAATTTTAAAGAATAATTACGGAACAACCGCCTTTACCGTCTGAATCTGAAGAATTGTCTGAATTTTCGGAATTTGAATCGCCGGAATCAGCAGTATCTCCCGAATCATCCGTATCGCCTTGATCTGTTTTACCGCCGGAACCTTCACCTGAATCTGCCGTATCGCCTGAATCAGATGTGTCACTTGAATCAGATGTGTCGGCAGAATCAGCGGAATCAGCTGAATCCGACGAATCCGCCGTGTCTTCGTCCGGGTCTTCACTTCCTGAATCGGTCGTGTCTGACGAATCGTCGTCAACGACTTTCGGAGTTATTTCAAACTCGTCGAGAACAAACTGCAACAAATTGATTTTATTATCTTTTTTAAGAATCGTCTCAAACGGGAATCCCATAACGAAAACTTTTTTGGTATCGGTTTTCGTCAGAATTCCGGCACCAAGCGTCATCGCATTGTCGTAGAAAAGAACTGTTTCCCCCGTTTCGTCAAACGGAGCAAGAACATCGGCGTATTCAGCCTGATAAACGGATGTTCCGTCATCAAAAAATCCTGATATTGCCGACAAATCATCTGTTCCTACGAAAGTGTAGAGTCCCGATTTGTCATCGACATACTTCGCGTTCAGAGTTTCGTTGAAAAATGCTTTGTCGTCTGCATTGCCTTTATGGTCAAGGTCCCAGCCTATTTCGGCACCGCTTACGAAAAGTGCACCGCCGTTATTGAGATATCCGTCAATTTTCGTCTGCTCGTCCGCATTGAAAGTCTCGTCCTCTGTACTCTGCTCGCCCAAAAACCAGACGATCATATCGTACTTTGAAATATCCATTCCCGCGACATTGGTTCTCTGTGTGAAATCGAGCGAATATCCGAGTTCACTAAGAAGAGGCACATAGTATTTTGCGTAATCGAAACTATTAACATTTTCAAGGATATAGCGGTGATTTGCGCTGCCGCCATCATTAAAGCGCGGCATAGCGTTGTCGATCCTCTCAAAACCGTCGACGACAAGGATCTGAGCGCCTGTTTTGACCGGAACTGCTGCAGCTACCGCGCTCGGGAAGGAAACTCCGCCGGCATTGTATGCGACGACTCTGAAGTAAACCGGCTTGTTCCGTTCGAAATTTCCGGTCCATTCGAGCACGTTTCCGACATCCTCGCCGTCGTTGAAAGCAAATCCGTCAGTTGAAGTCTGCACGAAATAACCTGTTGCCGGATGACCTTTGTAATAATTCGGAGCATCGCTTTCAGGAGCGTCCCAGAAAAGCGTTACCGAGCCGTTTGCATTGGTTTTTGTCCTCAGATTACGCGGACTTTCCGGCAGAAAAACAGCTTCTGTTTTGGCTTCGTCAGCATAATACTGAACGATTCCCTGATAAGCCGCACGCGAAACTATATCCCTGAATTTCGGATTTCTGAGCATCGGGGCATCGGTTTTTGAAGTGTGGAAGGCAAGCTCGACGATAATTGAGGGCATCTTGTTGTTTACACTTGCATTTACTTCACCCAGATTTGCACTGTAAATTCCATTTTTTCCGTTTGCTCCATAAGCCTTGTATGAACTGTAGAAAGTTTTTCCGGCAGCCAATACTCTGTTGTGGACAAATTCCGCCAGTTTCTCGCTGCCCGGATACTGGTCGCCTTCCTGATAACCTGTTCCTGAATTCAAAGTCGAACTGTAAATGTAAGTTGAAAGACCGCTTGTAGTATCGTCCGTGGCACTGACTGGAGCATTTGAATGGAAAGCGATGTAAAGCGGGTCGTCGACTGTCTCGGTTTCCCAGGCTGCCCAGCGCGGACGTGCTCTGACATCGTCATCACGGTCGTTGGACATATATCCATAGGTTTTTCCGTAAGTTCCGCCAATAAACTGAATATTGTGAGTTGCCGACTCTTCCCAGCGCGGCTTTCCTGAAACCGTCAGAGTCGCTGCAGATTCTCCGCGCTTTATAACTCCCATCCCGCCGCCGAAACGGACTGCATCGGCAACGATTTTTCCGCTTGTGCCGCTAAGCGTTACCGATCCGTTTTCCCGCGAAAGACCGGCACGAAAATAATATCTGCCGATATCGATCCAGGTAGAACCGTGATGCTGCTGGTTTACCATGACATCGGAAGTTCCGCCTGCATGTCTGACGGTATAAAGTGCCGCATCGGTATTGCCTTCAAGCCTTCTGTAACTTACATAAACATGATAGTAGCCGTCTTCGGGAATATTCGCCGTCCAGCGTGCCCAAGTACCGGAAGCAGCTGTAGCCTCGCGGAATCTTCCGTTTTTAAGAGGATTGAAATTGCGCTCTATCGGATATTCAGTCCTTCCGTAACCGCCGAAAGAGTCGCTTGTATTTTTTGTCCAGCTGCCGCTTTCTTCGTAAATTCCGTCGGAATCTTCATAAGTCGTGCCGTCGGCATCGTCGATTATCACCATTTTTCCCTGACGGTCTCTTTCTCGCGCCGAGAAAACCAAAGCACCGGCATTCTGAAGATAAGGAATCAGAAAATAGCTGACGATCTCGGCGTTCGAATCGTCTTCTACCATTCCCTGCGAAAGATAACGCTGGGTATCCCATTTTGATTTTGAGGTGTCGTAAGTCCAGCCGTGTCCAGCGCTTACAAAAATGGTTTTTCCCGAAAGTGTGCCGGTGATGTTTCCGTGCTTAACATGCGGAGAAAGTGATCTTGTCTTTTTGGTTTTCGGCTTCGCACCGCCGTTTTCTTCCTCTTCTTTTGAGATAACAGGCGGTTCTTCAGGCAGAAACTCTGCCGCATCCTTGTATTCGCCAGACTCGTCCGTTCTCAAAAAGACTCTGAGATGCCTGAAATCGACATTCAGCGAAACAAGGGTATTCAGGTAGAAACGGCTCAGCGCTTCAAGTTTTATGTCACTGAAATCATTGAGATAACTTTCAGGAACGGTGACAAAAAACGAAGCTGCCTTTGTTTCAGTGTTCACAACAACTCTGTCGACCGAAATCCCTTTGATCTCAAAATTTCCGAGCGGAATATTGAATTCGACCGCAAAAACTGCGGAAAAACAAAACAAAACAAAAATAAAAGCCAAAATTTTCTTCATAAAAACCTCACAAATATTAGGATTTCTATGCTTTTCCGGCACTTCCCAGAACGTTGATGTTTTTGTGCTTGTAAAGCTCCTTGAGCGCTTCACGTGCCGGCCCAAGGTATTTTCTCGGGTCGAATTCAGCCGGTTTCTCGGCGAGGACTTTTCTGACTGCCGCTGTCATTGCCAGGCGGCCGTCGCTGTCGATATTGATTTTGCAGACCGCACTTGCAGCAGCTTTGCGGAGCTGTTCTTCGGGAATGCCTATCGCGTCTTTGAGTTTTCCACCGTAAGTATTGATTATCTTTACTAAATCCTGCGGAACTGAAGAAGAACCGTGAAGAACTATCGGAAATCCCGGAAGCTTCTTTTCGACTTCTTCAAGAATGTCGAATCTGAGAGGCGGCGGAAGAAGGATTCCCTCTTCGTTTCTTGTGCACTGCTCAGGTTTGAACTTGTTTGCACCGTGGCTTGTTCCGATCGATATTGCAAGGGAATCAACGCCTGTTTTGCCAACGAAATCGATGACTTCTTCGGGCGGAGTGTAGGAAGAATGCTCGGCGGAAACTTCGTCTTCGATGCCGGCAAGAACACCGAGTTCGCCTTCGACCGTGACGTAATCCTTCTGCGAGTGAGCGTATTCGACGACTTTTCGGGTGAGTGCGACGTTTTCTTCGTAGGGAAGGTGCGAACCGTCGATCATTACCGAGCTGAAGCCGTTGTCGATGCACTGTTTGCAGATTTCGAAGTCGCCGCCGTGGTCAAGGTGAAGAACGACGGGGATCGGATAACCGAGTTCTTTCGCGTATTCGACTGCGCCGCGTGCCATGTTTCTGAGCAGAGTTGCGTTCGCATAATCTCTTGCACCTTTGGAAACCTGCAGAATTACAGGAGATTTTGTTTCGACACAGGCCATAATGATTGCCTGGAGCTGCTCCATGTTGTTGAAGTTGTAGGCAGGGATCGCGTAACCGCCTTTAACAGCCTTTGCGAAAAGCTCTTTCGTGTTTACAAGACCGAGTTCTTTGTAACTTACTGTCATTTTTGACTCCATAAAATGTTGAAAAAACTTAAAACGCGGAATTATAGCCGGAATTGAGAAAAAATAAAGAGCTTAAATGGCAGGAGAAAATATAAAAATTTCTCAATAAAATCAGATTATTGTTGCTTTTTTTAATTTTTGAGTCAGAAAAATTGGCTCTTTATGTAACTAAATATATGTTTGTTTGGTTTCTTAACTTTAATGGAGGCTGAAATGAAAAAATCATTGATTTTTATTGCAATGCTTGCATTTGCAACGACACTTTTTGCCGAAGACGAAAGTATTTCGTGTAAATCCGATCTTGGTGAATGCACCTTTACTCTTTTGGCGGATTCATTTTCAAAAGACTGCACCTGCCGCGACGGTAGCGGAGTCGGAGAATCCGAACTTCCGCCGGAGGGTGGAACTCTCGAATCGACATTGCCGACAGAGGAAGAATGCCGGGCTGAGATCGAAGACCTCTGCGGAAACGCAGGAATAAGATGCGAGAACAATGCCGGCGAATGCGAAATAGAGACTGACGGCAGCTATGACTGCCACTGTTTCGGATTGATCGGAATTACTTCAGGAAACATGGAAGCCAGCGATGAAGCATGCAACAGCAAACTTGTCGGGCTCTGCGGGACCGAGTCGGCAACGGCAAGAACTATCTGCACCGATTCCGAAATTTTCAACGTATGCCTTACATACGCGAAGAGTTTTACGAACACATGCTACGAGCCTATGACCGATGAAGAAATAGAAGCCGCTCTCGATCTTCCGGCAGAAACCAACAATACGACTGCTGCACTTGCAATATGCTGCCAGGATGAAGACTACAGAGACGAATGGTTCAAGGAGTCTTTTGAATGTCTCGAAGCAACCGAAAGCTGCGAAAACAAAGAGTGCTGCGAAACCTGTGACGTTTTCGTTTTTGAAGAATCAAACGAGAAAGATGACGATGAAGTCATCGCTCCCGCTCCGGAAGAGGAAAATACCGATGCAGGCGACACCGAAATTCCGACTGAGGATGCGACAGACAATGCCGATGGTTCCGATGCTCCGACCGACGGCGCAGACGCTCCCGCAACCGATTCAGAAGCTTCCGCAGAAAAAGAAGAAAGCAAATCTGACGGCTGTTCGATGCTGTTTATCTAAATCATAAAATATTAGTAAAATCAATTATCTGTTGAATCAAGCCTGATTTTTTAGACGGAATTGCCCGGCTGAATTACAGATTTTTCTTGATTTCGCAGTTTCCGGTCGCATAATCAAATGTTTTTATGAATCTTTTAAGGTGCGATTTGTCAGAAAAATTCAGAAATCTTCTTGTCTTTGACGCTTCTTCCTCAAAGGTCTTTTTCGGCGGAGAGAGCGGCGGAAAAACGGTTTTCAGGGCTGAGAATTTTGAAAAATCAAAGATGAGCCGTTTTTTGCCCGAAGAATTTGAGAAAACTGTCGGAAATCTTGATTTTGCCGAGCCTCCGAGAGTCATAATCGGCAACGGTCCGGGCGCTTTTACCGGAATCAAGACGGGAACGGCGTTTTTTCTTGCATACATTTATTCGCTCGGGATAACAAAAGTCGAAACGGTCAGTTCCTTTTCGTTCATTTCGGCTCTTTTTGATTCCGCTCCGGCAGACCTGCGGCTTGTTCTGATCCCTTTCAACAAAGGCGAGTATTTTGCAGCTGTTCTGGATAAGGAAAACAGAATATTGAGAGGTGACGTTTTCTTAAAGCCGCCTTACGAAAACATTTTTAAGCTTGCGGAGAGTTTCGGCAACCGCGCGTTTGATGTGGCTGCGGCTTCGGAATGCGGCGGAGAGTTTATGCCTGAATTGAAAAAAATTATAAATATCAAAGAGTTGCATTTTGACACTTTTAAATTCGACCCTGAAAAATTTGAATCTCTTCCCGGGACTAAAGTCGTTGATATTATAAACACTCCGTATATTATAAATCACATAATCCAGCCGGCCAATCTTGATAAAGACGCCAACTTCTATGTTACGGATCAGCTTCAGGAGGAATAATGAGCCAGGAAAATTTTTCAAAAGAGCAGATTGTTGAAAAATTGAATCAACTTAGAGAGGAGCATGCGAAACTGGACAAACTTTCGGGAGAGCTTGCCTCAAAAGCGGTTTTCACGCCGCAGGATGAAACCGAACTCAATATCGTCCGCAGAAAAAAGCTCCGCGCGAAAGATATGATCGCTTATTTAGAGCACCTTCTGAAAAATTTCGACTAATTTTTTCCCGAAAAAACAAGCCTGTCCTCGTTCACAGAGCATACAAAACTGCCGTCAGATGCCGGATTTTTGTAAAATTCCTCGAGAAACGCCCCTTCGAAAAACTTTCCTACGATTCTTTTGACGGCTCTCGCCCCCATAAGTCTGTCGCGGTTCGTCATTCTGGAGCATATAAACTGCGCCGCTTCGTTTTTGTTGTCAAATTCAATGGTTCCGTGAGATGTGGCTGAGATTTTTACGGCGGCTTCGTCCAGATAATTTACAGCGAGCCGGAAGAAATCTTCATCCGAAAACGGTTTGAAAAGAATGATTTCATCAATCCTATTTGTCAGCTCCGGCGAAAGAAAACCTTCGATTTTATTGATTATTTCTGCTTCACGTACTCCTGTTGCAGCTTCGCCGAAACCGACTCTTCCGGTCGAGAAGAGTTCGGCGCCGCAGTTTGTGGTCATAATTATTATCGATTCGCTCATGTCGGCAGT
>DBYC01000038.1:26747-29845 GCA_002310035.1 bacterium UBP6_UBA1196
GGGTTCGCCTTTTCGATTTCGTCAAGAAGCAGAAGCTGGTAAGGCTCGCGGCGGAAAGCTTCGGTCAGTTTGCCTCCTTCCTCGTATCCGGAATATCCGGGAGGGGCGCCGATAAGTTTTGAAACGGAGTGGGCTTCCTGAAACTCGCTCATGTCGAAAACGACCATCCTCTCTTCGCTGCCGAAGAAGAAAGAGGCCAGTTTTTTTGCCGTTTCGGTCTTTCCTGTTCCGGTCGGACCGGCAAAAATCATCGACGCGAGCGGTTTCGCCGCCGGTTTTGAGGTGAATTTTCGCGTGAAAAGACGGGTGATCCTCTCTTTTGCGCTTTTCTGGCCGACTATCGAGCGCTCGAGCACCTGCGGAAGGGCGTTGACGATCCGTGCGGTGTCAACGAGCAGGTTTTCCGGCGGAATTCCGGTTTGATTTGAAACAAAAAATATCAGATCTTCAGTGTCCGCAGCGGATTTTCTTTCCCGTTTGAGAATGCTTCCCAGCGTGTCAAGCAGGGAAAGCACCTTGTCGGGCTGGCTTTTGCCCGAAATATAGCGGTTGCTTAAATCAATGGCGTTTTTTATGAATGTTTCGTCTCCGAAAGAGACTCCGTGGTAGGTTTCAAGCGTTTTTGCGGCGTTTTTGACGATCGCAAGAAGTTCGTCGTTTTTCGGTTCCTCGACTTTGACAATGGAAAATCTGCGCTCCATCGCCGGATCTTTGGCGATGAATTTGTTGAATTCCTCGGTTGTCGTTGCTCCGATAAGAGGGAAGTTGCCTCTCGAAAGAGCCGGTTTTAGCATGTTGGCGATCGTGTCGCTGCCCGAAGAGAAAAGAAGGTGGATCTCGTCAATGAAAATTATGATCCTGTCACGATTTTTCTCAACAAAATCAAGAAGTTCGGAGATCCTTTTCTCCAAAGAGCCGCGGTATTCCGTCCCTCCGACAAGTGCAGAGAGATTAAGTTCCCAGATTTCGGTTCCGGGAAGGAGCCCGATTTTCTGCCGGAGGGCGACAGCCTCTACGATGGCGGTTTTTCCGCTTCCTGCCGGTCCTATGATCATCGGATTGTTGCTGTTTTTCCTGCCCAAAATGTCGATTATCGTTTCGATTTCGCGGCTTCTGCCGAAAACCGGGTCGATTTTTCCGTCGAATGCGGCCTGAGTGAGATTCCTGCCGAAAAAGGAAAGCGGGTCGGAAACGCCGTTTTCATCGTTCTGGGAACCGGCCTGACGCTCTTTTTTTTCCGTGGAAGCCGAAAAGGAGACTCTTGTCGATTCCCTGCGCATCTCTTCCGCTCGGTTCTGGGCTTTTTTCGTAGGCTCGTTGATGTGGGCGAAAGCGGCAAGACGCAGATTCGTGACAACGCCGAGTTTGTCGAAGATCCTGTAGGCAATAGTGTTTCTCAGATTTGTCATCGCGGCGAGAAAATGGGTCGGATTCACCGGCACGGCATCGTTCATGCAGCATTTTTTTGCGTTAAGTTCAAGCATTTTTACTGCATCCGGAGCCTCTGCGACCAGATTGTCGGAAAGTTTTGCATTTTTTACCATCGAGTTATAGGTTTTTGCGACATCCTGATAGGTAATGTTGAGTGTCTCAAATATCGTCGCCGCTTCCGACGGAGCGGAAAAATATGCGAGCAGAAAATGAAGTGAAGAAAGCGGAGTTTTCATTCTTTCGGCATAGTCCAGTGCCTCGCCGTAAAGTGAAACCAAAGCCTCGTCCTGTTGAAATTCCGGCAATGCAACCTCCAAAAACAGAAAGCGGCGGAGTTTAGACTGTCAAAACTGTTTTTTCAATAAATCGGACAAAATTTTTATGGGTTTAAAGAAAAAATTCAGATTATTTTGCCGTTTTTTCTGCCGGAAGTTTGAAAAATTTGTAATATTCGCGGTTTGCAAAGAGATTTGCTTTATAGCCGGCGAGCTGTTCACTGTCGAATTTGCGGGTGTGGTTCTGTTTCAGAATATCCTCGACAAAGTGATACGGAACAGCGTAGTCAATAAGCGAGCAGTCCATCAGATCGACGGTGTCTCTGCCGTTGAGAAAGGCGGAAGTCTTGAGAATGTGGATGATTTTTTTCCATCGAGTATCGCTTACATAGTAATCGAAACATTTTCTTCTTATCTCGGAAATGATTTTTTTCACATCGTCACCGATTGCTACTTTGTTGATTTTCGACTGCCAGAGTTTTACTTCGCCCGTGTTGAGCAGCAGCGCTTTTTGTTCCATATTCGGTTTCAAGGTGACATTCGGGCTGTCAGCAAATTCGAAAAAATCCTTGTCATTTGTGAGCGGTCTTACGGAAACATGAAGAGCGAAACTTTCACGCAGTGTTTCGAATTTTTTCTCTTCCGCCGCTTTATACGGGTCGGTTTTCGATGTTCCGGCGGCAACAAACAAGATCGGAAGATCGCAGAGCTTGTTTCCGTTGTGGTATTTTCTGTCGTTTATGATTGTAAGAAGCGTATTCAGAACTGCAGGACTGCTTTCAAAGATTTCGTCAAGAAAAGCAATTTTTGCGCCGGGCAGGTAACTCTCGGTCAAATGCTCTGTTCCGACATAGTCAACCGGACCGCAGATATCCTTAATCAATAAGGATTCGTTCATAAAATATTCAAAATAACCGTCGTTTTCGATTTTCAGTTTTCCGCATTCGTAAAAATCGCTGAATGCTCCGGCGACGCGGCGGCACACCGTGTTTTTTTCTCTTCCGGCAGGTCCGAGCAGAAGAACGCTTTCACCGGCCACAGCAGAAAGCAGCGTGAGACGGAGAGCCTCTTCCTTTCCGTACAAATTCTGGTTTAAATACAAAAGAAGATTTTCTATTCGATTACGCAATTCGCCGTTCACTGTTGTTTTTTGTTTGTCTTGATTGCTGCCCATATTCTGCCTCCGGTTAAAATGAATCTCAAAAAACTTAGCAATTTTAAGTTTCAAGCTGTTTTTGACAATTTTTTTCCAGTTTTTTGTGAAAAAATCCGAATATCGGCAGAATGTAAAGAAAATGCGGAAGATCAAACTTGATTTTTAAATTTCACGGTGTTACATTGCCGTGCGTTTTTGCTTATTACTAATATTTTGGAGGAGAAAATGGCAGCAAA
>DBYC01000032.1 GCA_002310035.1 bacterium UBP6_UBA1196
CCGACGGCAGCATGGATGCGGCGAATATGCTCAAACCTATGCTGGCACGAGGAGAACTGCACTGCATCGGCGCGACGACTCTCGACGAATACAGGAAGTACATCGAAAAGGATGCCGCCCTTGAAAGAAGGTTCCAGCCCCTTATCGTCCAGCCGCCGGATGAAGACGAGACGATCTCGATCCTGCGTGGTCTGCGTGAACGTTTCGAGATCCACCACGGTATCACGATTTCTGAAGGAGCGATCGTGGCAGCGGTAAAACTTTCGAACCGTTACATTTCAGACCGTTTCCAGCCCGACAAGGCGATCGACCTTATCGATGAAGCGTGCGCAATGCTGAGAACCGACAACGACAGTATGCCGGCGGAACTTGACGACCTCAAGCGTAAGAAACTCCAGCTCCAGATCGAGTTCGAAGGCTTCCGCAGAAAGGATTCAGGCGCGACAAAAGAGGAAATCAGAAACGTCGAAGAGCGTCTGAAAGAGACAACCGAGGAATACGACAAGCAGTACAAGATCTGGCAGAAGGAAAAGGCTTCGATCGAAGAGGTCAAAAAGCTCAAAAAGGAGATCGACGAGGTCAAGACCATGATCGAAAGAGCCCAGAGCGAAGGCGACTTCAACAAAGTGGGCGAACTCCAGTACGGCAGACTGAGAACTCTTGAAGCCAAACTGAAAGAGGCTCAGGAAATCACCAAAAACGAAAATGTCATGGTCACAGAAGTCCTCACAGAAAAGCAGATCGCCGAAGTCGTAAGCAAGTGGACAGGCATTCCTGTTTCGAGCATGACCCAAACCGAAAAAGAGAGGATCCTCAATCTTTCCAACAGGTTGAAAGAAGAGATCATCGGTCAGAACGAGGCAATAGAAAGTATCACGAGAGCGATCCTGAGATCGCGTGCAGGCCTTACCAACCCGAACAGGCCGCTTGGTTCCTTCATTTTCGTAGGCCCCACGGGCGTCGGTAAAACCGAACTTGCCAAAAAACTGGCGGAGCAGCTTTTCGACACGGCTGACAACATGGTCCGTATCGATATGAGCGAATACATGGAGAAATTCTCAGTTTCGCGTCTTATCGGCGCGCCTCCAGGATATGTAGGATACGACGAAGGCGGACAGCTCACAGAAGCGGTCAGAAGAAAACCCTACTCCATCGTCCTGCTCGATGAGATCGAAAAGGCTCACGAGGATGTCTTCAACATTCTGCTCCAGATACTTGAAGACGGCAGGCTGACTGATAACCAGGGGAGGACTGTTTCCTTCAAAAACACAATAATAATCATGACTTCTAACCTCGGAAGCGACATGATCGAAGGAAAGGACGGAAAACTTTCCGAAGCCGAGCTCGATGCCGTAATGCAGACGATAAAAGGAAGGTTCAAACCTGAATTTATCAACCGTATCGACGATATCGTGGTCTTCAACCCGCTTTCGACTGATAACCTGAAGGAGATAACAGCCCTTCTGCTCAAGAACATCAACAAAATTCTTGAGGACAAGGAGCTTCACCTCGACCTTGACGATTTGGCAATGCAGAAAGTCATCGATGAATCCTTCAACACCGAATACGGCGCAAGACCTGTCAGACGTTACCTTGAAAAGAATGTCGAAACGCTTCTTGCAACCGAGATCCTGAAAGGCAATCTGCCGCCCAAGACAAAAGCCGTCATCACCGTCGAGAACGGGAAATTCAAGTTGGTTAAGAAAGAGAAATAATCTAATAGAATCAAACAAATAATCGTAGAGACGTCATACCATGGCGTCTCTGTGGATAAACATTTGATTTTACAAAGAAATTTTCAGATTCTTATTTGATTGTTTTGCCAGTTCTCTTCCGATTTTTACCGCTTCCATGTTGAAGTCTTCAGTCCCTTTCGGTGCAGCCTGAAAATCTTCAAAAACTTGCCATCCCATTGGAATCTCCTAAAATATTGCGCTTTTTGGGATGATTCGTTTTTTTGAGGTCAAGAATGAAAAAAATCACCGTTTTCTTTTTGGTTTTGGCTGTTTTCAGCACCCTTTCTGCGTGGGATGAGTTCAACAAATATTCTATTGCAGACGAACTTAGAAAACCGGGTGTAAAACTGGTCGCGGTCGATTTTTATGCGACATGGTGCGAGCCGTGTAATGCAGCGATTCCAAAATGGAAAAAGTTGCAGGAAAAATACGGTGACAAGGGTTTTGAACTGATTGTTGTTTCAGTTCAGTCGGAAGGAAGCTGTTCACAGCCTCCGCAGTGGAATCCTGACAAAATCATATGCGACTACGACGGAGAAATCGCCGATGCATGGCATGCCAACAATCTTCCCCAGGCTTTTCTTTGGAGCTGGCAGGGAAATCTGCTTGTTGCTCACGGCGGCGTTGACAATGTCACAGCGGCGATAGAGAAGTATTTCAAAAATATTCCGCGTGTTTATGTCGAAGAAGGAAATGACAAAAATCTTTACAATATGGTTCGTTCGGAACTTGCCAAAAAGTCAAAAATAGAAATTGTGGCAAGCGATAAGGAAAGGGCTAAACTTGCCGAGCTCCGCAAAAAGAGCGCACAGGCAAACTTTGATACAAAACTTCAGTGCAAACTCGGTGAAGAGGTTAGCGCGAACTCGCGTCTTGTGATTTCAAAGCAGCAGCGCGGCAAGAAAAATGCCCTTGTTCTGGAACTTTTCTCGGTTGAAAAAGGTTGTCTCACGGCAAGCGGCACTGCAACGATTCGCGGAAATCCTGAGCAGGAAGTCGCTGAAGCGGTCTACAACCTGCTGAAAAATCTGCTCGGCGATGTAAAAATGCCGGGAGAAAACAAAGCGCAGAAACGACCTGAACAAAGCACGAGTTCAGCCGATTCTAAAGCATGTGAGTATGCGAAGAGCGAAGGTTCCTTTGAAATCTGGGAGATGTATCTTAAAAAATTTCCGAATGGCGAATGCAGTTTTGAGGCAGAATCTAAAATCGGAAAGCTAAAAACAAAAAAAGAAGATCGCAAAAGTTTGCAATGGTCAGAAAAATCACAAAATGCAATAAACTGGGATAATGCAAAACAATACTGTGAAAATTTGACGGAAGGCGGTTTTACTGACTGGAGACTGCCGAATATTGATGAGTTGAGAACGCTTATTCAAAACCATCCAGGAACACAGACAGGTGGAACCTGCCCGATTTCTAAAAAATCAGGAAAACTCACCTTGAGAGACTGGAAAAACGATTGTAGCGGTAGAAGCGGCAATAATTTCAGCAAATTGGGTGATACCGATTGGTTCTGGTCTTCCTCTGTTCGGTCCGATTATTCCAATGTCGCTTGGTATGTGGCTTTTTCCAGTGGGTATTTGGGCTACCACGGTAAAGACGGCAACTACTATGTTCGTTGTGTGAGGTAG
>DBYC01000023.1 GCA_002310035.1 bacterium UBP6_UBA1196
TGTATCCGATCTTTGATTTAATAGCGCAACCATCTAATTTTATTGAATGATTGTGAAATTTTGATGTTAGACAATATTGAGTAGGAGAATGAGGAAATGCGTTAATAACGAGCAATTATAAAATTAAAAAATATCTATTTACAAAACTTGAATAAAATATTTTTCTAATTATAATGCTAAATAATTTTTTTGAGGCGACTGTCAATGGATAAAATGCAAGTTGTAAAAATTAAAGAAAATTTTGATGAAACCATTCACAATGTAGCAGCAACCATATATTTTAGGGACAAAACATGGAAAATGAAATTTTAACGCCGCAAATAAAAATCGAAGACAAAATCCTGATGATCCGCGGTCAGCACGTGATGATTGACCGTGACCTGGCAGAACTTTACGGGGTCGAGACGAAAAGGCTTAATGAGCAAGTCCGCAGAAACATTGCAAGGTTTCCCGAGCACTTTATGTTCCAACTTACAAAAGAAGAAACTTTGTTGATTGACTCACGTTCAAAGTCGCAAATTGCGACTTTGAACGCAAAAGGAAATCTTCGAGGAACAAATGTCAAAAAACTTCCTTATGCTTTTACAGAGCAGGGTGTGGCAATGCTTTCAGCAGTTCTGAAAAGCGATACAGCCATTCAGACAAGTATCATGATCATGGAAGCTTTTGTCACTCTACGTCATTTTTTACAAAACAATTACAAACTTTTTGCTGAAATCGATTCAATCAAGAAGCATCAGTTGGAACACGACATTCATTTGATCGAATCAGACAAACGCATTGACGAACTTTTCGACAAGATGGACAGATACAGGATCGAATACAGGCAGGGAATCTTTTTCAAGGGACAGATTTTCGATGCCTATGCAAAATTCGAGTCTTTTATCACGGAAGCTGAAAAAGAGATCGTTCTGATTGACAATTATGTTGATCTCTCTGTTTTGGAAAGACTCACAAAAAAGCAGAAAGATGTAAAAGTTACGATTTATACCCGTTCTAAAACTGAAATATCGGCATTGGATATTCAAAAATTCAACGAACAATATCCGTCAGTTACACTCAAATATACGGAAAACATCCACGATAGATTTTTAATAATCGACGGCAAGATCCTTTACCATATCGGAGCATCAATCAAAGATTTAGGCAAAAAATGCTTCGGATTCGAAATCTTGGATTCATCGTGGATTCAAGAAATTATAAAAAATTTATAACCATCTAATTTTATTGACTAATTCCAAAATTCGAAATCATCTTCCCTGTCACAGACTCGGCGCAGTTAAGGATATCTTTCACTTTGCCCTGGAAGACAACGTTTCCCCCTTCTTCGCCGCGTCCCGGACCGAGATCGATGATGTAGTCGGCGCTTGCGATAATCTGGCTTCTGTGCTCGGCAAGAATAACGGTGTGGCCTGAATCGTTGAGTGATTTAAAGATTTCAAGCAGTTTTTCCACATCGGCGAAATGCAGCCCCCTGCTGGGTTCATCGAAGATAAATATCGATCTTTCCTTACTTTTTTCAGTGGACGCAGCAAAACTCCTGCCGAAATAGAGTCTCAGAAGTTCGCCTGAAGAGAGGCTTGAAACGCTCTGCGTCAGCTTGATGTAGCCGAGCCCGCAATCTCTAAGAATATTCAACATTTTCGAGATGCTGGGATCGTCTTCAAAAAATTCAGCCGCATCCCTGATCTCCATATCGAGGATCTCTGCGATATTCTTCTCTCTGTATTTGAACGAAAGGATGTTTTCGACAAATCCCGTTCCGTTGCAGTCGGCGCAGAAATGCTCGACATTTCCCAGAAAATCCATCGAAACAGAATTTCTCCCCTGCCCTTTGCAGGTTTTGCAGATATCGTTTTTCGTGATTTTGAACGATTTTCCGAATTTCTTCTTTATCTTGTCGAAGCACTCGGCGAATGATGCAACATTCGATGATGTCGCGGAAATGTTCTCCGTGCTTTTCTCGTCGTAAAAAACCGGAATATCCTTAATATTTTCAGCCAGATACTTTATCAAAGTGGTTTTTCCGCTTCCCGAAAGCCCTGAAATCACCGTGGTTTTTCCAAGCGGGATCGAAACCGAGATATTTTTGAGATTGTTTCTCGAAATATTTGAAACAGTGAGAAATTCTGAAAATCCGCAATCTTTCAAAACCGGCTTGAAGTTGAGCGTTTTAGAAGTCCATGAGTCAGATTTCATCAAGGATCCGACATTTCCTTCAAAAACGATTTTTCCGCCGTTACTTCCGCTTCCGGGGCCACATTCGATTATGTTGTCGGCATATTTTATGATCTCGGGAACGTGCTCGACTGCAACCACGGTGTTCCCTTTCTCCACGATTTCCCGCAGAAGTTTCGCCATGTTCTCGCATTCAAGCGGATGAAGCCCGCGGCTCGGCTCGTCGATCACATAAATCAGGTTCTGCAGGTTGTCAGCCGCGCTTTTTACAAGTCTGAGTCTCTCCCTCTCGCCCGTCGAAAGCGTTGACGCGGCGCGCGATAGCGTTAGATGGCCGATCCCAAGAGAGATGATCTTATTAACTTTTTCAGCGATCTCAGCCTTTATTTTACGGAAAATTTCTTCATCGGTCTTGTCTTCAAAAGTTATTGTTTCTAGAATTTTTCCGATCTCTGAAACCGGCTTTTCACAGAATTCGTCGATCGACATTCCCGCAACTTTTATACTTAAAAGCTCTTTTTTCAGGCGTTTTCCATTACATTCCGGGCAAACGGTTTTACCCATGAGATTGCGAAGCTCTTCTTCGTTTTTATTGCCCAAAGACCTGTAAAATTCATCAGTTATGAGATTTGCAAAACCGATCCACTTTCCCTGAAAACTGTGCGTTCCTTCGACATTCCCGCGCTTGTATTCCCAGTTCACATCGAAAACATCTTCTCCCGCGCCGAACATCGCGATCTCAAATTCTTTCTCAGTAAGTTCACTAACCGGCTTTGAAAAATCGATCCCCAGCTTTTTCCCAGCCGCAAAAAGAGTGTGGATGAATTGCCCGTCTTTATCGGCGTAAAAACGCCCCTGCTTCGTCGCAGCAAGAGCGCCGTCAGCAAAAGAAAGTCCGCGGTTTATCGAAAGTTTTTCAAGATCGCAGCTTAGAATAAAGCCCGTTCCCGAGCACTTTCCGCATGCCCCTTTTTCGGAATTGAAAGAGAAATCCCCCGCCGTGAAAGCGCACTTTTCACCGTTTTCAAGCCGTCCGGCACGTGAAAAAAGCATCCGCACGAATTCGTAGATCCCGCTCAACGTTCCTACAGTCGAGCGGATCCCCGCGACCGAAAATTTTGCTGAAACGCCGATCCCGGCACGCAGTCCGTCACATTTCGAGACTGAACTCTGGTTTTTGCCGAGAAGAAAAGTCTTTACGTAAGGCGAAACTCCGCTGAGAATAGCCTTGATGCTTTCGACAAAAAGAGTGTCGAAGGCAAGACTCGTTTTGCCGCTTCCCGAAAGGCCGCATACGACATTGAATTTATTGGGTTTTATCTTCAAATCGACATTTTTGAGATTGTGCGTTTCAATGCTCTGCAAAACGATTTCTTTAGTGAGTTCCGCTTCGTAGTTCCCGGCCTTTGCAGCCTCTTTTTCAAGTGAAAAACTCTCGTTTTCACCGAAACTGATGACATTGTCTGCAAGCCTTAAGAATACAGGGTTGTTGTCGCTCGCAAGGACTGTGACACCCGATTCCGCGACACTTTTCAAAATCCCGACGAATTTTTCGATATCCACAGGATGCAGGCCGGCAGTAGGTTCTTCAAAAATCAGGACCGAATTTTCCTTTATCTTTGAAAGCCAGAGCGCAAGTTTTATCCGCTGCGCTTCTCCGCCTGAAAGCGTCGACGAAGGCTGCCCGAGAAGCAAGTATCCGATCCCGAGACGGGCCATTATGTCGAGAGTTTTTGTGATCTGCTTATTTTCCTTAAAGAAATCAAGCGCTTGAGACACCGTAAGATTGAGGACGTCATAAATTGATAGCCCCTCGACTTTGACTTCAAGGACCTCGTCGATAAAGCGTTTTCCGTTGCATTTGTCGCAAACAGTCTCAACGCTTCCCATGAACTTCATTCCGGTTTCTATCACTCCGCCGCCTTCGCATTTGGGGCATCTTCCGGCTTCTCCGTTGAATGAAAAATGGGATTTCGAAAAACCGCGTTTTTTCGCTTCCTCAGTAGAGGCAAACAAGTCTCTGATCTTATCGAAAACTCCGGTGTAAGTGGCAGGATTCGATCTGGACGTGCGCCCGATCGGAGAGCGGTCTATTTTTTCATAAGTTATTGATTTTTCTTCAAGTTCTTTAATATATGAATTAAGGAAATCTTTCTTTCCGGCTGACGATCTTCCGCATACGGCATTGAGTTTTCCGCTTATGATTTCACTTCCAAAATTGAGCTTGTATGCGCCGTTTTCATACTTTTTGAGTGCAAGTGCAGTCGGAGTAGCAAGTGTTTCCGCGTTTTTCAAAAAGTCGTCAACTTTTCCCGAAAAAAGGATCTCTCCCCCTTCCGTGCCGCCGCCGGGGCCTGTTTCCACGATGTTATCAGCCATTCTGATCGCATCGATATCGTGCTCTACCGCAATGACTGTATTTCCGTTGTCGCGGATCTTTATGAGGAGGCTGAGAACATTTTTCAGCTCTCCGCGACTAAGCCCGATACTCGGTTCGTCAAAAACGAAAGTCGTCCCTTTGAGCGGGCTCGATGCGGCCGAAGCGATCCTTATCCTCTGTATCTCGCTTGAATTGAGTTCGCCTGAATTTTCGGAAAGGGTCAGGTGCCCTAGGCCAATATTTATGAGTTCAAGAAGCAACTTATTGATTTCATTTATTATTTTCTGCTCTGCAAGAGTAAGTTCCTTTGCGTTTTCAGTGAGGAACTGAACCGCTTTTTCCAAATTCATATCGCAGATCCCGGCAATGTTCTTACCGGCGATTTTCACCGCGAGAGCGGTGTCGTTAAGCCTTGCGCCGCCGCATTTTTTGCACTTTACCGAGCGGACGAAACGGAGGATGTTGGGGTTTCTGTCACGCTTCAAAATCTCTTCCATAACGTTGACGACCCCTTTGTAATAGCCCTCTTCGCGCGGCTTTGCCGTGATCCCTGTCCATTTCATGCGGCTTTCGAGGGTGTGCTTGCCGAAAGCGACTTTTATCTTTTCGCTACCGAAAAATATTACGTCAAGCTGCTCTTTCGTGAGGTCGCAAAGCGGTGTATCGACCGAAAAACCGTGAGCGCGGCACACTTCGTCAAGGACATCGAGAGTCACCTGCGAATAGATTATGTAGCCGTTCGGAGCAGTTATTTTCAAAGCTCTCTCGCGGATCGACTTCTTCCAGTCTTCTACAATGAGATCGGGGTCGAGAAAATCCTCCACTCCGTTTCCTTTGCACGCTTCGCAGTAACCGAGAGCCGAATTGAAGGAAAAAACCGAGCGCGAAATGCCAGCATGACGGGCGAAAAGAACACGCAGAAGGTCGTAGATCCCCGAAAAAGTGCCGACAGTCGAAACCGAAGTTGAGACATCGGCCCTCTGGTCAACAGCAAGAGAAGCGTCAAGACCGCTTATGAGCTCGGCTGCGGGCTTTTTCGTCACGCCGAAAAACTTCCTCTGCCACGCCGGAAACGACGAAAGATAGAGCCGCTGCGACTCTTTGAAAAGCGTGTTGTAGACAAGCGACGACTTGCCGCTGCCGGAAACACCCGTCACGACTGTGAATTTTCCCTTTTCAAATTCAACACTTATGTTTTTAAGATTGTTCTCTGTGCAGTTTGTGATTTTGATTGTGTTCATCGCTAAAAAGCTCCTAAAAAAACCGCCGGATTATAGCGGAAAAACAGTCGAAAACAAGGATTGAAAATTTGCCTTTCAATGCACTCTTTCTATATTTTCCTGTTTTTATTGTTTTTAACTGAAACGGGGGACAAATGAACGAGATCTTCTCTCTCTTCAACGACAAGTGGGCACTTCTTAGCGCGGGAACGAAGAATAAGCACAATTCTATGACCATAAGCTGGGGCGGCATGGGAACGCTTTGGAACAAGCCGGTCGTCACGGTGTATGTCAGACCGAACAGGCACACATACAGTTTTATGAATGAAAACGACTACTTCACGGTCAGTTTTTATCCTGAGGAATACAGGAACGCACTCACGCTGATGGGTAGCAAGTCAGGACGCGACATCGATAAAGACGCAGCAAGCGGACTCACTGTAAAAGACCTCGGAAAAGCGGTCAGCTA
>DBYC01000013.1 GCA_002310035.1 bacterium UBP6_UBA1196
AAAAAATATAATGTTGACGCGGTTTACAACCTTGTCGCGCTTCTTTCGAGTGTCGGCGAGCAGAAACCTCAGCTTTCGTGGAAGATCAACCTCGGCGGTCTGATGAACCTTCTCGAAATCGCGAGAGAGCTTCATTTTCAGCTTTTCACCCCGAGTTCGATCGGTTCTTTCGGTCCGGCTACTCCGAAGGACAACACTCCGCAGGACACAATCCAGCGTCCCACTTCGATGTACGGTGTTACGAAGGTCGCAGGCGAACTTCTCTGCGACTACTACTATAAAAAATACGGCGTCGACACGAGAGGCGTCAGATTCCCGGGCATCATTTCGAATGTCACTCTTCCCGGCGGCGGCACGACTGACTACGCAGTCGACATTTACTACGAAGCGATCAAAAAACATCACTACACCTGCTACATCAAAGCGGGGACATACATGGACATGATGTATATGCCCGACTGCCTCAAAGCTGCTATCGGCGTAATGGAAGCCGATTCTTCGAGATTCATCCACAGGAACTGCTTCAACGTCGCTTCGATGAGTTTCGAACCCGAACAGATCGCAGCTTCGATCAAAAAGGTCATCCCCGATTTCACGATGGATTACGACATCGATCCGGTCCGTCAGGGCATCGCTGAAAGCTGGCCCAACAAAATGGACGACTCCTGCGCAAGAGCAGAGTGGGACTGGGCGCCTTCATACGATTTGGACAGTATGACTGAGGATATGATCAAAGTTCTCAGCAAAAGATTGTTGAACAAATAACAAAGGGAGAAAAAAATGAAAAATCTGCTTAAGGAATTTAAAGATTTCGCAATGAAGGGAAACGTTATGGACATGGCTGTCGGTATCATCATCGGCGGTGCGTTCGGCAAAATCGTAACCTCCGTTGTCAATGATGTAATCATGCCGCTCATCGGTCTTCTTGTCGGCGGTGTAAACTTTACCGATCTTGCAATTACTCTTAAAGAAGCTGTTCCGGCAGCTGAAGGCGTTGCTGCTCAGCCGGCAGTTCTTCTGAAATACGGAAATTTCCTTCAGACGACTTTCGATTTCCTCATCGTCGCTTTTTCGATTTTCCTTTTCATAAAACTTATCAATACCGCTAAGGAAAGACTTGAAAAGGCTACGAAGGCTGCAGAAGAAGCTGCAGCAGCGGCAGCTCCGGCACCGGCTCCCGATCCTCAGATCGTTCTTCTTACCGAAATCAGGGATCTTCTCAAAAAGTAAGCATATTTGTTCTTTCCATCTCCGTCTGACGGATTCTATTAATAAAAGGTAAAAAATGTCACAGACACTTAAAATTCTCAAAATTTTGTATTCGGCTTTCGGTTTCCGCTTCAAATACATCGGGATCCTTATTTTCAGGACTTTCATCGGTGCGTTGATGACGGTGACGCTGTTTCTCGACAAAATTTTTTTTTCCGGCGCGGCAAAGCAGAAAATCGAAAAACCCGTTTTTTTGATCGGTCACCTTCGCAGCGGAACGACTTTCCTGCACCGTTTTCTGACTGAAAACTGTGACGAACTGCGCGGTTTCGCGATGTGGGAGATGGTTTTTCCTTCGATTTTCATGCGGAAAATCATCAAACCTTTCCTTCCGCTCGTTAAAAATCTCTCTTTCGACGGCGTCTGGGATCCGAAAATCCACAAAACCGACCTTTTTTCGATGGAAACGGACGACATCGCCCTTTCGATGCGCTATTTCGACGGTCTTCTCTCGTGGATCTATTTCTACTGCTGGCAGGATTTCGACGAAAGCGACACATTTGAAAAAGAACTCGTCGAAGTCGCCGGACAGGAAAAATTCGCCGACTATCTTCAGGAAATCCATCGCAAAAACATCTGGAAAACAGGAAGAAGGATGTTCTCGAAGTCGTTCGCGCAGCTTTTTGCGGTAGACAAGATCGAAGAAATTTACGAAAATCCGCGCATCATGCTGATAATCAGAAACCCGCTCGAGGCCGTTCCTTCGATGATGTCGCTCGAAAAACGGGTCCAGGAATCGCTCAACAACTACAGTTCACAGCCTGCCGAGCTGCAGCAGAGATTCCTCAAAAACATGTACCTGACGTCACTTTTTTACTACAGAATGTTCGACGAGATCGCGGAAAAAAAGAAAAATTCTCCCAATTTCCTTCTTCTCACCCACAAGCAGCTGATGACCGATTTCGACAATACTTTCGACAGGATAATCGAATTCTGCAACCTCAAAAAAGACGAAAAATTTGCCGCGGCACTCAAAGCACAGTCCGAAAAGCAGAAGACTTTCAAAACCGAGCACATCTATTCGCTTGAACAGTTCGGCCTTACCGAAGAGCAGGTGAGAAAAGATTTCGCATTCGTTTTTGAAAAGTATGATCTGTAGGGACTAAAAAATTGTTCCTGTATTATGTCATGTAAAGTCGAAATTTAAAAAAATACTGCTATAATAGATGGTTTTTTGGTTTGTTTTTGTGGAGGCAGCACATGAAGTTTTTTGCCAAGTTGCTGATTTTAAACATGTTTTTTGTGGGGGTTGTTTGCGCTGTGCCGATAAGCAACATTCCGACGCTTGTTTATGAGGGGGCATATGACTACTTCATTCTGTCGAAGTCTCTGCTTCAGAACACAGGAGCTTATTCGTCTTACGAGCCGCAGGGCGACACTTCGATCGGAGTCGCCGGGGCGAGTGATTTCCTGCTTGAAAGCGACATTCCGAAAGATGCTGCCATAGAGCAGGCTTTTCTTGTCTGGTTCGCTTCGGTGAACGATTCCGATTCGATGGTATTCACTGACAATGAGGTCACTTTGATGACTCCGGACGGCGAGGAACACACAGTCAAGGCTTCATTACAGGGAAATTCGGCTTCACCGCAGGGGTTTGAGTTCGAATCATATTATGCAAAAGGTTACTACTATTATGTTTACAGAGTCGATGTTACGGATATTATTTCAAAATTCCAGCATGGTTCCGACAACGGCGATATGAGATCCCTTGCCGGTGAATACAAGGTGAGCGGTGTCGACGATATTTACGACTGTGTGCAGAACCAAAATCATAAATACTGCGAAATGGCAAGCATGATAGGCGGCTGGCAGCTTATTCTGATATACGGTTCGTCGCAGATCGCCAGGAAAAGGCTTTATCTTTACAACGGTCTTACATGGAGTTCCGGCACTCTGACCAATCCTACAACGATAAACATCGCGAACTTCGAGCTTCCCGAAAAAGCCGCTGTCAAGGTTTCATTCGTGACTGCCGACGGCGACGATTTCATCTCCTATCCCGAATATCTCGAAGTTCAGGGTTCGCTTGCCGCGGAACCGCTTGTTCTTGGCGATGTCGACGGTTCATGCAATCCGCTGAACCAGCCTTTCAACAGCAAGTTCAGAACTGTCAACCACAAAGGAGAGCAGTCGGAATGCCGCGAAGAGCTTTCGTTCGACATTGACACATTTTTTATGCAGTATGACGAAACGGTCGATGACGGCGTGGTGAATCCGCATGTCCAGTACGGCACGAACTCGATGACTTTTTTCATCAAGACAGGAAACGACATTGTTCTTACAAACTATGTCATTCTTTCGGTCGACACGCGTCTCCCGGCGTTCGACATTCCCGAGAAAAACGAAAAATTTCTTCTCACGACGACAGGTGCTGACGGAAAAGTCTGTCCCGATACAGCTTTCGGCTATCAGATCGTTGTCGAAAATCACGGGCAGGAACCTGCCGAATCGGTTATGGTGAAGGATCCTCTTAAAGATCTTCTGACTTATATTCCGGGAACTTTCCAGATAGATTATACCGGCACGGGAAAATGTTTCGAGGAGTTTCCCGACGGCGGCAGTTTCCCGCTTGCATCGGGGCTTAAAATCGCTGATACCATGGAAATCTGCCAGAGTGAAGCGAACTGCGAAAGGGTTCTGCTTCGCTTCCTTGTAAAGCCGCCGGAAGATTCTCCGAAAAACGCGGCTTTCACGAATACGGCCGACATCTGGGATTCCAAAACAGGAGGCGATTCGGCTTACAGAACGAACCAGGGACTGCCGGTAAGAGCCACTTTCCTCTCTTCCTGCGAGGCTAAAAGTGATGCTGCGGTAAAGGCGGAACTTTACACAAAAGAAAGCATGAGCTGCGACGGGACCAAAGAAGTTCCCGACGACCCTGTTTTGCCGGAAGACGACGAAGCTTCGGAAAGTGATGATGCTGACGATGCGGAATCCGGGAATGATTCCGGTGAAAACAACGGAAATCAGGAGGCTTCAGATGCCGCAGAAGGAGCGGAGGACGAAGATTCAGGCTGTACTGTTATGATAATTTAGGATATGGGGGCAACAATGAAAAAAATTCTGTTTATCACACTCTTTTTTCTTCCGCTTTTTATGTTTGCGGAAAATCTTTACTACTATTCAAACGGCAAAAAAATCACTATGTCGGAGACATCCGGCTACACTTTTATTGCGGACAGCAGTAAAAAATCGGCGGATAATCTGGCAAAAAGCCTGAATTTTATGCAGCGGCACAAAAACATCTATCTTTTCACCAAACTCAGTTCGGAAAATCTGAAAAAACTCGAAAAAAGCGGAACGATTCTTCCTGCTTATAAAAGGAACGGCGGCGAAAAGGTCTATGCGAGCGGCAGAATTTTCGTGAAACTTCCGATGATGGACGAGAAATCGGTCGAAAAATGGTGCGAAAAAAACAATCTTCGTCTTTTGAAAAAATTCAAATACGCTGTTGACTGGTATCTTGTCGAAACGGCGGAAAATCCGATAAAAAAATCGGTCGCGCTTGTCGAGAAAAAGATTGCGGCACAGGCTGAACCAAGCTTTTTTATGAGTCTTGAAAAGAGAACTTACATTCCGAACGATCCGTTTTTCGCAAACCAGTGGCATCTTTACAACGACGGTACGAACCAGAATGTTTCGGGCAGTGACAGCGCGCATGTCGCCGAAGCATGGGATGTTCTCCGCCAGATCAAAGGCGAACTCGGCGGTTCGACTGTGAAACTTGCGATAATCGACGACGGTTTTGACAGCACTCACGAGGATTTTCAGGGCCGTTTTCTCCCGGGACACGATTTCGGCGACGGAGACGATTATCCTGATCCGCATCAGGAAGGCATTAACCCTGACCAGCACGGCACTTCTGTCGCCGGAGTTGCAGGCGGCGCTACGGACAACGGAATCGGTATCGCGGGAGCATGCCCTAACTGCCAGCTTATCCCGATAAGAATGAAAATGAGCGGTGTCGTTTCGCTTGATTCTCCGGCTATCGAGTCTTTTGAATGGGCGGCGGACGCAGGCGCAGACATAATTTCGAACAGCTGGGGCCCGGCTGACGGAACAGGTCAGCCGGTCGACATGAACCAGACTTTGAAAGATCTGGTTGAAAATATCACAACAACAGGTAGAAACGGCAAGGGAACGATCATTCTTTTTGCTGCCGGAAACGGCGGCGAAAGCATTGAAACCGACGGTTACGCAAGCAACCCCAATGTTTTTGCGATCGGTGCGAGCAATGCTTCCGGAATGAAGTCTTCATACTCCGATTTCGGCAATTCGCTTGACTTCATGGCATGCAGCAACGATCAGGATTCAAGCGGCGGCGATGCATGGTCAGGCGGCGGCGACATCGACGGGATCTGGACAACTGACAACATGGGGCAGGGCGGCTACAATTCAGGTAACATGAATGCAGGCGACGCGGCGGGCAACTATACGAACAGTTTCGGCGGAACCTCATCGGCATGTCCGCTCGCGGCAGGAATCACCGGACTTGTCCTTTTCGCTAACCCTGAACTTACCAGAGATCAGGTTTACGAACTTTTTAAGGACACTGCAGATAAGATCGGCGGTGTGGAGTATGACAGTAACAAATTCCATATAAACTACGGTTACGGCAGACTCAATGCATGCAAAGCTGTCAAAATGGCTCTCGAAATGGCAGGTAGTGATGTTCCGAGCATTGAATGCGGCGGCACTATCAATCAGTCTGATCCGTCAGACCCGGCAGATTCCGGTGACACCGATACCAGTGACACAGGTTCTCAGGATCCTGCAGACAGCGACACAGCCGACACGGCTGATACCGCCGATACTGCCGACACCGCACAGGATGCCGACATCGCAGAACAGGAAGAGCCCGACGAAGAACAGGCGGAACAGAAACCTGTCATCAAAGATGATGATTCCGGTTGTGCTCTTACTTTGATTTAATCTATGTTCCGCAAGATTCCTGCATTTTTCAAACTTTACAGAGCTGATGTGCTGATTCTTTCGTTTCTCGCTTTTTTTGCGGGAAGGCTGCTGGGAAAAGGAAATTTCAGCTCTGTTTTTCTGGTCCAGTCGTTTTTCATCGCGCTTTTTCCGTACAATTTCGTCTACACCCTTAATTCGATAACCGATGTCGTTGAAGACTCGAAAAACAAGCCGTGGAGGCCGATTCCTTCAGGCGCACTGTCCAGGCGTGACGCGGTCCTGTGGCTTATTTTTCTGGCATTCTGCTCAATTTCGGGAACGGTAATTCTTTTTGACGGACTTGAGAAATATCTCGTTTTCGGCATTCTGATTTTCGGAATTTTTTATTCTCTGCCCCCTTTCGTTCTGAAAAAGCGTGGAATGCTGGCATGTTTTGTGACGGGGCTTGGCATTGCATATCCGATGATAATCGCCGGAGGCATTGAATTCTTTCCGTTTTCGGCGAGCCTGCTTCTCCATGTTCTCGGAGTCACTGTTTTGAAAGATCTTTCCGATTTCGAGGGCGATCTTCTGGCAGGAAGGAAAGTCGCGGGATCTGCAAACATCGGCAAAAACTGCTTTTTGTCGGTTGTTTTTATGCTGCTTTCCGCTGCCGGATTTCTGCTGACGCCTTTTAAGACGGCTGTTGTTCTGCCGGTTTTTGCGCTTGCAGTTCTTTTTTTCAGTATGTTTTTTTTAAAGGATTTCAATAAAAAAATTTACCAGCGAATGATTTTTGCGACTGCTGCTGCTTCGATTGCTGCTCTGATCCTGATTGCGCTTCAAGTTTGAATTTTTCTTTTTTGGGTGCTAAAATCACCGGTATTTCGGTGCTTAACAACTTTGATACGGAGAAAGAAATGAAAAGAATCATCAGTTCCCCGGAAGCTCCGGCTGCGATCGGTCCTTACAGCCAGGCAGTGGAAGCTAACGGCACAGTTTATGTTTCAGGACAGCTTCCGATTGATGTCAAAACCGGCAAATTTGTTGACGGCGGCATAAAGGAGCAGACAGAACAGGCACTTTTAAATATCGGTGCGATCCTTAAGGCTGCCGGATATTCATACGCCGATGTCGTCAAAACCACGGTCCTGCTGAGCGACATGAACAATTTCAAGGAGATGAACGAAGTGTACGCGAAATATTTCACTTCGGAATGTCCGGCTAGGGCCGCTTTCCAGGTCGTTAAACTTCCGCTCGGCGCGATGGTCGAAATCGAGTGTGTTGCGGTAAAAGGGTAACATGGGATGAAAAAAATATTTTTCTTCCTTTTTATATCCCTGATCCTGCTTTCCTGTTCGAGTGTCCCCAGAAAAACTGTCGATGAAAACGGAAGTTATCTCTGGAAGCCTGAAGTTTTCGAGCTTAATCCGCGCAACAAAGTTTTTACGGCCGAAGGTGCTGTAACAATGTGGATAAATGTCGAGCAGTTTAAAGGAAAATTCACCGGTGATTACCAGATTATGTCTGCATCGCCGGATAAATGGAGAATGATGATCACTGGTCCGTTCAACATTTCTGTCGCGACAGTTATCATTAACGGTGAAAATGCAAGCATTTTTCACGAAGGAGTCTGGGACAACGCGCCTTGGAGCGAAGTTTCAGGACAACTTTTCAACGCTGCCGTTGATGGTGATCTTCTTTCTGTAATGCTCGGCGGCAGATTCCGCTTCGAAGGCGAGTGCGCTGACATAGGAACAGGGGCTAAACTTTGCCGTAAAAACGGAATTTACTACAAAATCGTAAAAAACAGAGTGACTGAAATAGTGAGCGGGGAACTCTACATTGTTTCTGAAAAGAAAAGCGCGGCGTCGAAACGCGTCAGAAAGGGGAGGCGCGGCGCAAATACCCGTTCTGCCGGAAAGCAGAGGCAATGGGTCGGTATCAACCGCGGAAAACATGCATTCATTTTTGAAAATAAGCGCATTGATTCGTCATCCGAACTGCAGGAAACTCTTTTTGAGCCTCCTAAATCAGACGAACCGGATATTTTCGACGAATTGTGAAAAATTTCTGCAAGGCTGAATTGTTGATGAAGAATGCAAACATGAAAAAAGCTCTTGTTGACTTATAACTGTAAAAGCATATTATATTGAAGTTTATTGGTTCGGGGCTTTATGGCAAAAGGTGTTCTAAATAAAATCGTCGGACTTCTCAAGAAAGATATCGGCAACATTTTTTCCGCAGAAACACTGAAAGATATAGGCAAACTTGTAAATACGGATATTTCCGACCTGATGGGCGACGCAAAAGCTTCGAAACTACTGGCCGAAATCGAGAAAAATCCCGACAAAGTCGAAAACTATATACAGCTGGCCGAGCTTTACCGTTACAAAAACAAAATCGACAAGGCGGTCGATGTCTATCTTGGTATGGCTCAGAAGGAACTGGATTTCAAACATCTTGATCTGGCGGCAAGCTATATTAAAATGGGGCTCAATATCGCTCCGGACAACGGTCTTTTAAACAAATTCAGCGCCGATATCGACATCCGTATGGGAAAATTCTCGGATGCCGCGGAAAAATACCGCGCCGCTGTGAATTACTACATCAAAAAGAACGACCGGCTTACGGCAATATATCTTCTCAACACGATAAAGGAGATGAATAAGGCGACTGTGCGCGATCTTCTCAATCTTTCGAGCATACTCATCCATGAAAACATGGGCGGTGAGGCTGAAAAGATCCTCATGTCGATCCGTGAAATGCATAAAAAAGGTGAGATCAGCAATGTCCGCGATCTCGAGGCATGCCTTATGATGCTCTATTCGATGAAAAAGGACGACGATGTCATTCTCGGTGAGCTGATAGAGGCAAGGATAGAGATCGGGCAGTATGACAGCGTTATGGTCCTTCTGAAAAAACTTATTGCGAAAGATCCAGAAAACATCAATTTTCTCAAGCGTCAGGCGTTTGTCTACAAGAAGATGAACGACATGGACAACTGTGTTAAAGTGTTTAAGATCATTGCCAATATTTATGCGAAACAGAATAATCTTATATACCGTAACATCTATTATCATAAAGTTCTGAAATATGCACCTGAAGATGTCGAGGCACTTACGGTCCTCAAGATGGATGATCAGATCCGTGAAAAGCTTGACAGCAAGATCGAAAACACCGATTCAAAAATCAGAATAATCGATCATAATTTTTAAAATCGCTCAGTTTTTTTCAGAATGGGAATTCTTTTTTGAAATCAATTCCCTGATGATGGGTGTGACTTTTTCTGCTATGTCGCCCGCGACCAGTTCGGAAGCCTGGGGAGTCAGGTGGATGCCGTCGAAAATCATTGTGTCTGAAGTTTCGTCGAAGACTTTGGCCTGTGAGAAAACGAGCGGATCTTCGCTCTCTTTTATATGCTCGATAAATTTGACGGCGTAGTTGTTGTAACCTCTGAGAAGTGTTTCGTTTTTGTAGATAAGGTTCTGCTCAAGCATGCTCCACTTTTTTTTCATCTGGAGTGCCGGCGGGATGAAAAAAACGGTTTTTATTCCCTTTTTCGAGAACTTGTTTGAAGTTTCGGTCATTCTTTCAATAAATTTGTCGGCCGAATCAACAGCCCTTTTCTCGTATTCCGGCAGTAGAGGCGCGAAGATCTTGTCTTTCGGGAAAGACGATGAATATTTTACAAAATCGCTCATAAAAGCCTCTTTTATTATGCTGATTAAGCGGCTCCGCTTGTAAAAGGGCTTTTTTTTGTTTTCAGCGATGTTTTCCACAAGATTCTGATAGATTTCATCCTGACTCGTGAAAGGCGGCAGGTCGCTCGGACCGTTTTCAAAAGAGTAGTTCACATCGTTTATCGCTGTGCAGAAGACCGCCATGTCTAGCTGCAGATCTTCTGCCGTAAGTTCGGCGAAAGCTATCGCCCGCTGAAGTTCGTAGCCTTCGATCCCGAGATTGAAAACGGTGATCTTTGTATCTGGAAAGTTCGCTTTCAGCCTCTTTCCGACGACTGACGGTATAGTTTTGTCCTCGGCAAGGTATATTCCGACGATTCTCGAATCACCGAAAACTGCGATCCTGAATTCGTTTTCCTCTTTTTTACCGGGTTCCTCGCCGCGGAAACCGAATGAATTGAAGTTGAAGCTGTCCACTCTTGCAGTTCTGTATTTGTAGACTGTAGTGCCTGGAACTCCGATAATTCTTTCATCGATCAGCGCAAGATCTTCGCGTGCCTTGATCGCTGTTTTCAGATCTTCGTCTGAAAACGATATCCCGGCATAGTATTCCAGATTATTGAGTGTTTCGCTGAATTTCGAAAAGTTGGCGAGGATTATTTCGGTGAATGCGAATAGTAAAAAGACCGAGAAAACAGCGAATAGGAACTTCGTCAGCGAATTTATTTTATCCAGACGCTTAATTTTTTTCAACGGAATCCCCCGTTTCCATAATTTTTATAATCTCTTCCGACAGTTTTACTGCCGCTGTTTTTGCGGCGTCGGGGGTCAGATGTAGACCGTCGAAAAATACGGTTTCATCAGTATCGTCGAAAATCGCTGTGTGATCCGCGGCGGCGAAATCGTGCTGTGACATGACCTTTTTTATCATTTCGCGGTAACATTCCCTGGTGAAGAGATTGATTCCCGGAAGAGAAAGATCCTGCCTGAAAAGTATCTCCTTCTCGATGTCGGAAAGGTGCTTTTTCACCTGTGCCAGTGGAGAGAGAAGAATGAGCGTCGGAATATTCCGTGCTTTGAAATAGCCGGATATCGCCTGGGCTCTTCCGGCGAAGACTGCCGGAAAATCGACAAGAAAAGCGGCCTTTTCAGGCGGAACAGGGCTGCCTGGAAGATCCGAATCGTCAATTTTCCCGGTCATTTCGTATGAGCTGTTGGCAACGGATATTTTCAGCGCATTCAGGATTTTCGACCCGAACACTTTAGTGGAAGCGTCTTTTCTGAAAATCGGCGGCAGCGGATCGCCTTCCTCAAACGGAGTCCAGTTCATCGTGCCGAAGTAGAACGCTTCGTTGACATCGACTCCGCCGAGTGAAAAAATTATCAGATCAGGGTCGATTTCTTTGTAATGAAGCCGTGCTGCGGCCGATGCCCGCTGAAGATCGTATGCCTCTATCCCGAAATTAAGAACAGTGAAATTTCTGTCAGGCATTCTGCGGCGCAGCTCTTTTTCTGTCTGAGCAGGGACCGTGTCTTCATCCGCGAGGAGAAAACCTATCGTTTTCGAGTCGCCGAACACTGCGATCCGGTATTCACCTGGTTTTTTAGGTTGTATTTCGTCACCGCGGAAACCGAGGGAGTTTATCGAAAAGCTTTCGGTTTTTATCGGTTTGTATTTGTAAAGGATCGTTCCTGGAACAATTACGGCTCTTTCCCCGGCTGATTCGAGGTCTTTGGCGAACCGTTCCGCTTTTTCGCGCTGTTCTTTGGAAAAAGTTTTGGAAATATAGTAGGCGTTTTCGTTGTCCATTTTGTTCAAGGCCGCGATGTCCAGCGCCGCCTCGGAAAAGACAAAGTATAAAGCCAGCGCAGCGGCCGCGGTTAAAAAGCCTTTCGGAGTTCTGATCCTGTCAATTCTTCCGTTCTGTTTCATTTAAAATCTGAAGTAGATGAACATTTCTGAAAAAATCATTGAGTTGCTGGTTATCGCAATGGCAAAAAGAACCGCCAACAGCAGAGCCTCACCGCATTTGAAAATGACGGAACCACCGAATCTTGCTTCAATTTTTTTATATATAGGAAATCCGAATATCAGCCCTGCAAGAGTGGCGACCAGGGTTTTTGTCTCAAAAATCTGGGAAAACTGCAGGCCAGAAAAATTCGGAACGAACATGGCCCGCGTTATTTGCAGGAAATGGCGGACAGAATTTGCTCTGACCGACATGAAAAACGGCGGAAACACTACAAACAGTGTGTAAATATGCGCCAGGATTCTGTTCCGGAACGAGCAGTGTTTTTTGAAAATCCGTTCGACCGTTATGAAAAAAGCTGAAATCGAGCCGAAAAGAATGTAGTGCCATGCCGCCCCGTGCCAGAGTCCGCAGATAAGAAAGATTATCCAGATGTTGAGGATCGTCCTGAATTCGCCTTTCCTGCTGCCGCCTAGCGGGATGTAGAGGTAGTCCCTGAACCATGTCGAAAGCGAAATGTGCCATCTGCGCCACATGTTTCCAAGCGATGTCGCCGCGAAAGGATAATTGAAGTTCTCGGGAATTTTGATGCCGAACATCCTTGCGAGACCGATCGCCATGTCGGAGTAGCCCGAGAAATCAAAGTAGAGCTGGACGCAGAAAAGCAGCGATGCCGACCAAGCTACCGGAGTGCTGAGTGATTCCGGATCTGCGGCGTATATTTTATCGACGACGATCGCGATGTTGTTGGAAAGAAGGACTTTTTTCGCGAAACCGTAGGCGAAGCGTTTCAAGCCGTAAAGAAATGCTGCGTAATGGACCTCCCTGTATTTGAGCTGCGGGATGAAATTGTCGTAACGGACTATAGGACCGGCCACAAGCTGCGGGAAAAACGAGATGTAAAGCGCGGTGTCAAGCAGGGAAATACGGCCTGTTTTGTCCTTTTTTCTGTAAAAATCGATGATGCACGATACCGCCTGAAACGAGAAAAACGAGATGCCGAGCGGCAGGTGGAAATTTGTCGGCGTGATTTTTATCTGAAATAGAGAAAGCAGTTCCGCGAGCTGTTCCGTAAAGAAATTCGAGTATTTGAACACGAGCAGGATGCCTATCGAAAAGAGAGACCCTGTTATCGCCGCCGCTGTCCGGTGCTTTTCGTGTGACTGGATGAATCTGATCGAAGCATACGCTGTCAGGATTGTCAGAATCATCAAAAGGACGAAAGAGCCTTCGCCGTACATATAAAAAACAATGCTCGCGAAAAGAAGGAATGACTTCCTGAACTTTTCCGGAAGCATCGCATGGATAATCCATACAAAGGGAAGGAAAATAAACAAAAAAATCGGGCTGCTGAAAACCACTGCTCACCTCAAACGGAACATCAATACAAAAAAACGAAGTATTCTACTGAAAATTTCGGAAAATGAAAGAGTTTTATCCGATGTGGCGTTTAACGATATTCCCTTGGTCTGTTATTTTTTTTCTTTGATTATCGATTCGATCATCGACTCGAAAATTTCAGCCGGCCTTGCTCCCGATATTTTTCTGCCGTTCACGAAAAACGCCGGGACACCGCGGAGATCGAGGTTGCCGCCTTCCCTGATGTCTTCGGAAACTGCGGCTTCGGTTTCAGGTTTTGCTGCTTCAGCTTTGATTTTTGTCCAGTCAAGCCCCAGTTCTTTTGTGTAGGATTCGAATTTCTCTTCGTGATTGTTTTTCCACTCTTTCTGCCTTGAATACAGGATAGCGGCTGCTTCAAAGAATTTTTCGTCGCCATAGAGATTTTTTACTGCACGGGCGAAAAGCGCGGCCGGTTTTGCCTGTTCGTGAAAGCCAAGAGGAAGGTTTTTATAAACGAGTTTCACATCGTTTTTGTGTTTTTCGATCACGCTGTTTACCGTTGCGTAAGCTTTTGCGCAGTGCGGGCACTGGAAATCGGAAAATTCAATGATCGTGACTTTCGGATTCCTGCTTCCTTTAACGGCTTCTTTACCGCTGAGTTTTACAGAATAGATTTTGTCAGGATCTTCTTTTCTCTCTCTGTTTCCGCTGCGTTTCGCGACTGTAGGTTTGCCGTCCTTGATGATTTCCCGGTAAAGTTCGTCGCCTTTCAAGCTTTTTTCTGCGGCTTTTTTAAGTTCCTCGTCGATCAGTTTTTTGAATGATGCCAACGGGAGCGCGCCGCTTACGAACCTGCCGTTTACGAACGATGCCGGAGTTCCGCGCAGACCTAGTGCCGATGCGGCTTTTATGTCATCAGCCACTATATTTTCAATGTTTTTGCTTTCCATATCCTTTTTGAGTGTTTCCCAGTCGGCGGGAAGTTCCGTTTTGTGCTCTTCGATCCACGCTTTGAAGTCGTCTGTGCGGTTCCACTCTTTCTGCTTCGAGAAAAGGAAGCTGTACATTTCCCAGAATTTGCCTTGTCTGTGCGCTGCGGCAGCCAGGCAGGCGGCATCTTTCGCTTTTTTATGGAAAGAAGAAAGAGGGAGGTTTACGAAAGCGATTCTGATTTTGCCTGCATAATCCTCTTTCAACTGTTCAAAGGTTTCATAAAGCTGTGAACAGAAAGGGCATTCAAAGTCGTCAAAAAGGACTATCGTGACCGGCGCATCCTCAGCACCCCAGAGCGGGGCATGTGCGGGAATTTCGGCTTTGTAGATGTCCTGTGAAATAGGCGGAGCCTCTCTTTTCGGCGGAATAAATTTTTTCTTGCCGTCTTTTATGATTTCATTGTAGGGATTTTTTATCCCTTTGGCCTTAAGCTGTTCGCCGACCGAGATCTGTTTGAGGATCACCTGTTCCATTTTTGAATTTTTCGAGCCAACGACCATTACGCCGTTCACAAAAAATGTCGGTGTGCCGCGGACTCCGAAAAGTGTGCCCTGAGTGATGTCAGCCTGGACTTTTGCCGCAGTCTCGGCAGAAGTTCTGTCTTTGTTGAACTTGTCCATATCGAGTTTGAGCTCTTTCGCGTAAGCGACAAGATTCTCTTCAGTGACATTTTTTACATCGCTGTAAAGTTTTGCGTAATATTCCCAGAATTTGCCCTGATTCTGTGCCGCGACAGCCGCATGGGAAGCGGGTTTGGCCATTTTGTGGAAACTTAACGGGAAGTGCTTGAAGACATATCTTACTTTGCCGTTGTAACGCTTGAGCAGCGTTTCCATGAAATCGACACTGCGTTTTGAGAACGGGCACTGGAAATCGGAAAAGTTTACGATCGTGACCGGCGCATCTTCCGGTCCGCGGAAAATCGAAGTTCCGATCTGGACATTGTAAATGCTTTCTTTATTGTTCTGACCGTTATCCGCGTTGTCTTTTTCAGGCTTTTCCTCTTTTTTCTTACATGCTGAAAAAAGGACCGCGCAAATCAAAAGCAATGTTAAAAAGAGTTTTTTCATCAATTCCTCCACAAACAAAAAACTCTGAAAGATAACTTTTCCTGTTTTTTATGCAACAATTCGGGTTTTTTCTTGAAATACTCCGATATATAATTAGATTTACGCAGTTTTTTGGGAGGTGTTTTATGTATAGTTTACTCATTTCTCTCGGGATCGCCATTTTAGTCGGCTTGATTCTTGGCATTTTGGGTTATATCGGACTCGGTATTTTCCTCGGTATTTTCGCGTTTTTGGCGGCTTTTATCTTTTTCCAGAGAACTTTTTCGAAAAAGTTGCAGGCTGTTTTCATGGCTGCGAACATTGAGATCCAGAAACAGCATTTCGACCGTGCGATCGAAATTTTGAAAGAAGGCTACCGCTACAACAAATACGCTTTTCTGGTTCAGGCGCAGATCGACACGCAGATCGGAATCATCATTTATTCGCAGAAAAAATTCGGCGAGGCTTTCAAATATCTCAAAAATTCCAATCCGAGGATAATGATGGGATACTTGATGTACATAATCGGGTGCATCAAGAATAAAAATACTGAAAATATTGACAAAAACATCGATCTGCTCATTCGTTTCAACAAGAAGGATCCGTTTGTTTACTCAGTTGTGGCCTATCTTTACGAAGAGGAGCTCGGCAACCGTGACAAAGCTCTTGAAACACTTACAAAAGCGGCGAAAATCATGCCGGATAACCCGAAAATCAAGGAACATCTTCTCGCTTTCCAGAACAACAGAGAGTTCAAAATGGATAAATACGGCGAGCAGTGGTATCAGCTGATGCTTGACAGAAAGGGACTGACGCGACTTCAGAACAAGATGATGAAAGATCAGCAGAAAAGCATGAAAGTCAGAACTTTTGCAAGATAAGTTTGTGGAATTATTATGGATCTGTCTATTTTGGAAAAGCGCGGGATCGGTGTGAAAATCGCCGAATCGCTTAAAAGAGAACCGGAACTTCTTGAAATTTCGCTTAAAATCCTTGAAAAGGCGGCACTTAACGCAAATTCATTTAAAAATTTCATCCGCTACACCCGCGAAATAGCTCTGCGCGAAGGAAAACCGTTTGAAGAAATCTTTAAAAATACAGGACTTTTCAAAATTCTTGAAGACGAAAACATGTCGGAAAGGACAAAAGGCGAAGAGCTTATGAACCGCCTTTACAACCTGCGTTATCCGCTTTGGAGCAAAAAACAGGCTAACTTTTTGAAACTTAAAAACAAATTTCGTGCTGAAACAGGCGGTGAAATCGTTTTTCCAGATTTCGCGGAAGGAAACAGTTTTAAAATTTCATTCACCATAAAAGAAGCTTCCGACATCGAAAAAATAGAGCGGACTATCGCTAAAGCGATGCCGGTTTTGCGTGAATCTCTCAATGAAATCAAGGAAAATTCATAATCGGAGACTAAAATGGGAAGCAGCATTGGTTATGTTCAGGTTTATACCGGAAACGGCAAAGGAAAAACGACGGCTTCTTTCGGACTCGCTCTGAGAGCGGCTATGGCGGGCAAAAAAGTTTTCATAGGCCAGTTTGTCAAGGGAATGCCTTACAGCGAGCTTAAAGTTCCTGATTTTATTAAGAATATTGAGATCAAACAGTATGGTGCAGACTGCTTCATCGTCAAGGCTCCGACAGAACACGATATAAAAATCGCCCGCGACGGTCTTGCGGAAATGAGCCGGATTTTGAAGGAAGGAAAACACGATGTCGTCATCATGGACGAAGCGAACATCGCCCTTTTCTACAAACTTTTTTCAGTCGATGAACTTCTCGAAGCTGTCAGAAACCGCGCGGAACATGTAGAAGTCGTCATCACCGGCAGATACGCGCCGCAGGAACTTATCGATTTCGCTGATCTTGTCACCGAAATGAAGGAAATCAAGCACTACTACACGAAAGGTGTCGAGGCGAGAACCGGTATCGAAAAATAGTTCTCCGCCGCTGTTCCGGAAAAATAGAAAACAATCTTGCTTTTCAGTTTTTTAAGTCTATATTTCGCCGATTTGTTTCTGCGGAAATCGGTGAAAATCCGATGCTGTCCCGCAACCGTGAAGCTTTAAGCCAAGCCGGATACACAGGCTCAAATCACGTTAATGAGTACCCCGAGGAGGGAAAAATTGCGATCTGAGGTTTTCACAATTTTTCCAGTATTATTCACCTTTCCAAAATGGAGGAGAAAATGAAAAAAACCTTATCTTTTCTTGTGGTTATCCTTGTGTTTGTTTTTGCTGTATCATGCGGCGGCGGCAAAAACGACGAAAACGGCCCTGACGACACTGACTCTGTTGACGACACTGATGCCGCAGACTCAGACACTAATGCAGACACTACCCCGGAAAATCCTGATTCAGAAAAGCCGGACTCCGGTGATTCCGAAAGCGGAGACGATGCCGATTCAGGCGATTCTGCAGATTCGGATGATGATTCAGGTGATTCTGAGAGTGACGACGATTCCGATTCAGGTGATTCGGAAAGCGAAAATGATGATGAGATCAAGGATGTCGATATTATCGGAAGATACGCCGACAACTGGGGCGGAAGCCACATCATTTCCAAAACAGCCTGGTTCGATCCTTCGAAAGACGGCGATGCTCTTTTCCATATCAAAACATTTGAAAAAGATTTCATAATCGCTCAGAACGATGAAAATAACGCATGGAATCCTGAAAAATGGAGCAGATTCGATTTCTTCGGAAAAGGCGACAAAATTTATTTCTGTCAGATTGCTTTTGACAAAGAGACTGAAGCAGACGCTCTTGCGGTTACAACTGCCGACAAAACTGATCTTAAAGCAGGCTGTGCAGGATTCGGGTGGACTGAACTCATTGAAGTTGTTGAAGAAGGCATCGACAAAGACGATGAAAAGATCGTCGCGTGGGCAACCGGCTACAAAGATTACACTGTCGGTGCAAATGTTAACGAAAACTGGAAAACTCCCGAAAAAGCACTCGGCAAAGCTGTCGGAGATTCTTATGATGTCGTCGTTCTTGGTGACGGCGGCAGCATAGTTCTTACTTTCGACAGACCGATCGTTGACGAAGATGGAGCCGATTTCGCGGTTTTCGAAAACAGCATCAGCGATACATTCCTTGAACTCGGAACAGTCGAAGTCAGCAGCGACGGCAAAAACTTTGTCTCTTTTGACAACTACTACCTCGGAAGTGAAGAAGTGACCTCTTTCGGCGGACACGACGCGCGCCTTATCTGGGGATTCGCAGGCAAATTCAAACAGGGCGTCGGCACGATGTTCGACCTCGCTGAACTTGCAGGAAAACCTGAAGTCGTTGACGGAACAGTTGATCTCAAAGCAATTACCCATGTGAAAATCGTCGATGTCATCGGCGACGGCAAGCAGCTCGATTCCATCGGCGACCCGGTTTACGATCCATATCCGACCGAACAAAGCGCAGGTTTTGACCTTGACGCTGTCGCAGTAATCAACGAGATGGCAAAAAAAGAATTCGAAATTGAAATTGCTGGAAAATATACGGACGGTTACACAACTCACACGATTTCCAATTCAGATTGGATAATGGGTGACTCAGTTTTCCACTTCACAAAATACGACAAGGAAAACAACTTCATGATCGCATACAATGCGGGAAGCAACCAGTGGAATCCGGGACTTTGGAGCAGATTCGACTACACTGAAAAAGACGACGAGCTTTATTATTGCCAGATTACTTACGATGCAGTGACTGCTGAAGCTGCGGAAGCAGTAACCACTGCCGAAAGGACCGACCTCAGCGCAGGCTGCAACGGTTTCTACTGGTCAAAACTGACTGAAGAATCTGAATAACACCTCTTTTGGGTAAAAACATTCAAAAAACCTGATTCATAAGATTTTTCCGTAACTTTTTGACAAACTTCCGTCAACAATTAAAATATTGTGAATTTTTGCTTCGGGTGGTTTTGTTGAAAAAAATTCTTGTCGTTGATTCAGATGAACAGGTCGCTTCAATTTTAAGGCTGAAGCTGCGTCAGACAGGTTTCGATGTCGTCGCTTTAGGAAATTCAGCCGAGGCACTGGATGCGATCCCGCAGGTTAAGCCCGATCTTATAGTTTCCGAAATGATTCTGCCGGGTCAGGACGGAATAGATTTGGTGAAAAGGCTGAAAATGAATCCTGAAACCGCCCATATCCCGTTTGTTTTTCTCTCTTCGTCAAGGGATGTCGAGAAAAAAATCCTCGCTTTGAGTCTCGGCGCGGAAGCGGTTTTCGCAAAGCCGCTTTTTGTCGAGGATTTTGCTGAAAGTCTGAAAGAAATTTTGGGCGGCTGCGAGTCTAAAAGCGTCCCTGAAGAAGATGAAAACACGCTTGAAGGCGACATTTCCGACATTTCGGTACTGAACATTATAAGCATTATGCTCGAAAACAAGTCTTCAGGGGAAGTTGAATTTTTCTCTTCGGCAGACAAAAACGGTACGATTTTCTGTGATAACGGCAGCATTGTCCGTGTCGAAGTCGCAGGAAGCGGCAACAGTGACGGAATGGAGGAACTTTACAAAATTCTTTCGTGGCCGGACGGAACTTTTTCTGTTAATTACGGCGAAGTCGATGTCGAAAGGAATATCTGCATTCCGCAGAAAAAAATTATAGAAAAATCAGTAACATGGTTCAAAGAATACTCTGAGATCCTGAAAAATCTGCCGCCGCTTGACACGGTGGTTTATCTCGATTTTGAAAACTTTGTCGAAAATCTCAATAAGCTGCCTGACGATATCGGTTTTGTGATAAAAAACATCGGCGAATACGGCAGCAGGATCAGCGAGATCATTGATGCCTGCGACGGCGACAGAAAGCTTACGGCAGCTTATCTGAAGCAACTTTTTGAGTTTTCGGTTTTATCTATCGAAAATATGCTGAACTCTTGTAAAATTGAAGTCGAAACTCCTGAAATTGTTGAAGAAAATAAAAATATTGCCGATATCGGCAAAAAAGATGAAGAGAAAAGTCCGGTTCAAAAACCGGATGAGCATAACGAACCTGAGCGGAAAAAATCAGGCGTAGTTGTTAAAATATTGGTTTTTATTGCGATTTTGGTCGCTATTGCAATATTCATTTACTATCGGGGTTTGATATGAAAACGCTTATCAGTGCGGAAGAACTAAGGAAAAGAGTCAAAGAACTCGGAAAACAGATCACTGAAGATTATGCGGGAAAAGAGTTCACTTTCCTCATCATTCTTAAAGGAAGCACGCTTTTCGGTGCCGATCTTTTCAGAGAGATAAAATCGCACAAAGTCGAGCTCGACTGCATCAGGCTTTCGAGCTACAAAGGAACCAAAAGCAGCGGCAGCGTCTCGATGGATCAGGGCGAACTTAAACGTTTCGAAGGACGCAACCTGCTTATCGTCGAAGACATCGTTGATACCGGAACGACACTTTCTTTTTTCCTCAAGGAACTTGAAAAAGTTCATCCCGAATCGGTAAAAATCTGCTCACTTTTCGAGAAAAAAGAGGTCAATAGAGGCCGCGTCAAAGTCGATTACCTCGGTTTTGACATAAGAAACGAATTCATCGTGGGCTACGGTCTCGATCTTGATCAGAAATACAGAAACCTTCCCGACATCGAAATCTACGAAGAGAGCGACAGAAATGATTAGCTCCGAGATAGAGATTCCGCTTGAGAAATTTGCCTTCCAGCCCTTTGATTTCAAAGAACTTTTCGGCAAAGAGCGCGTTGAAGTTGAGATCGGTTTCTGCAGCGGTCACTTTTTAAGCGAATACGCCAATTCAAAGCCCGACACCGGCTTTCTCGGCCTGGAATACAGCCGAAAATTCTTTCTGCGCGGCGAAAAAAATCTGAAGAGAAGACTGCAACAGGATAACGTCCGCATCGTCTGCTTTGAAGCGATCGCGGTTATGCGCGAACTCGTGCCGTTTTATTCACTTGATGCGATCCACATCTACTTTCCCGATCCTTGGCCCAAGAAAAAACACCACAAATTCAGGACTGTCCGCTTTGAAAACCTCATCATGCTGAGAAACCGTCTCAAAAAAGGGGGAAAACTCTTCATCGCTACCGATCATCCGGAATACGCCGAATTTATGGAAAAGGAAATCGCTGAAACCGGCGCATTCTTCAAGCGTCTCCCTTACGGCGGCGACGACAGACCCATAAAAACCAAGTGGGAAAAGAAGCAGATAGCCGACTGCTGGGAGATCCACTACTTCCTGCTTGAAGCGATATAAAAGGAGATAAAATGAGAAAAATCGTTGTTTTTCTGCTGCTTCTGCTGGTTTTAGGCACGATTTCAGCAAGAAGTAAATTTAATGAAACCGCAATCAAGGGAGAACTGAGGAAACCCGGTGTAAAACTGGTCGCAATCGACTTTTACACGACAGGATGTCCGCCTTGCGATGCGGCTATTCCTGTTTGGAAAAAACTTAAAAAAGAATACGGTGATGCTCTCAAACTTATCGTTGTCGCACCTCAGCGCGATGACGGAACCTGTAATGTAAGAGACTGGCGACCCGATAAAATGGTGTGCGATGAAGATATGGAAATTGCCGGTTCCTGGGGTGTAAAGGATTTTCCGCAAGCCTTTCTCTACAGCTGGCACAACAACGATCCGCTGGTAAAACTCGGTCATGTCAATGATGTTGAAAAAGCGATAAAAGAGTATTTCAAGCACATTCCGAGGGTCGCTATCGATGCTGACAAAAGCAGTAAAAATCTTGTTCCGATGGTTGAAGAGGCCTTGATTATGAATTCGAAAATCGAACTTGTCTCGGATGAGTCGGACAGACAAACTCTTTTGGCGGCAAAAAAGAAAAGCCATCAGCTCAATTATGACGAAGGTTTGAAATGCGAACTCGGCAAAGAAATAGCCGCCAATTCGATTTTGAAAGTCACGAAACAGGACGGGGATCTTGTTTTGAAACTCTCATCCGTTGAAAAGAGCTGCACGATGGCGGCTGCGACAAAAAATTTGAGCGGAGACAGAAAAAAACTGAAAACGGAAATCGCCTCGGCGGTTTATGATCTTCTTTCTCAGATGTTCGGTAACATCTCAATGCCTGAAAGCGGAGAAAAATCAGTGGCAACTCAAAGTTTTTCGGGTTCAAACAACGGCTCAACACGTGATGCCAAAGCGTGCGAATATGCAAAAAATGAAAATTCGGTTGAGGCATGGCAGGATTATCTTGATTCATTTCCGGATGGTGATTGTTCTTTTGAAGCGAAAGGCAACATCAGAAAGCTGAAAAAGGAGCGTGAAGAAAAGGAAAGACAGGCTGCATATCTGAAAGGCAGAAAAATCGGCAATTTGATATGGTCAGACCGTTCATCCAATGGAATGAACTGGAGCAGTGCAAAGCAGTACTGTGAAGACCTGACGGAAGGCGGTTTTGACGACTGGAGACTGCCGACAATCAGTGAACTCAGGACGCTTATTCAAAATTGTTCGGCAACTCAGTTTAGTGGTTCGTGCGTTGTTACGGACAGTTATTTATCTTTTGATGATTACAAAAATGATGCCTGCAAGGGTTGTGAGTTTGAATTTAGTGATAAGTACAGCAAACTTGGTGATACTGCGATGCTTTGGTCTTCCTCTACTCGATCAGATCGTACAGGTTCCGCATGGCGCGTGAATTTCTACTATGGTCGTGTGGATAGCCGCAGGAAGTCCGACGATGACTCTAACCATGTTCGTTGTGTCAGGTAGAGGCAGTTCACCCGAGACCGCATTTTTGCGCGGAACGCGCTGGTTTGCGTCCGCCGGTTGCGAGAGGCGGGCATGGTTTCGGTTGGTAGAGACGTTTCCGAAACGTCTCATTTACGGATTCCACGGTTCTTTTCAGGAGACGTTTCAGGAAACGTCTCTACGGAAAATGCCAACAAAATTGGCATGTTATCACAATTGCGTTCTGTTCTCAACTCGTATTTAGCCTATTCATCAAAAGCGAATTCGTTCAAAATCGTGCTGAAAACCCTGCATCCGCACCAGTGGCTGAAACAATTCTTCAAATTATACAGGACAAAAGCGGAAATTCTGGAAGATTTTGCAAACAAGCGGAAAGAACTTGTGTTGGATTGGTAGGACTATATTCCTGTAAGCTTGGTAAAAATCAGAAAGTTGTTGGGTTGTAATCCGGCTAAATATAAGGTTAAATGCCTGAAAGTATGAGAAAACTGGTGTGATAATTAAAAATTGCCTTGTTTTTAATAATACCTATAATTTTGCGTTTTTTTGTTTAAAACTCGGTTGTTTTTGTAACAGGAGATAAATATGAAAAAAATCGCTGCCTTGTTTTTGCTTTTTGTTTCGTTTCAGCTGTTTGCGGAAAAACCGCGGATTGCGATTCTTGATTTTGAGGACAACAGCGGCACACTGAGCAAAAAACTCACCAAAGCACAGATGCAGGCTGAAAGAAAAGTATTGAGCATCTATTTCAGAAAACAGGTCAGAAACAAATTCATCATTCTTTCCGACAGCGAGCAGGAAGCGATAATCAAAAAGATGAAGAAAGAATCGACCAGGCTTGACAGAAATCAGGTTTACAAAATAGCGACCGGCATGGGAGTTTCCGCCGACAAGATTCTTTACACGACGATAGTTCCTTTTGGCAGGAAATATACTGTTACATCGGAGCTTATAGATCTTGAGCGTGAGATATTCGACGATGAAAACAGCATGGTCGGAACGGCTGATTTTGACGGCACTCAGGAATCGCTGAGAGAAGCGTTGCGGACAATCGTAGACCAGCTTATGGGGAATGAGGAAGAATTTATACCTCAACGCCCGAAAAAATCGGATGACCAGTTTGCGTGTGAAAGGGCTAGATCACTCCGCGAACCGACTGGCTGGATTGCCTACAAAAAGAGATATTCAAACGGTATCTGCATTGAAGAAGCAGATAGAGAACTCGACAAAATGGGTTGTGAACTTGCCAAGGAGCGCAACACAGTTGAAGACTGGGAAAAATATTTAGAACGACATCCGAATGGAGTCTGTGCTGTTTCCATGGAAGCAGATATGGCTATTCTTAAATTAAAACGCCAAAAAAAATCTGGGAATGGCGGAAATTCTGTTTCAAATTCAGGAATTTCGGGTTCGAACAACAGCTCAATACGCGATGCCAAAGCTTGTGAATACGCCAAAAATGAAAATTCAGTTGACGCATGGCAGGATTATCTTGATTCATTTCCTGATGGAGAGTGTTCTTTTGAAGCGAAAGGTAACATCAGAAAGTTAAAAAAGGAAATAGATGAGCAGGAAAAAAAGACTGTGGCAGAAGCTGTAAAATATGAAATTCCGAATGACGGTGCTGTTGCCGAGTACAACATGGCTGTTTCCCCGCTTGCGGTTCTTGACGGAGCTGATGCGGCACACGCTTCGGAAATTTCTTCTGCTATAGAAAAAGTACTTGATATTACGGGATATTTTAAAGTCCTAGATAAAAATTCGTTTCTTGAAAAACCCGAAACGGCATTCAAAGCGGTTAACTTCAAAGCGTGGCTTGATGTCGGTGCCAACGGTCTCATCAAAGGAACGATAAGGGGTAAAGACGATGTAGAGCTCGAGCTTGCGTTTTTCGATGTCGCGAAGGGAAAAGCGCTCATTCAGAAAAAGTACAGCTCGAAGGCTGCTCATGCGAAGAAGTCGGTTTTCCGCTTTGCAGCAGAAGTCATCAAACTTCTCTCAGGCGAAGAGATGAAATTCATGTTCTCGAAAATCGCGTTCGTCGAAAAAACTGGTGAAAAATACTCGCTCGTAGTCACGAATTTCGACGGTTCGGGCAGAAAGGAACTTTATTCCACATCGAAAACAATCCTTCTTCCCGAATGGTCAGCTGACGGACAGAAGATATTCTTCACGAGCCAGGAAAAAAACAATCCCAACCTTTATTCGATAGATGTCAAAACGACTCAGATAAAGATTGTTTCGGCCTATGACGGACTCAATGTTTCTGCGAGTGCCTATCCTGACAACAAAACGATAGCACTCTGTCTTTCAAAAGACGGAAATTCCGAAATATATTCATTGGATACGTCTACGAATGAACTTAAAAGACTCACTGTTGACGCAGGGACTGATACAGCTCCGGGGATAAGTCCGAACGGTCAGGAAATGGTTTTTGTCTCCAACAGAACGGGAAATCCGCAAATCTACAAAATGAATTTGACTGATCTCACAGTCGAAAGGCTTACGAATCAGGGAAATTACAACCAGGATCCCGAATACAGTCCCGACGGCACAAAAGTTGCGTTCAGCGGTCGTGGTGAGAAGTACCAGTTCGATCTTTTTATAATCGATCTTGCAACGAGGCAGATCAGCAGACTTACGCAGAATCAGGGAAAAAACGAATCTCCGACATTCTCGCCCGACGGCAAGGTTATCGGTTTCTCTTCAAACAGAAACGGTAAAAGCAGACTTTTTCTTTCAAATGTAAGCGGAACAAAACAGATCGAGGTTTATTCGGGTGAAGGCGAAGTGCTGACACCTTCATGGTCTCCAATGTTATAAAAATATTGAGGTGTCAAAAAATGAAAAAAATCGTTGTTTTTCTGTTGTTTCTGGCAACAGTCTTTTGTTTGCTTGCTGATGAAGACGAAAAGCTGAAACTTGCGGTTATGGAATTTGAAGATTTAAGCGGAAAACTTTCCAAAAAGATGCTTTCCGTTGCAACTGAACAGATCCGCAGCAAGTTCGTCGCTTCAAACAAATTCATCGTTATAGCCAAAGAGCGTCAGGAAAACGCGATGATCAAAGAAATGAAGAAAGAATCATATAAAGCCTGCAATGACAAGAACTGCCAGATTCCGCTGGGACAGGCGTTGTCGGCAGACACGATTTTGAGAACTACCATCACTTTTTTCGGTGGCACATACACAATTACATCGGAACTCATAGACCTTGAAAAAGAGGCTACGACACAGGGAGCGGAAGCGACTTTTGACGGCTCTGAAAAGTCATTGAAAGAGGCTATTAACTCAATTGTCGCGCAGATTGCCGGTAAAGAAAGGCAGAAAGAAAGCAAACCCAAGAACTCTCAGGATGAAATCGCCTGCAACTATGCGAAACAGAAAGCCACAATATCTGTGTGGAATCAGTATCTTGAGGATTTTCCGAATGGCGGATGTGCGGAACTGGCGCATGAGACGATAGACAAAATGGCATGCGACCACGCTGAAAAAAACAAATCAATAGAGGCATGGGAACTATATTTGAAACATCAGTCGCAGGGAAAATGTGCCTTCAAAGCGAAAGCGGAGATAAAAGGACTGAAGAGAGCTAAGGAAAAGGAAGAACAGGAAAGACAGGCGGCATACCTGAAAGGGAGAAAAATAGGCAGTTTGATCTGGTCAGACCGTTCATCCAACACAATGAACTGGAGCAGCGCGAAGCAGTACTGCGAAAATCTATCGGAAGGCGGTTATACCGACTGGAGACTGCCGAATATTGACGAACTCAGGACAACCATTAAAAACTGCTATAAAACCGAAACAGGCGGTCAGTGCAAAGTGAGTGAAAGAAGCGGGTGTCTGTCAAGTAGTTGTTGGGAACCGAGAGGTTCCTGCTATTGTGATGATAGAAGCAACAACGGCGGATATTACAGCAAATTAGGTGATCCTGACGGTGTCTGGCTTTGGTCTTCCTCTACTCTTTCAGGTAGTCCAGATCTCGCATGGTACGTGAATTTCATTTATGGGGGTGTGCCCGACCACTATAAGTCGGCCAGCCTCTATGTTCGTTGTGTCAGGTAGAGGCAGGTTGCCAGAGACCGCATTTTTGCGCGGAACGCGCTGGTTTGCGTCCGCCGGTTGAGAGAGGCGGGCATGGGTTCGGTTGGTAGAGACGTTTCACGAAACGTCTCATTTACGGATTCCACGGTTCTTTTCAGGAGACGTTTCAGGAAACGTCTCTACGGAAAATGCCAACAAAATTGGCATGTTATCACAATTACGTTCAGTTCTTACCTCATATCTGGCGTATTCCTCAAAGGCAAATTCGTTTAGGATTTTGATAAAAACCCTTCATCCGCACCAGTGGCTGAAACAGTTTTTTAAATTATACCGCACAAAAGCTGTGATTCTGGAAAATTTTGTAAACAGCAGGAGAGAACTTGTTTTAGGTTCGTGATTAGCTCAATAAAAGCGAAAAAATTTCTCGACACAAGTTTCGAGTTATCAAAAAACTTGCAAAAGTCGTATAAAAAGCGTTGAAGCTTTTGCAAAACCGCACCACACAATGGCTACGAAATGTAATTTTCCCCAAAACCCGCAGAAATCATATAAAAGTCCCAAATTTGTATTGATGGAAATACAGAATTTGTGTGGTTGAAAATCCTGAATTTGTATTGATGGACTTGACAAATTTGTATTGATGAGTTATGTTTCTTTAGTCTTTTACGGAGGTTGTGATGGAAAGAAAAAATTACAAAGAACGGATCGTTGATGCAAAAGTTGAGGAGTATCTGGGAGCTGCCGGAGCGGTCTGCATTGAAGGGTGCAAATGGTGCGGAAAAACATGGACTTCCGAGCATCACAGCAAAAGCGCGGTCTATATCGGTGATCCTGCCGGAAACTATTCGAACAGGATTCTGGCACAGATTTCGCCGCTCACGGTTCTTGAGGGCGAGACGCCGCGACTGATTGACGAATGGCAGGAAGTTCCGCCGCTTTGGGATGCGGTGAGAAATGTCGTTGACAAGCGTGCGCTCAAAGGTCAGTTCATTCTGACAGGTTCCGCGACACCGAACAGGGAAGGCAAAATGCACAGCGGTGCAGGGAGGATAGTACGCCTCAGAATGCGTCCGATGTCTTTGTTCGAATCGGGAGATTCTTCCGGAAAAATTTCGCTTTTTGACATTTGCAGCGGCAGATTCGCAAACGAACTCACCGGCGAAGTCGATCTGTCCGAAATCATTTATCTCATTCTGCGCGGCGGCTGGCCCGGTAATATCGGAGCCAAGGTAAATCAGGCTTCGATTATGGCGGAATCCTATATTCAGGCAGTTCTTGACGAGGATATTGAAAGGATTGAAACCGCAAACCGCGACCGGACAAAAATGAGAAAACTTCTCCGCTCTCTCGCGAGGAACGAAAGCACTGTCGTTTCACTCAGAACTTTGCAGAAAGACATCTTGGAGAAAGATGATTCTTCGTTGGAAACAGGAACTATTTCGGCATATCTGGAAGTTTTTGAAAAGCTCTTCCTTTTCGACAATATCATGCCGTTTTCTTCAAACATCCGCTCTTCAATCCGTGTGAAACAGCAGGAAAAGCGCCATTTTGCAGATCCTTCTCTTGCTTGTTCACTTCTTCGCGCCACCCCTGAAATTCTGCTCAAGGATTTGAATACATTGGGTTTTTTATTTGAGGCAATGTGCGAAAGGGATCTTAGGATCTATGCAGATTCATTCGGCGGAAATCTTTATCACTATCAGGATTATTCAGGCAAAGAGATCGATGCAGTTATCGAAATGCCTGA
>DBYC01000041.1:0-10068 GCA_002310035.1 bacterium UBP6_UBA1196
TGCAAAAAATCCTGTTATAAAATAGACAATAAGATTTGGTCCCCGAAATCTGTTCAGACAGTAGTTTATGAAGAAGCCTTGGAATATTGCAACAATTTGACAGATTGTGGATTCAGCGACTGGCATTTGCCTACTATTGATGAATTAAGAACGCTTATCAAAAACTGCCCGGAAACAGAAACAGGCGGCTCGTGCAACGTAAGCGATGTAAACAATTGTTTGTCATTTTCAACCTGTTTTACAGATAGTGATTGTTTCTCATGTTCAACAACAGGAAATTACAGCAAATTAGGTGACGGCAACATTTTTCTTTGGTCTACATCTCTTCAGTCAGACGATCCTGATAAAGCTTGGGGAGTATTATTTCAAACCGGTTGGGTTAGTATCCTAGATAAAAATAAAAATGAGTATTTTTCTTATGTCCGCTGTGTCAGAGATGCGGAAGAATGATACAGAAACACTTGAAAAAATGAAAGAAGCCGTCAAATGTAATTCTTAGTCTCTGACCTAAAACAAATCAGAATGAGTTCCCGTCCGTGATAAAAACAGAATCAAATCATTATTGTTTATACGGTAAATCAGCAGCCAGTCAGGTTGAATGTGGCATTCCCGGAAACCTTTGTAATTTCCGGAGAGTTCGTGATCACGGTTTTTGGGCGGAAGTGTTTCTCCTGCGGCAAGTTTTTTGATGACATCGGTTATTGCCTGCATATTGTAGCCGCGTTTTTGACAGAGTTTCAGATCCTGACGGAATTTATTGGTTGGTCTTATTGCATACATCAGGCCAGAAGCTCCTTCATCATCTGGTCAACATCGGTGTAGGTTTTTCCTAGAGAAGGATCTTTTTCCATTTCCTCGACTTCGCGGATCGCCTCTTTGGTTTCCTCGTTAAATTCTTCATTCTGCTGTTCATAGCGGTAAACGACATAGCTGATTATGTGCGAAATCTCGTCCAGACAAGCTTCCGGAGCCGCTTTTATCTGCGCCGAAACAGCCTCGTAAGTTGTTTTTTGTTTCTCGTTAAGATCCATTTTATCCCCTCCGTCTCAAAAAACCCGAGAATTATAGCAGAAAAACACTTGAAAACAAGGGGTTATTGCTAAAATCACTAAAAATCTACTCTCCCAGCCTCTGCCGCACGACGGACAATTTCGAGGAACTCTTTTCTCGGGATAAATTCGGCTCCGAGCGACTTCAGATGCTCGGTTTCGACCTGGCAGTCGATTACGGGACAGCCGATCTCGCGAAGTTTGCCGACAAAAGTTATGAAAGCGGCTTTTGATGCGTTCGGATAAGTCGAAAACATGCTTTCGCCGAAAAAAGCCTTACCTATCATCACGCCGTAAAGCCCGCCTGCAAGGATGTCAGTACCGGTAAGCCAGCTTTCGACGCTAACTGCATAGCCCAGGACGTGAAGGCGGTTGTAGGCCTTTTCCATGTCGTCAGTGATCCACGTCCCTTCCTGATGGACCCTTACTTCGTGGCGGCAGCGGCTTATGACCTGCGGGAAAGCGGTGTTGACGGTAACCGTGAATTCACCTGATTTGAGAACTTTTTTCATGCTTTTCGAAACATGGAGTTTTTCGGGAAAAAGGACAAAGCGCGGATCAGGCGACCACCAGAGGATCTTGCTTCCCTGATACGAGATCCTGCTTTCTTCGGAATACCAGGGAAAAATCCCCGATTTGTAAGCAAGAAGAAGCCTTTCCGGCCTCAGATCGCCGCCGATTGCCAGAAAACCGTCAGGCTCGGCATTTTCGACAGGAGGAAAACCGATTGAACTTTTCGAAAGGTAGTAAATCATTGAGACGACTAAAAAAATTCAATAAAAAAAACTCCGCGAAACACCTGCAAAGTTTAGATCATTTAATAATATCAGCAATAAAATCAGTGCCTTCCCTTGAAACGATCCTGCATTTGAGGATAGTTCCAGCTTTTTCGCTTTCCAGATTGGTGATTATCGTGATCCCGTCGATTTCAGGCGCCTGGTTCCATGATCTTCCGACAGGAACTTTGAGTTCTGGGTCGATCCCTTCGTAAAGGACTTCGACTTCTTTGCCGACAAAGCGGTCAAGGCGCTTTTCCATGCATTCGTGCGCCGCCTTTTCGATTTCGGCAAAACGCGCATCGGCTGTTTTTGCGGGAACGGCACGCATTTTGTAGGAAGCCGACGACTCTTCTTTCGAATATTTGAAAGCTCCGATGTAATCGAAAAAGCCTTTTTCAATGAATGTTTTCAGAAGTTCGTGATCCTCTTTTTTCTCTGCGGGGAACGATGAAATCACAGTAGTTCTGAGAAGATAGTTTTCGCCGAAGACTTCCTTGATCATGCTGATCAGATTATAAATATCTTTCTCGGCATAACGCCTGTTCATCGCCTTCAGAACTGTGTCGGAAACATGCTGGAGAGGAACTTCAAGATAGTTATACATCTTCTTTGAATCTCTAATTATTTCAAGAAGTTCTCTGTCGATTCCGGACGGATACAGATACATCACCCTGAACTTGAAATTTCCTTTCAGCGCGTTCAGCGAACGGATAAGCTGCTTTAGCGACGAATTGGTTTTCGAGCCGTACTGCGTAGTATCCTGAGCGATGACAACGATTTCCTTAACGCCTGTTTTTATTAAGTTTTCAGCTTCCGCAAGAATATCTTTCAGCTGGCGTTCACGGTATCTTCCGCGGATATGAGGGATCGAGCAGTATGAGCAGAAGTTGTTGCAGCCGTCCGCGATCTTGAGGTAAGCCGTCCAGGGCGAATAAGTGAGAACGCGTCCCATTGATGCGGTGTAAAGAAATTCAGATGCTTCGCTTTTTCCTCTGAAACCGTCGTTCCAGTGTTCCGTAACGATTTTTGCGACATGCGGAAGGTCGTTGACACCGAAAATGAAATCGGCTTCCGGCAACATATCGCCAAGATTCGGGTAAAGCTGCGGCAGACATCCCATAACGGCTATCTTTGCCCCTTTTTTCAGACTGGCGTGAAGCTCGAAAAACGAATTCACAGACTCTTCCCTTGCATCGTTTATGAAACTGCATGTGTTGAGAATGACTAAATCGGCTTTGCCGGAAGTTTCGGCGACTTCCCAGCCTTTATCGACAAACTGTGCTATGACGACTTCGGAATCGACCCTGTTTTTCGGACATCCGAGCGAACAGCAGAACAATTTTTTCTTCATAAATTTCTCCACAGCCATCAAATCAATTCTTTAATTTTATTCGAGAAATCAGGAACACGCCTAAGAGCTGCAAAAACATTGGCGAGAGCAAAACCTTCCATGTTTCCTGTGTCGAAAACATGGGTTTTCTCATCAATAACGAATCCCAGCACCTTTTCTTCGGAAAGAAGAGCCGTAATAGCATCGGTAAGCTGGATTTCGCCGCCTTTACCAGGTTTGACATCACGCAGAAGAGCGGCGATCTTCGGCGTAAAAATATACCTTCCGATCACTGCGAGATTCGACGAAGTTTCGCCTTCGGCCGGTTTTTCGACAAGCCTTTTTATTTCGATCGTATCGTCAGAAAGCCTTGTTCCTTCGGCAATTCCGTAAAGCCCCCGCATTTCCGCAGGAACTTCCTTGAGCGCGACGACAGAGCATCCGTATTTTTCGTGGATCTCATTCATCCGCTGCATCACGCTGGAGCCACCGTCGGAAAAAATAAGCATGTCTGGAAGCATAACTGCAAACGAGGCATCTTCAGGAACGGCCAGAGTCCCTTTCATTACAGCATGCCCCAAGCCCAAAGGCAGTTTCTGCCGCACCGAGATGACCTCTATCATATCGTCAAGAGCCTCTACTTTCTCACGGACTGAATTCCCGAGTTTTCCTACCGAAAATTTAGGGTTTATCTTGTCAAAATGGTCGAGGATCGCCTCTTTGCCGTTACCGGATACAAAAACCACGTTTGTAGCACCGGCTTCGACCGATTCCTCGACAATGTACTGGATCACAGGCTTGTCAAGGACAGGAAAAAGCTCCTTTGGAATACATTTGGATGCCGGAAGGAAACGTGTCGCAAGCCCTGCGGCCGGAATTATTGAATAGTTCATATCTTACTCCATTATATTTCTCAAAAATCCGGCGGCATCTTCCGGCAAAGTCGGATTGACGAAAATACCGTTTTCCAGATTGTCGGCCGTTATCACGCTGATGCGCGGAATGATCTCAAGATGCCAGTGATATGCAAGACTTTCCGCTTCAGCTTCACTCCCGCTGTTTACCGGAAGATAATTGAACACCATGTTGTAAGCCGGAGAATTGAGCCCTGTTCTGAGTTTGGCGAGCACTGTTTTCAGTATTCTGGCGAAATCAGAGATCGCCGCTTTCGGATTTTCGCTAAGAATTCTCCCGTGTTTTTTCGGAAGGACCATTATTTCGAACGGAAAACGGCTTGCATAAGGACAGAACGCCATAAAACGGTCGTTTTCGCAGACGATCCTCTTCCTTTCACAGATCTCCTGATCCAGCATGTCGCACAGAAGGCATCGTTCATGCAGACGGTAATATTCAATGCAGTTGTCGATTTTCATCCTGACAAAAGTCGGAACGAAGGGAAAAGCCTTTATTTCCGAATAGTTGTGGTTTATCATCCCGCCGGCTGCGGCTCCCCTGCTTTTTGTCACGGAAATATAGCGGAAACGGATGTCTTTCCTGAGATCTGCTATACGGTCGAATATTATTTTCACTGCATCGGCGATTTCTTCAACCGAAAGCTGATCCGCGCTGACTCCGCTTTTAGGAGTTTCTACAACGACTTCATGGGCTCCAAGACGCGACATCGAATCGTAAAGACCGTGGCCTCTGCTGTTTTTATCGTTTTCGACTCTGAGAACCGGATTTTTCGCAGGAAAAACACGCGACGACCATCCGCCGGCAGAATAAAGCGGATCCGAACTGCGCAGAATATCCGGTCCGGTAGCGTACTCCAGCCCCGGAATAAAAGGATCCATATCGAACCTTGTCTCATTTTCCGAACTTCCCGCAACGATAGTATTCACTTTTTCCGGCGCGAAAACGACCCATATCTTATTAAGAGGATCTCTTCTTAAAATTCCTTCAGCCATCTTTTTCTCCGTCTGAAACAAAAAGCCGATTATTGTAGCATAAAAACAAAAAAAACAAAAATTCATCTTTTTATTTCGATATCCTCTTTTTTTGACAAAACCAGACCCTGCATGTAGTATCGCCCGTTTTTTTGTTTCGAATGGAGATTTTTATGAAAAAACTGCTTTTTATCCTCATTTTTTCGATGTTCAACGCATCGCTTTTTGCTGAATTTCCGTGGCCGTGCTCGGACAATTCGGAATGTCCGGAAGGAACTTCCTGCAATTCCAGTTCAAACACCTGCATGATGGCAAAGGACAAAGTCGTCGATTATACAGTTCTTTACCTTGACAAAGGCGAAAACAATCCTAACAGCCGCGGTTCAGGAACGATTTTCATTCCGAATCCAAGCAAAGACCTTGTTCTCGGGCAACTTGCCGTAAAAGCCGGAGGCGATAACGGTAAAATTTATTTTATAACGGATATTTTAGTAGACATCTCAGCTTCGAGCCAGATCCATTTTGAAAATTTCAAGCTGATTTACGACGAAAACGGAAATGCAGTCGCCGACAGTTCGGAAAAGGTCCTCGCAGAAGGTAAAGTTGAAGGTTACGGAATGAGCTTCGAACTCGACCAGCGTTACACAGCCTTCAAAACGAATCAGACCGAGAATTTTCTGATCGTAGGCACGGTATCGGCCGACAAAGATCTGCCGAACGACAGGTTCAATATCAGGATCCAGGGTAACAAAGATTATATAAAAACAAAAACTTACTCCAGCGATGCCGAAGTTTCAGCATCAAAAGATATCAATAATTTCCCATCTTTCACATTCGAACCTCAAAGCGGCTACTTCCTTTTTGCTTCAGGCAGACATTTTCCGGCAGCTCCATCCTGGAGAGAAATCAACGGCGAATACGAAATCATGCACCTCAGACTTAAAGCTCTGGACGGCGCAAACGAACTCACAGGTCTGACAGTAAAACTTGACGGCAACAAAGTCGCTTTCGGCAACGGAGTCGAAAAGATATCGCTCTACATTGACTCGAACAACGACGGTAAAGGCGACACTATGGTTGCTGAACTTTCTGATTTTACAGAACCGCAGCAGTCTGTAACATTCCAGATTCCGTCCGGAAAAATTGCCATGAATCAGAGCGAAGAAACATTTCTTACCATAAAAGCGGCTCTGAATTTCTACAATGATCAGAACACTTACTTCTATATCTCGGAATCGGATGTCGCATTGAAAAACAAACAAAAAATTGAAGGAACCACAGTCAAAACCGACAACTTCATATATTCCTGCAAGGAAGACAACCCTGACTGCCGCCTCAAACCCGAAGAAAATCAGGAAGAAGGCGGAGATTCAGGATGCTCGCTTCTTTTCGTTGATTAAGATTTTTCGGATTCTTCCGATTCGTTTTTGACGTCAAGGATCCTGATTTCGACTTTCAGAATATTTTTTTCGTTGCTTTCCACTACTTTGAACTCGTAATTTTCATAGTTGAGAACAAAACCCGTCTGCGGCACTTCGCCTACTTCGCTGACAATAAAACCGCCGAGACTGTTGTATTCGCCGTCATCCGGAATTTTGATGTCAAGTTCTTCTTCGAGGTCGCTTATTGAAATGTGGGCATCGACAAGAATGACATTTTCATCAATCTTTTCGAACTGTTTCTCATCCTTGTCGTTTTCGTCGCGTATCTCGCCTACAAGTTCTTCAAGGACATCTTCAAGGGTGATTATACCGGAAGTTCCGCCGAATTCGTCGACAACGATGCCGAGATGGTTTCCTTCCGCCCTCATTTTCTTTAAAGTTTCGTTGATTTTCTGGGTTTCAGGAACATAGAAAACCCCTTTTCTCGCAACTGAAAGAATGTTGTCATCAAGAACTGACTTGTCTTTCGTGATGAGCATCGCAAGGTCTTTGACATAGAGGATCCCCTTGATGTTGTCGACAGAATCCTCATAAACCGGGATCCTGCTGTGCCCCCACTCTTCAATTTTTTCCATAGCTTCGGCGATCGTCGTATCGACTTCGAGGAAATTGGAGTCGGTTCTCGGAGTCATTATCTCCTTGACGAGAGTATCTTTGAACTCGATCACGCTTGTAAGAAGCTCGCCCTGCTCTTCCTGCTCGAAAACACCTTCGTCGCTTCCTTTCTGGATCATGTATTCGATCTCGTTCTGCGTCATTTCGGAGTATTCGCTTTCTCCGCCCATGAATCTGACGACCCAGCCTGCGAATTTCGATAGAACGAATGCGAACGGAAGAAGGATCCAGCTGAAGATCCTGAAAAGTAGAAGTGCCGGGAAAAGCCAGCGCTCAGGCATAAGTTTCGCGAAAGTCTTCGGGGTCACTTCGCCGAAAATAAGAACAAAAAGAGTCATTGCCGCGACCGCAACAGCGTCAGCCACAGCCTGACCGTGGCTCGCAAGTGCGAACGATGCGATCTTTCCCGCCAGAACCGCGCCGAGAATGTTCACGATGTTGTTTCCGACAAGAAGTGACGAAAGAATAAGGCTCGGATTCTCTTTCCATTTTTTAAGAACCGGCGCAACAAAAGGATACTTATCTTTCATTATCTCCGATTTGACTTCCGAAAGTGCTGTCAAGGCTGTTTCCGTGCCGCTGAAGTAGGCACTCATGATAATGCAGATAATAACTCCCACTACTTGAAATGTAGGGAACGCGTCCAACTCGACCTCCGTGCAAAGTTTCTAATAGCCCGCTATTAAAAAAATAGCCGTATATTTTTACAATTAAATAACATATTGTCAAATTTGATGTGATCAGTGTCGGCGCAAAGCGATAATTCCCGGCCTGCATCGACATTTACAGAAAAAATTTGCTTTTCCTCAAAAAGCCGCTACTATAATCAGCATTTGCTTTTTTAGATCACGGAGTTATTAATAGATGATTAAATTTTTCAAGATTCAAGATTCAAGATTCAAGATTCAAGATTCAAGATTCAAGATTCAAGATTCAAGATTCCGCATTTAATTATATCTAACTTAAAATTAAAGTCAAGTTTTTTAACAGTTTTTTTCGGAAAAAATCAGCAGATTCAGGATTTTTCATTTCTAAAATTTTGGTCCCTTTTGTATATTTTTTACTAATTTTTTTGGAGGAAAAGATGAAAAGATTTTTTATGTGTTTTGCCGTTTTTGCGGCGATGATTTTTATGTTGAGTTGCGGCGGTAGCAGCAGCAATAACAACAACAGCAGTAACAACGGCAGTGGCGGAAACAGCGGAAGTGGGAACAGCAGTAACAGCAACGATGCAGGCATCCACTTGGGTATAATAGGATTCAACTATGAATTACACTCAATGGATATTCAACTTCTTTCCAATGTGTCGAATTTCACTAATTTTATCGATGGTCTCCAAAGGGATATCAACACAGCATTGTTTTATTCCGCCGATACAGCTTTGGATATGATGAAAGCATACAACAAGCCGCCGAAACTGGAACATGTAGTTTTAGTCACCTTTACGGATGGTATTGACAACCATTCGACATCTCAAGAGCTTAAACCGGAATATGATGATCCCGAAGACTACGGTAAAGATGTTCACAATAGAATTGTCAACGAAAAGATTCTCGGACTGCCTGTTGAATCCTATGTAATCGGTCTGCGAACTCAGGATGAGATTCCTGATTCAATTTTGCCCAAATTTGAAACTATGCTGAAGGATTTGGCAAGCAGCGACAGCAATGCTTTTCAGGTTTCAGACATGAATGAAGTAAAGGAACATTTTGCCAACATTGCTGACAGCTTAATAAAGGTATCCACTTCCATCAACTACGGAGTCTATATGCCAGGTGGATATCCGACAGGACAAATCCGCTATACTTTTGACAATGCAAATTCTGCCGAAAGTTCGAAACTCTACATTGATGGAACATACAATAAGAAAACTGCAACTCTTGAAAACATAGTTTATCAAGGCTTTGCAAAAGGAGCAACATCAATTAAAGCCGAAAACGGTCCTAAGGGAACGCTTTACTTTCAGTTTGATGATTTGAGATATACGGATGGCAGCACTGTTTCAGAAGGTTTATCTTTCACATTGTGGCAGCAAATTGACGGTGGCGAATGGAAATCTGAGACCGAAATCACATCGGCAGATTATCCGCCGGAAGTAAATGTAGATATGAGCAGCGCACTGATAATGCTTGTTCTTGACTGCACGACATCTTTGACTCCAGACAATTTCAGAATGATGCAGGAAGCTGCCAAGGAATTCGTAAGAATACTTGGTAACGGCGGCAACGGTGGCAACGGCGGCAACGGTGGCAACGGCGGCAACGGTGGCAACGGTGGCAACGGCGACAACGGCGGCAACGGCGGCAGCGGAAACGGTGACAACGGCGGCAACGGCGGTAATGGCGGTGACAACGGCGACACTAATCCATGGGATGGAGGCTATGCCGACTCTGATTACAAAAACAGATACAGCGAAGCTTGCGGCGAAATTATATTAAGCGACGATTGGAATACAGCCTACGAAGACAGCAGCAGTGAAGGCCAGGAATATTTTATGTCTTATTACAACTGCATGGATGACAACGGATGTTTTGATATTGAAGACACAGATTCCTTTATTGAATGTGAGCACGACTACTGTTACGATGAATTGCATGACTGCTTTTTAACAGACAAATACGATTGTATGACACTTGACCAATGTCTCGGGAGCTGCAGCACGAACGAAGAGTGTCAGTCTTGTATTGATGCGGCATCCAGTGAAGCCACTGACAGATTTTGGGATATGAACAATTGTGAGAAAGAATATTGTTTAGATTATTCCGGAACCGATGATTTTATAGATTGTGTATATTACTATTGCGATTATGAAATCTACGAGTGCGGTTACAGAGGCTAAAATTATCTCTGAAAATTTGATGCAGTTATACTGAAAGTATTTCTCATTTTTTCATTTTTCACCACAAAATTACTTGAAAAATAAAATTTTTTCTTTATATTAGCCGCCGCGTGGGGCAATAGCTCAGC
>DBYC01000041.1:10099-18546 GCA_002310035.1 bacterium UBP6_UBA1196
CGGTTTGCTCCACCATTCTTCTGTTTATCCCGCAATTTTGGAGAGTTTATGACAAAAAAAGCGGTCGATTTGCTTAAAGACAAGCCGTCAAAGGCGATAATCGCCCTTTCGCTGCCGATAATCCTGCTCAACATTCTGAAAGGCGGTTTCAACATCGTTGACATGCTCTGGCTAGGTATGCTCGGCAAGGAGTTTCTGGCTGGTGTCAGCGCGTCGGTTTTTTTAGTCTGGGCAGTAAACGGCCTCACAGCACTCGTCACAGTCGGAATAGTTGCCGGAATTTCGAGAAATATCGGTGAAAACAGGCTCGAAACGGCAAAAAGCAATACAATGAGGGCGATAGAACTCACAATTATTCTCGGAATAGCCTGCACGGCACTTCTGTTTCCGACGATAGAGCCGCTCACCGGCATGATAAAACTCGAGGAAACTGCCCATAAGGCCGGTGTCGAATATTTGCAGATCATGGCCGGTGCGTGCGTCGTAACATTTCTTATGAGTTCGCTTCACTCGGTTCTGATTGCCTGGGGCGACACAAAAACACCGGTATTTGTCGAGATCGCAGCTTTTGCGCTCAACATCGCTCTGAGTCCGCTTCTTATATTCGGCTGGAAATTTATTCCGCGAATGGAGACACGCGGAGCTGCGATCGCCACGATAGCGAGTTACTTTGCCGCATCGCTGATGTATGCTTTCGTGATAATCAGAAACAAGTGGATCCAGTGGCGCAGGACCGGAGAAGAAATTAAATTTTCACGATATATTTCAATAGGTTACCCTGTTGCTCTGTCGAGTATGTTCTTCTCTTTTATCTACTTTTTCATAGCAAAGATCACAGCTGATTTCGGCTCCGGAGCAATCGGCGCGATGGGGATCGGACACAAAATCGAATCGGTCACATATTTCATCGCTCACGGATTCGCAGCCGGACTTTCGACTTTTGTCGGGAGAAACATCGGCGCAAAACAGGAGGAAAGAACTCTCGAAGCCTCTGTTTTCGCATTTAAGAGCGTCTGCCTGATAACCGCACTTTTCTCGCTTGTTTCAATCGTTTTCGCGAAAGAATTCGTCTCATTTTTCAACGCAGACCCCGATCTTGTCTACCACGGAATGCGCTACCTATGGTTCGTAATGCCGGCAGAAATAATCCAATGCGGTGGAATAATCTTTGAAAACGGCACATTCGCAGGTTCCGGCTACACAAAACCATCGTTTTATGTCGCTTTGCCGATAACCTTTGCAAGGATCCCCCTTTCATGGTTTTTAGCGATCAAAATGGGGCTCGGCACAAACGGGATCTGGCTCACTATAGCACTCACCATGCTTCTTACAAACGGGATCTTCTGCGTTTTGTACAGACAGAAAAAGTGGATAAAAACAAAGATCTGATCTCTTTATTTATATGAAATGGGCGACACAGGAATGTACTGCCGCTTCAGTTCTGATGATTCTGTTTCCAAGTGAAACCGGCTTGAAACCTGCTGTTATGAATTGATTTGCTTCGTATTTTGTGAAGCCTCTTTCCGGACCGATTGCAATAATATTTGATTTTCCTTTCTCTATTTCACCGATTTTAGGGAAATCTCCAGGCAAAGCAATGTAACAGCCTGATTTTGCTGTATATTCAGGAAGAATATCGTTTGAATAAGGGCCGAACCGCTTGATCAGACTTATTTCCGGAGGAATTGTGTCCATGCTCTGTTCAAGCCCTTTCCCCACGACCTCGGCCATACCTTTTTCTGTAAACAATTCGTTTTCCCAATATCCTTTGTCTCCAAAATAAGTCTGAATAATTTCGATCTTGGAAACACCATATGAAACGAGGTCTGAAATGAGGCGAGAAAGAACCTTCGGCCTGGCAAGCGCAACTATGACAGAAAGCGGGATTTTAGGCAAAGGATCTTCATTCAGTTCAAAAGCAAGAATCGCTCTTTCTGTTTCAATTTTTTCAATAACGGCTTTTCCTTTTTTTCCATTTAAAATTCCTACTCTGACCTCATTTCCAGGATTCAGCTTCAAAATTTCGTTCAAATGACGGACTTTTTCGCCGAAAATTTCAGCCTTATTTTCAGCGATCAGATCACTTCGATTGAGTAAAAGCAGATTCATAGAACTTCCAAAACAACAAATTATTCGTCTTTCTTTTCCTGAGCTTCTTTTTCAGCCTTTTCCTTCATTCGCATTTCGCGGTATTCTTCGGCCGTCATCAGCGGATCGTCAGTTTTTTTGTCGATGAAAAGAATACCATCTAAATGATCCGTTTCGTGTTGAAAAATGACAGCAGTAAAACCTTGGATACGCTCAACTTTACGCTCTAGTTTGTCACCGTTCATCACATCGTATTCGATATCGATATCCTGCCATCTTGCGACCTGTCCGAACCCTGCCGGAATTGAGAGGCACCCTTCCCAGCCGACGACCTTTTCTCCTCTTCTTTCTTTAATCATAATGTTGTAATAAAATTCAAACGGTTTTTCTTCTTTATCGAATCTCTGAACCATTATCAGACGCCTGTTGATACCGACTTGAGGAGCCGCGATCCCTACTCCGGTTCCGATAGCTTCTTTCATGTAATTTTCAAGGACATCGTAACCCTCACTGCCGAGTTTTGCAGGAATCGAAACCTTTCTCAGGATCTCGTTGTCCTTTTCGACATCATTTTGCAGAAGATGCCTTTCCTCGGGGTTGTTGATGTAAGCGATTTCCTCGGCGGTCATCGAACCGTCATCGCTTCCCTCTGCTGCGTTTTCATCTTTTACAGAAGCCGTCGCACAAGCAGCCAAAACCAATGCACTGACCATGAACAAAAAATAATTTTTCAACAAATTCATAATGTTACCTCACAAAACAGTTAAAAGCGGGATATTTTAAAGAAAAGCGAAAAGAAAACAAGCATTAAATTGCTCTTTTTCATTAAATCACTATAATTCATCGGCAAAATTTTAGGATCTTTATCAAAACGGGGATGTTATGAAAAAACTATTTCTGCTGTTCAGCGTTTTTATTCTTGCTTTTTCGGTTTCATGCGGCAGTGCCGACAAAAAAAAGGATTCGGAAAAAAATTATCACCTTGCCGATTACAAAGATTCGGCTTTGCGCTATTTTCCGCTTGCTGTCGGCAACACATGGAAATATAAAGTCAACTACTTCGGGCAGAGCGGAGAACAGGAGATCAGCATCGTCGGAACCGACGGAGAATGGTTCATTGACAATACCGGAGCAAAATTAAAGGCCGACAGGCACGGGATCCGCGATGAAGGTCGTTATATCATGAAATTCCCGCTTCAGCTTGAATCCTGGCTTACAATAACAAAGGAAAAAACCCGCGAAATCAGAAAAACGGAAGGAGTTGACGAAACAGTCACCGTCCCGGCAGGCACTTTCGAGGGAACGATCAAAGTTCACACCTATGTCGAACACCGCAACAAAAAAGTAGTGCTGCATTCATACCATTACTTTGCTCTGAAAGTCGGTATCGTAAAAATCGTAACCGTTCTCGAAGATCTCAAGGAAGACAAGGTTTATCCGCAGACGACACTTGAACTTGTAAGTTACAATGTGGAGTAAAAATGATTTACAGCAATAAAAAAATGATCATTTTCGATTGGAACGGAACTTTGATCGATGATGTCTGGCTGAATCTGAATGCGATAAACGGTGTTTTGGAAAAGAGAAAAATCAATCCGATAACAATCGAATATTACAGAGAAAATTTTTTGTTTCCGGTTTCTGTCTTCTACAAAGAGCTGGGACTTGACATTGAAAAAGAATGGGAAGAGATAACTCGTGAATTCGGGGATCTTTATCTCGCCGGAATTGACAAAGTCAAACTTTTCCCGGATGTCGTTACCTCACTTGAGGAACTCAAAAAAGCCGGAATCGAAGTCGGAATATTTTCGGCAATGGAACACCATCTGTTGAACAAACATGTCAAAGCGCTCAGAATTTCACAATATTTCCGTTTCATTGAAGGAATAGAAAACTTCTATGCCGGTGGAAAGACCCATCTTTGCAAAAAAATTCTTGAAAAATCAGGATATTCGGAAAGGGAAATCCTTTTTGTCGGGGACACATGCCACGACTATGAAACTGCAAAAGCTTTGGGTTGTAATGCAGCACTTGTTTCGCGCGGGCACAACACTGCTGAAATATTGAGAAATACCGGTGCGCCGGTCTTCGGATCAATTAGTGAACTTATAAATCTTTCAAGGGGTTGACTTTGAAACACTTATTCTTTGTTTTATCAATTATATCAATCATTTTCACACTTTCCTGTTCATCGGGGAAAGATTCTGCTTCAAGAAAATCAGAGCGGAAAGTCAATAATTCTGAAATCGGCACCGTAGAAACGGAAGGCGGTGAACTGCTAAACATTTCAGGCTATTCCAAAGACAACGAAGTTATGCGGAAAATGAAGATGCTTGACGAGGATTTCATCAACTGCTACAAAAATGTGATAAAAATAGGCAAGGCTGAAAATATTGACATTCATTTCAGTTTTGAAATAGACAGCGAAGGCTTTTTCGACGGCATAGACATCGTCAAAGTTCCGTCAAAAGAAGCCAACAAAATCGCCAGATGTATCAAAAAAGAGATGGAATCGGTCGGTGTAAGACCTGGCAATCAGAGAATAGCCGATTACCGCCTTTCATACAAACTCGTCAAAGGCACGAAAAAGACAGAAACTAAAAAATCAAAAATGAATGATCTGCGCTCGAAGAAACTTGCATCGCTTGCACAGATGCAGAAATTTAAGGAATGTTACGAATCGCGCAAAGCCAAGAACCCGAAAATACAGGGAAAATTCACATTGAAATTCACAGTTGCACAAGACGGTGAAGTTTACGACATCAAACTCAGAAACAACACTTTGACAGACAAATATGTAATAAACTGCGTCATTACAGAACTCGAGGACACTGTTTTTCCGCAAGGCGAAAGCGATGACGAAGTTGAAGTCAACTTCAATTTTACAGCAACATCTGCAAATCCCAGACCCGATAAACCGAGAAAATCGCTGAGTTTGTAAAAATTCAGAAAAAATCCGTAAAAATCCGAATTGTTTTTTTTTGAAACTATCCTTTCGTTACCAGATGGTAATTTTTCTTGCCGCAGCGAAGCACAAGCATCGAGCCGTGAAGAAGATCGGATGTTTTGAGCATCATATCGGCGTTGTCGGCTTTTTCGTTGTTGATATAACAGCCGCCCTGCGCGATCATTGCTCTCGCCTTTCCTTTCGAAGGCTGCATTTTGGTTAAAACAAGAAGATCTGTAATATTTACGCCGCTTTCGAAGTCACCTGCCGGAACAGTTGTCGAAGGAACATCTTTAAAAATGCTGAGAAGGTCTTTTTCGCTGAGTCCGTGGAGATCGCCGCCGAAAAGTGCAGCGCTCGCCGCCTGTGCGCTTTTGAGTCCTTCTTCGCCGTGCATGATACGCGTTGCTTCGGTAGCCAGAAGAATCTGGGCTTTTCTCAAATGCGGCTCTTTCTTGTGCTCTTCGACAACTTTCTCGATCTCGTCAACATCCAGAAATGTGAATATTTTCAACATCTTTTCGACATCTTCATCGGTAACGTTGATCCAGTACTGGTAGTATTGGTAAGGCGAGGTTTTTTCCGCGTCAAGCCAGACAGCGTTGCCAGCGCTTTTGCCGAATTTCTCGCCTGTTGAAGTCGTCATGAGCGGGAAAGTCATACCGAAAGCCTTGCCTGCGTCGTCTGGATTCATTCTTCTGATTAGCTCAAGTCCTGCCGTGATGTTGCCCCACTGGTCGTTTCCGCCGAACTCGACCGTGCAGTTTTTTTCCTTGAAAAGATGAAGGAAATCGTGCGCCTGAAGCGTCATGTAGCTGAATTCGGTGAAGGAAATTCCGTTTTCCGAAGCAATTCTCGTCTTTACCGAATCTTTTGTCAGCATGTAGTTTATCGTGAAGAATTTGCCGACTTCGCGAAGCCAGTCGAGGATCGACATATTCGCCGTCCAGTCGTAGTTGTTGACGATCTCAGCAGGATTTTCACCGTCGAATTTAAGAACAGTTCCCATCTGCTTTTTTATGGCTTCAACGTTTTCCTTAACCTTTTCAATGGTTTGCAGATTTCTTTCGGTCGATCTTCCGCTCGGATCGCCTATCATGCCGGTAGCTCCGCCGACAAGTGCCAGAACTTTGTTCCCGCACCTCTGGAAATGAGCCAGCCCCATGATCGGAACAAGGTTTCCGATGTGAAGACTGTTTGCCGTCGGGTCAAAACCGCAATAGACCGTGACTTTGTTATTTTTCAAATGCTCAATAATTCCTTCATCCGTGACCTGAGCGATAAAACCGCGTCTTTTAAGTTCGTCAAAAACAGACATTTCTTCCTCCAAAAATCAAAAAACGGAGAATATTATTTAAGAAGATAAAAAAATCAATGATGCAGAAATTTCTTTTCAGTCTTTTTTGATCCTGATACTCCAGAACAAATAGGCCAGATTGGAAAGAACTTTGGGCACTCTTTTTATAAGGTTTATGGAAGGAGCCCGTTTTTCGTCAAGAGAAACCGGGACTTCGGCTATTTTTATTCCTGCACGCTCGGCTCGGATAACAAATTCGCTCGCAAAGATGTCCTTCCCGACAAGACATTTGTCCATAACAGGCATGAGAGGCTCTTTCACAAAAGCTTTCACACCGTGCGTGTCGGTTCCTTTAAGCCCTAAAAGAATTTTTAGCATCATATTGAGAATAAAAGTTGCCAGCCTGCGTCCGAACGGTCTCTGGTCATTCGCCCCTTTCGCCCTTTTCGAGCCGACAACCATCTCGGCTTCACCGGCGTTGAAAATCGCAAGCGCATCCCTGTAAAATTCCGGAAGGCAGAGATCTATTTCGTCACAGACCACGATCTCGCCTTTCGCACGGCGTATCCCTGCCTGAAGAGCAAGCCCGTAATCAGGTTCCGGATGATGGAAAATCGTTACAAAAGGATCTTTTTTTGAAAGTTCCTCCCCTTTTTTCAGCGTATTGTCCCTGCTTCCGTTTTCAGCAAGAATCAGCTCAAAATCAAAATTTTCGGAAAAAGCCTGAAGTTCTTTTTTTAAGTTTGAAACCGCTGTTTCCAAAATATTTTCCTCGTTATAAACGGGGATCACAATTGAAACCAATTTTTTTGACATCGTCCTTAACCTCCGAAAAAATACGAGAGATAAATATATTTTTCAACTAAAAGAGTCAAATTTTATCGAAATCCATTGAAAAAAAATACAGCCAACAAAAACAGTCAAACAATTTCAGCACTTTGCAACAAACAAATATTTGATTTGACAACACCATAAAAAATAAAAAATCGTTATAGCTATTTTTTGTTTACTTTTTATTTTTTTACATTAAATTATTTGTGTTAATGTTTTTTACAAGTTGCTGTTCTTTGTCACAAAAAGTTTTATAGAAATATTGCTAAACATGTTCGGCTTTATCAACATTGGAGGGAAAAATGAAAGAAAGCATCAAAAACAAGATCATTGAAAAGGCAAGAGATCTTCTTTTCAAGACTTCGGAAGACGACATCACTATGAATCTCATTGCAAAGGAACTCGGCATCACGGCTCCGACGCTTTACCATTATTTCAAAGGCAAAGACGAGCTCATCGCCGCAGCTCAGGCACTGGTAACCGATGAAATCAACAGCATCGTATCGCTCAAATACCCGCCGTCAATTCCGGTCGAAATGAAAATTTTGACAACCACAGGACAGATCGCGGAATACTTCATGAAAACAAATGTTCCGCCGCACTACCTCATCGGAGATCCTAAGGACAGACCTGAAATTCTTAAAGGATTCATGGAAAAATTCATCGCTATGTTTGAATCTTATGTAAAAAGCAAAAAGAATTTCAAACTTTCTCCGCAGCATGCAATGTTCCGTTACCTTGCACTTATGGCTGCAGAAATTCTCAACTGCAAAAACAACGGAACCAAACTTCCGGAAGATTTTTCCGAAATTATCTTCGGATTAGTTTTCAATAATTAATTTTTCACCTCTTTCCGCACGCTATTTTCATCAAAATTTCCAAATTGAATTTTCAAATCGAAAAACTTGACTATAATCTCCTGTTTTTTTTGTTGTTAAGGATTACACTTGAAAAGTTACCGCTTTATACTAATTGCTTTTGCGCTTTCAATCTTGCTTCATGTTTTAATCTTCATTTTTGCACCAGAACTGAAAAGTGAAATAAATTCAAGTGATTATCTCAAGAAAATCACCAAAATCTCGATTGTTCGTGACGACATGACGCCGGAACGCCGTGACGACAGCAAGAGCGACGCCGTGACGACGGGACGACGTAACGAAAAAAAACGTGACGCCGGAACACCGAAACGCCGTAACGAAAAAAAACGTAACGCCGTGACGAAGGAACAACGTGACGACAACAACCGTGACGCCGAGATGACGGAACGCCGTGACGACAGCAAAC
>DBYC01000041.1:18651-24885 GCA_002310035.1 bacterium UBP6_UBA1196
CGAGACGACGGAACGCCGTGACGACAACAGCAACACCCCTAAAACCGCAGGTGAGCTTGCCGTGATCCCGAAAGCACTCAATCCGAAAACCCCGGATTATCCAGAAGTTCTTGAAGATGAAGGCATCGAAGGAACAGTCACTCTCGAGCTTCTGATTTCAAAAGAAGGAAAAGTTCTGAAAGCCAAAGTAATAAAAAGCGACCACGAACTTTTTTCAGAATCGGCTTTGAAGGCTGTAAAAAAATACAAATTCTCACCGGGAAAACTCGCTGACGGTTCTGAGACCGTCTCTCTTATAGAATTTGTCGTAAAATTTGAAATTTCGCTCTAAAACAATATAAAGGCAGCTTGTTTTTCGCTTTTTTGAATTTTTTGGAGGATTTTATGACAAAAACAAGAGATGAATTAAAAGATTCTATATTTTTCACTGATACTCTGGACGAGAAATCGTCGCTTTTCGAGCGTGATCTCCTTGAAACGCTTGAATACAACCAGGTAAAGGACAAAACAACGGTCAAGGCGAGAGACGTTTACATTGCCCTTGCAACGACGATCAGGCACAAACTTATCCGTAACTGGCTTAGGACCCAGCACGAATACCGCAGAAACAAGGCAAAAAGGGTTTACTACCTTTCGATGGAATTTCTCATGGGACGCCTTATGGGAAACACCCTCATAAACCTTGACTGCCACGACGAAATTTCGCGTCTCGCCGAAAAACTGGGCTACAATATGGAAGAGCTCCGCGACATGGAACCAGACATGGGGCTCGGGAACGGCGGTCTCGGCAGACTTGCGGCGTGTTTCCTCGACTCAATGGCGACTTTGGGACTTCCCGCTTACGGATACGGCATCAGATACGAATACGGAATTTTCCGCCAGGGCATCGAAAACGGATACCAGGTCGAAGTTCCCGACAACTGGCTCAAATACACATGTCCGTGGGAGATCTGCCGTCCCGACCTTGAATACAGAGTCCGTTTCGGCGGCAAAGTCGTTTCCTACCGTGATGACAACGGCGAAGAGAGATACAAACTCGTCGATACCGAGGATGTTCTGGCGCAGGCTTACGACGTTCCGGTTCCTGGCTACAAGACTCCGACCGTCAACAATCTCCGTCTGTGGCAGGCAAAAAGCACGAACGAATTCGACTTTCACTACTTCAATAGCGGAGATTATCTTGCTGCAGTAAACGACAAAAACAGAAGCGAAAACATCTCGAAAGTCCTCTACCCCAACGACAACATGCACCAGGGCAAGGTTCTGAGATTGAAACAGCAGTATTTCTTCGTTTCGGCAACGCTTCAGGACATAATCCGCCATTACAAAAAGAACTACGGAACTGAAAAGTTCGATGATTTCCCGTCAAAAGTCGCGATCCAGCTCAACGACACCCATCCGAGCATCGCGATCCCGGAACTTATGAGGATCCTCATCGACGAGGAGAAACTCGGATGGAACGAAGCGTGGGAAATCACGCGCAACACTTTCGCCTACACGAACCACACGGTTCTTCCCGAAGCAGTCGAAAAATGGGATGTCGAAATCATGGGACCGCTCCTTCCGAGACAGCTTCAGATAATCTACGAGATCAACCGCAGATTCATAAATGAGGCGCGCGATTTCCGCAATTTCGATGTCAAACGGATCAAAGATGTCTCGATTTTCGAGGAATCGGGTTGCAAATTCGTCCGCATGGCGAACCTCGCTATAATCGGAAGCCACAAGGTGAACGGCGTCAGCGCCCTCCACACAAAAATCCTGAAAGAAAGTATGTTCAAAGATTTCGACGAGCTTTATCCAGGCAAAATCGTCAATAAAACCAACGGCATAACTCCGAGAAGATGGCTTGAAAAATCTAATATTCCCCTTGCCGACCTCATCACTTCAAAAATCGGAAACGGTTGGGTCGCAAACCTTGACGAACTTAAAAAACTCGAGGAGTTCGCTGACGACAAAGATTTCCAGGCTGCATGGGCTGACGCGAAAGCTCAGGCTAAAGAAAAGCTTAAAATCTACGCTCACGACAAACTCGGCTTTAATCTCAACACAAACATGATGTTCGATGTTCAGGTCAAAAGAATGCACGAATACAAGAGACAGCTTCTCAATGTCCTCCACACTATCACGCTTTACAACAGGATAAAGAGCAATCCGAACGGAAACTTCGTCCCGAGAACAAAGATCTTCGGTGGCAAGGCGGCTCCAGGCTACTACATTTCAAAAATGATAATAAAACTAATAAATTCAGTAGCTTCAGTAGTCGACAACGATCCGCAGGTCAACAAGTATCTCAACGTTTTCTTCTTCCCCAACTACTCAGTCTCGATGGCTGAAAAAGTCATTCCGGCAAGTGACCTTTCGGAGCAGATTTCGACCGCGGGATTCGAGGCGAGCGGCACCGGCAACATGAAATTCATGCTCAACGGCGCTATGACGATCGGAACTCTCGACGGCGCGAACGTTGAAATGCTCGAAGAAGTCGGTGCAAACAACATCTTTATTTTCGGCCTCAAGGCGAACGAAGTCAGCGAAATGAAGGTAACTGGCTACAATCCGCGTAACTACTACGATTCGGATCCCGAGCTGAAACAAGTTCTCGACATGATCAAAAACGATCACTTCAACTCGGAACCAGGAATATTTTCAAGGCTTTACGATGATTTGGTCAACTACGGCGACAACTACATGCTCCTCGCCGACTACCGTTCGTATGTCGATATGCAGGACAAAGTCGAAAAAGTTTATCTCGACAAAACGGCGTGGACGAAAATGTCTATCCTCAACACCGCAAGAAGCGGCAAATTCTCGTCAGACAGAACGATCCGCGAATATGCCGAAGATATCTGGGACATCAAACCGGTAAAATTCGAGATCAACTGATTTTATTAGATTTCTTTCTTAGAAACGAGTTCTGAGACCGCTTTGTTGACTGCTTTGAATAATGCAGCAGTTTTCGGATTTTCTTTGCTTAAAGCTTCATATTCATTTAGCAGGATTTCTTTTTCGCCGCGGGCGGCAGGACCTGTTATCCCTTCAATTCCCGATTGGAAAATGTTGTCAAGCGATGAATTGACAAGCTGGCGCACGAGCTTTTCCGAATTTTCTTTGGAAAAGCCAGATTTCTCAAGCAGTTTCAAAGCATTGAGAACAAAAAACTGGGTAAAATTTCCGCTCATAACCGCCGCGGAATGGTAAAACAGACCGGGAAAATCGCCGCAAAAAACAAAATTCAGCCCTGTTTTCTCAAGAATCTCCTCGAAATCATGATTTTTGCCGCCCCAAAGAGTGAAAAGGATCTGCGAAAAATCACTTTTCACACTTACCGAAGAAAACGGATGAAGCAGAAAAACGCGCTCGTGCTCAAATTTTGTCGCAGCCGAGAAATGAACTGCAAAAAGTTCCGGATTTTTTTCAACAACCTCGCTTAAAAGCGGACACACAGCCGAATCCGAAACTGCAAGAAAAAGAATTCCTTTTGTGTTTTCTGGCACATTTTGCAGAATTTTGTGTTCGACATTATGTTTTTTCAGAAAATTCGAGAGAGCAGTTCCTACTTTACCCAGACCAATCAGAAAAATATCCATTCTTCGGATTACATTCCCTGAAGTTTTCCTTTGAGATCCTCGCCGCCGAGAACATGGGCATGGAAATGAGGAACAGCCTGACCTGAATCTTTGCCTGAATTTACAACTACGCGGTAGCCGCTTTCAGCCATGTTTTCCATAGCAGCGATCTTTTTAGCGACTGTGAAAAGCGACGCAAATATTTTTTCGTCCTCTTTTTCGATCTCGTTCACCGACTTGATGTGCTTTTTCGTGATGATGAGGTCGTGGACCTTGCACAGCGGATTTATGTCGCGGATAACGATAAAATTTTCGTCTTCGTAAAGACGAGGCGTTGGAATGTCGCCTTTTACGATTTTGCAGAAAATGCAGTCACACATTTTTTTCTCCCTGATATTGTTATCTACTTTGAAGAGTCAGCACTTGAAACAACGAATTCCCTTGTTTCACCGAGTTTTTTGTAAACTCCCGAGCAGTTGTTCTCTGCAGCCGGAATATCGACCGCAAAAACAGCCGCACTGTGAGTTCCTTCACCCAGAATGTTTTTAAGTCCGTCATCAAAAGGCATCTCAAAACCGTGGTTGCTCGTCTCGCTGCATCCTGCAAGAACAGCCGGGTCGCCAGGTCTCTGGAGTTTTGCATAAGCCCAGCGTAGAGCCGCAGCAGCCGATTCGTCCTTGTTTTTGTAGTATTCGATTTTTACAAGAACATTTTTCGAATTTGCATCAAGATCGCAAGCCCAGCCTTTTATATTGCCGCCTTCAGCCGATTCAATTTCGCCGTTCGGAACAAATTCCGTCGCCGCAGGAGCAATCGTGAGGTCATCAACGACAAGACCGAGATAATTGTGGTCTGTCACATAACTTACGCTGCCGTTGCTACTGAATCTGAGACCGAAAACAAACTGGCTGGTTCTGCAGGCTTTCGGAAGCTCCCATTCCGATTTTGTCCATGCGACAGTCGAATAGCTGTTGACTTTCTGATAATAAGCATCCGCCATTTCCCAGATATCCCATGGGGACTGAGGTGCCAAAGTCTGTGTCCCGCCCGTTGAATTTCTGGCGGTCGTCGTTCCGATTCCGTTGCATGTAGGATGAATAAAATCGTATCCGTTTTCGGCGTATGGAACTTTTCCTTTTGCAAAATAGAGAACATTGACTTTGCATGCCGAGCAAAGAGACAGATCAACAGGCTGGAGAACTGAAGTATAATCCATATTGTCAGTATATCCGGAATACTGTCCGAAAGAATATTTTCCGTTTGAAACCGTGGTATTATTGACGACATCCCAGTAAACATTCGTTGAAAATCCCTGAGTCGTGCCGTCTTCCCAGTCGAATTTTCCGCCGTGCGGCATTTTCTCGATAGCAGCGGCGCATGTTTTATTTGAAACGCACTCGTGAGTCGTCAGATCGCAGCTCTGCCCGTAAACCGCAAGACAGTCATCATCAGAAATACACATTACGCATTTGCCTGAATTAGCGTCGCAGCGGATATTGTTCGGGTTAGAAAGGCAGTCTTCGTTTTTTGTGCAGTTTTCAACAGTAGCCGGATCGTCATCGCCGCCGTTATCTGCATCATTGCCGTTTTCACCGTCAGTGTCGTCATTATTTTCCCCGTCATTGCCTTCGTCGGGAATTTCGCCGTCATGACCCTCGCTATTGTCGGCATCGTTTGTATCGTCATTCTGACCGTTGCCGGTATCTGAATCATTGCCGTCAGGTTCGAACGGATCATAATCATCATCCGTTTCAGAACCTTCTCCATTCTGATTTCCGCCCTCTTCCGAGCCGCCGTTCTGATTATTGTCTTCGGAGCCTGAACCGCCTCCGTTTTCATTAGAGGAATCTTTTCCGCTGTCAGTATCGGAATCAGTGACTTCAGCCGTAGCAATTGTGCACTCGCCGTCAACGCACGACAAATTGTCAGGACAGTCTGAAGAAACCACGCACGGTAAATAATCATCTGAACTAGAACATGAAACAGCAAACAAAGCAGCAAAAACAAGCCAAAACAGATTTTTTTTCATATCTCACCTCCTAAAAAGCGATAGATTTTACTCAAACAAAATTTTTTGACAAAAAAATCAGAATATATGTCGGGGAAAATCAGTAAGAGCTGTCTGCTCGGCAGTTTTTAAAGGATTTTTTTAGAGCCAGCCTTCAATCTTTTCGTCATATTTAAGTGTCGTATTCGAGACTTTAAGGCATGCGCCGCCGTTAACGGGTGACGATTCGTTGCTGCTCTCGTCAATCGTGACTTGCTCAAGCACGACATCCGTAAGGGTCGCGGAAATCGTTGCAGAGCCGTTTAAACCCAACCATCCGTCGTCATAATTGTCTTTCACATTGACAGTACCTGATCTCTGGAAATAAATTGTTGCGCCGCCGTCTTCCTTTACATAAATGAGCAATCCTTCCTTATTACTCATGTTCTTTCCTTCAAGTTTGAATTCTCCTTCAAAAGAGGAAAGCCCTACAAACTTTACATAGAAAGTATCTGCCTCGGAAGAACCGGTGTTCGGAGTGTAGCTTGTATAAAATACACTGTTGTCAGGATGGTCGATACCGCCGTCTCCTTCGATATTTATATTTTTGGTAAGAGTAATTTGCGTGCATTCCTCCGGGGTCTCGCCTGTATCGGGCTCATCAATGTCGTCATCAGGTTC
>DBYC01000041.1:25018-63051 GCA_002310035.1 bacterium UBP6_UBA1196
TCACCTGTGTCAGGCTCATCAATGTCGTCGTCAGGTTCGTTGTCACCTGTGTCGGGCTCATCAATGTCGTCATCAGGTTCATTGTCACCTGTGTCGGGCTCATCAATGTCGTCATCAGGTTCGTTGTCGCCTGTGTCGGGCTCGGCATCGCTGTCGCCAGGTTCGTTGTCACCTGTGTCAGGCTCGGAATCGCCGTCGTCGTCAGGTTTGGTGTCGCCTTCGTCAGGTGTTGTATCACCTTCGTCAGGTGTTGTATCACCTTCGTCAGGTGTTGTATCACCTTCATCAGGCTCGGTATCACCGCTGTCAGGAGCAGTATCAGCGTCGTCAGGTGCTGTATCAACAGGTTCGCCTGAATCAGTTACATCTGATGTGTCTGCCGAATCAGCTGAATCAGTGTTTCCTGAATCTCCGGTGTTTGCAGAATCAGTGTCACCAGTATCCGTCGGTTCCGCATCGTTTTGCGCTTCACTGTCGGCATCAGGATAGTCATCACCCGGTTTGTCATACCAACGATCGTTATCCAGTCTTGAACATGACGCAAGTACCGCAAAAGCAATCACTGTAAACAAAATCATAAAATTCTTCATAAAACACCTCCAAAAAGTAAAGAACCAATCGCTATATTTTATTGATAATTTTTATAAAAAAAAGTTTTTTTATAAGTATGTCGGCGCAAAGCGGTATTTTCAGGGTCGGACAAAGTTAAAATATTCAGTTTTCTGCCGACAGAAAAAGCCGCTATTGATTTAAAAAAGGTTATAAATATAATTTTCCGTCAGTTTTTTTAACGGGTGCAACCACTCAGGAGGAAAATTTGCAAGTTACTGAAATCATTACTTACTCACTCATTGTCGGCGCAGTTCTCGCGTTCGGCGGGATCATCTGGAGCTACGCGAAAGGTCTGCGCAAAAGCCCGCGCGACATGTGGCTACTCTTCATCTACAACATAATCGAATACACCGCCTACATGGCGATGAACCTCACTCTCACGCTCTGGCTTACGGCCGACTGCGGGATCAGCGACCTTGGTGCCGGTTCGTACATCATGGTGTGGTCGATACTCCTTTCGATTATCGGCATGCTGACAGGTGCTGTCGTCGACACGATAGGAATCAGGAAAACGCTTCTCATAAGCATATTTTTCCTTCTTTTCTCGCGCTTTTTCATGTCGTTCGTCACAAATCCGGCACTTATTTTCATCCTCGGTTTCATCCCGATGGCAATAGGTTTCGCCGTTGTCGGCCCGCTCGTTTCGATCGCTATCAAAAAATATACGACGAAAGACACAGCGGCGATGGGTTTCGGCCTTTTCTATGTTCTCATGAACTTAGGCTACGCGATAGGTTCGATGCTTTTTGACAAAATCAGAGGCTTTTTCTCTGTCACCGACGCCGCGACCGGAGCTGTCAACGAGAACGCCGGAACGATGTTTTTAGGAATGCATTTCACGACTTACCAGATGGTTTTCGTCATCGGTTTCGGCTTCACCATCGTAAGCCTCATCGTCGCATTCTTTATCCGCGGCAACATCGAGCTTAACGATGAAGGCGAAGTCGTCAAAACGCCGAAAAAAGAGCTCGGAAGCGGCCTCGAATCGGTCAAAAACTCGGCCATCGATGTCGCGACGATGCTTAAAAACGTCGTTGTCGAAAAAACTTTCTGGATCTACATCGGAATTCTCGCCCTCACCCTTTTCGTCCGCTGCGTATTCTTCCACTTCTCCTACACTTTCCCGAAATACGGTATCAGCGTTCTCGGCGAAGGTGCGCCGATCGGCAACATCTACGGCTTTCTGAACTCTGTCCTCATCATTTTCGCGGTTCCGATAGTCTCCTACATCACGAAAAAGACATCGTCATACAAAATGATGATCATCGGCTCCATCGTTTCTTCGCTCGCATGCTTCATCGCGGTCATTCCGCCTTCATTTTTCGAAGGTCTGACGAATACTCCGCTCGGCGAACTCGTCTTCATAAAATGGCTGGGATTAGTCGATTCTCCTGAAAAAATGTCGGGGATCACGGCAGTTGCAGAATACTGGCCGCTTATTTTCTTCATCTTCATTTTCACGATAGGTGAATCGATCTGGTCGCCGAGACTCATGCAGTTCACGGCCGAGATCGCACCGAAAGGAAAGGAAGGCACCTACATCGCCCTTTCGATCCTGCCCTGGTTTGCGGCGAAATTCTTTGTCGGACCGATGTCGGGACTTCTCATCAAAATCTACACTCCGTTCGAGAACGGACATCCCCTTCCCGCTTCTCCGGACCACGCGATGATATGGTTCTGGATAGGCGCAATGGCGCTGCTCACTCCGGTAACACTTTTCTGTTTCGGCAAATTCTTTATGAGAAAGCTGTCAGCGGAAACTGAAAATTCTTCCGCAGACAAATAAGCAATTTTCCGCTTTGCGTTGACAATAAAAAAATATTATATAAATTTCTGCGTCAAAAAGGAGGGAGCTATGACACAGAAAAAGATCCTCATTATCCACACGGGCGGCACTTTCGTGATGGAATCAAATGAAAAAGGGCTTCTAACGCCCGGCAATTATGCACTGGAATACATTTCAGACAGAATAAAACCGCTTTTCGACGCCGAAATTGTCCAGCATCAGCTCTGCAACCTCGATTCTTCGCTTTTCAGGCCTGTTCATTGGGTAAAAATAGCGGAACACATCGCGCAGAACTACGATTTATACGACGGTTTTGTCGTGATTCACGGCACCGACACGATGGCTTACACCGCTTCGGCTCTCTCTTTTATGCTGAAGAATCTCGGTAAACCTGTTGTTATGACAGGCGCGCAGCTTCCGCTCATTGACCGCCGCAGTGATGCTTTCATGAATCTGGTCGATGCGATGGAAGTCGCGATAAACAGCGATCTTAACGAAGTCGTTGTCCTTTTCAACCACACGGTTTTCAGAGGGAACAGGACAAAAAAGAAAGATGCCTGGGATTTTGACGCATTTTACAGTCCGAACTATAATGCTCTGATAAAGCTCGGGATCGGCATGGAAAGCAAAAAGCACCGTTTTCTTCCGAAGCCGTCAGAAGAATTCGCAATCGACACACGGCTTATGGAAGATGTTGTGATTATCCCGTTTTTCCCGGGAATCGATTTTTCTTCCTTTTCTGTCATGGTCAAAAACAAAAAGGTCAAGGGAATCGTCATCGAAGCTTACGGCAGCGGCAATATTCCTAGCGACAACCCTGGTCTTGAAGAACTTTTCAAGGATGCTGCCGAAGAATGTGTTCCGATCGCCGTCTGCAGCCAGTCACCCATCGGAAAAGTCAATCTCCGTCTTTACGATGTAGCTTCAAAAGCCGAATTTTACGGGCTCATCAGCGCAGTCGACATGACACGCGAAGCGACTTTGGTAAAAATGATGGTCGCCTTGGGAAGATACTCCGACATCAACGAAATCAAACGCTTCATGATGAAAAACTGCGCCGGCGAAAAGGAAAACGAAAATGTTGGGTAACGAGCTTAAATACTCGGGATTCGCGGCTATAATCGGTGTTCCCAACTCCGGGAAATCGACCTTTGTGAACACAGTCGTCAAATCAAAAATCTCGATCGTGACTCCGAAGGCGCAGACGACGCGCAACAAGATCCGCGGGATCTATAACGCACCCGATACGCAGATCGTTTTCACCGACACGCCCGGAATTACATCGACCGATTTCGGCAAACTCCTCAACAACTGGATGAACAAATACAGTTTTTCGGCTGCGCAGGATGCCGATTTCACAATGTTTTTCGTTGATGTTTCGACCCAGCACCCCGAAAAAGGGATCGGAGAGGAAGAAGCGCATATCCTCAAAAACCTTGCAGTTAAAACGCCCGTGATCCTCGTTGCCAACAAAGCTGACGCCGTCAAACCGATGCGTGTCGACGATACGATCGCAGTTTACAAAAAGCATTTCAAATTCGCCGCAGCTTATGCGATCTCGGCTAAAACAGGAGCCGGAATAGAAGAACTTCTCGAAGGTTTGAAACAGTTCTGCAAACCGGGTCCGCAGCTTTTTCCGGAAGATATGGAGACCGATCAGGAGGACAATTTCCTCGTTTCTGAAATAATCAGAGAAAAACTTTTTCTCGAACTTTCGCAGGAACTTCCCTATTCCGTCGTAGTCACAGTCGAAAGGATGCATGACCACAGAACAAAAGACATCCTTATGATCGACGCCACGATCCACGTCGCGAGAGACAGCCAGAAAGGGATCGTCCTCGGCAAAAAAGGGGCGACTTTGGGTAAAATCGGCTCTTTGGCAAGGCACGACATCGAAGAAATCTACGGATGTCAGGTGGGGCTCCGCCTCTTCGTCAGGGTCGAGGAAAAGTGGTTTGACAAAGAGCGTCTGCTCCAGAAAGTCGGTTTCGAAAAGGATTTCGACAGATGATCAAAGGTCTGAAAGCAGGCCGTAATAATATAAAATCGGATAAACTCCAGTACTATCTAATGAAATTTCACTCGCAGAACCGCTTAAAACAATGACTCTCGGCATCGCCTCGGTTTTTTCAAGCGCAAGTTCGGCAGGCGACGAAACTATTACCATTTCAGGAACGACATCGCGGTATTCTTTATCTTCCTGAATATCGTCAGGCTGATAAAGCCGAACAAAACTGACCTTTCCTTCGAAGTAGCCGAGAAGTTTCGTCGTCGTCGCCTTCATTTCGGGACAAGCCTTGCACCATGAAGCAGAAAGCTCGATAAAAACGATGCCGTGCGTTGCGATCCTGCTCAGAGGATACTCCTCATTCGAATAAATATCGCGGACGATTATGTCATCTGCAATCGATTTTTTCTTTTTCAGTTCAAGCGGTTTCGGCTCATTCTCGTCAACAGTTTGAGGCGGCTTTGGATCGTTTTCCTTTTTTGTTTCAATGGAAGAACAGGCCGCAGCGTTAAAGAAAACACAAAAGAGAAAGTATAAAATCAGATATTTATTCATTTATTGGAATACATTGCGGCTCTTGGCAGACTTGAACTTCGCTACCTTCCGTTTCAGAAACTACGGCACAATATAAAGAAGCGCACTGTTCGTTTTTGGTGCATACAGTTCCCGCACTTTTCGGCCACTGGCAGGTATGCGAAGAAGAATCACAGTAAAGCCCTCTGTCGGTATCGCATGATTCCGAGCACTGAAGATTGGAATCCGCAGGCATTTTCTGGCAGACATGTGCAGGACCGCATTCAAGTTTGGAAAAACGGTTGCACTCGAGAACTATCTCGTTGCCGTTCTCGTCTTTGTCAGGCTGGACACCGCACGGAGCACCTACCTGGTCGCTTATTCTCGAACGCGAGCACGCATTGTTGACACAGCTTAAGCCGACAACACATTCATTCGTGTCAGCACACGGCATTCCCTCTCCTTTTCTTTTGAGGCATACACCGTTATAATCACCCTCTTTGGCAAAGTAACAGAACAAAAATGTAGTACAGTCGCTGTTGCTTACACACGGATCATTCAATGCGCCTGTGCTGGACTGCGAACAGCCGGAAGAACGGCATTCATAGCCGGTTATGCACTTGTCAAAAGAAGCATTGCAGTTCTGGTTGGGCATTTTGTAATCGACACAGGTTCCCGGGCACAGAGTACCGCGCAGGTTGCACCAGCCGTTTCTGCACTCCTCGTCCTGATTGCACTCCTGTTTCAAAGTTTTAGTTCCCTGAAAAACAAGGGCACACTGCGGAATATCAAGAAGCTGGACATCAAGAGGATTGCACGGCTCCATCTGCGAAATAAGAAGAAAACATTCTTCCGCCTGAAGCATATCCACCGTGATCCAGCCCATTTCCTCGGCATTTTTCAGCATTTCGTATTTATGTTTGAATATAATATTCTCGCCCTTGTGGAAACCTTCGAAAGGGGTCGTTGAATTCATTATGACTTTCGGACAGAACGAAAAGTTTTCAGCGTTGACGAAGCCTGAAGCACATTTAGACGAAGCGGTACAGAGAGTGTCTAAATATCTCTCAAAAAAATTGGCCATATTCATCTCGCCGTTTTCCGACTTTGATTCTCCGCCGCATGATGAAAAAATAACGGCCGCAAGAACGACCAAAAAGATTTTTCTCATATAAACCTCCGAATTTATTTAAGAAACTTTCTTGTTGTAATTTTCTGGCATGTCGGACATACCGGCATAAGACCGTCTATCCTTTTTCCACACTCGCCGCATACGAACAGTGATTTGTCCGGAACAACAGCTTCCAGAGAAACACTACCTTCAGGAAGTGCGTTTCTTATCAGAAGTTTGTGTTCGATCTGCGTGTTTCCTGCTTCATCCGCGTTTTTTGCCTCGTATTTAAGGTTTTTATTCATCAAAACATGAAAGATTTCCTTGAAAACACCTTCTGCAGAGTAGTTGATTTCACTGCCGTTATTAAAATTCAGAAGCATCGAACGTGCGAAGATCTCCCAACCATCACCTGCCTCGATCAGTTTTTTCAGACAGTTGACCGCTTTTTTCGCATTCGATTCAATTAGAAAGACCATATAGTCTGCGGCAAGCGACTGATTCGAATCTCCGCATTTCTTCGAATAGATTCCGAGCCATTTCAAAACAGATTCCTTATCCGTTTCCAAAGATTTAAAAAAATGGTTCACTGCTCTCGCCGAATAACGCTGCAGCGGAACATCACTTTTCGAACCTGAAACGGAAAGATATTTTTTCATTTCATCCATTCCGGCATCAAAATTGCCGTCAGATTCGTAAACTTCGGAAAGAAGAAGCGAAGCAGCAGGATAATCAGAGCATTTCGACGCCTCTTTCAGCACGGAAACCGCTTTCTGATTCTGCTTTAGAACAATATAGTCGTATGCGACATGCTCAAGAACCATCGAACGGAAGACCCCGGAAGTCCCGGTTCTGAAAAGCACGTCACGATGAAGCTCCAAAGCCTTTTCAGGATTTTTGTCCCTCAGAATATCGCCTGCAAAAAGCCAGAAAACAGGTTCTTCCGGATAAAGTCCGGCAAGTTTTTTCAGTTCGTTGAAATACTCTGCATGATTACCTAAATGGCAGTCGCGCAGAGCGTTGAAAAAATCCTGAATATCGGCAGGGAATTTATAAGTCGAGGAATACGGCTTATTTTTTTTCCTAAAATTAAAAAACCACAAAACAAGCTCCTAATTCTGCCCGTTATCAGCCTGATCCGATGCCGTTGCAGGAAGAGTTTCTTCTTTTGAAAAAGTTTCTTCGTCAATATCTGCAAACTTCTCGTTACGCACAGCTACAAGCTCTGATTTAAGCTTGTTAAGCTCTTTTTTCATCTTTCTCTCGTGATTGGACAGAAAAATAATATCAAGAAAAACAGCCATGACCGAAAAAATAACACCGGTCAGGAAGCAGAGAAGCGAAAGAAGCCAGAGCTGGATATCCTTAATGGATGTAAAAATAAGGTTCAGTGTAACATAAGTATCGTTTACACGGGCAAAATAGGCAATCATGACAGCTATCAAAGCTATAAGAAAAATAAAAAAAAGTTTTTTGACAAGTTTCATAAACACCTTCCCTGTTTGTTGTTTTTATCTGTGATCGACATTAAACCACCATTCCGCGCTAAGACCGAAATAATGGAGAAGCGAGTGCTTAGCCCTCGGATCTTCCTTGTTGTAGGAAAGACGCGCGTCATCGTTCTGGTAAGCCATCGTATAGACCAGTCGCAGCTGCGGCCTGCCGTAGTTGCCGCCGCCGTAAGTAACGATCGGAATAAGCGAGAATTTCGTAACCTGAGGAAGAATACTTTTCGTCTCGCCGTTGTTCAGCCGCGTCAGACCGTTCATGTCCTTGAGCTGATGCGAAATCTCGAAAGCGAGATAGAAATTTTCGTGGATGAAAAAATGAGGACGGATTGAAAAAGTATATTCTACAAAATCGTCGTTGTCGTATTTGTTGCCGTCCGAATCCTTGAAAGAACGGACATAACCGCCGAAAATCGCGCCGAACCAGCCGATTTCGAGATTAGAGGAAACGGCAAAAAGCAGTTCTCTCGCTTCCTTTGTTTTATAATCCGAATCGAACCCCCACGGAACAGTTGTCAGACCGTAAGCCGCCAAACCGCCGGAATATTTGAAAAAGATATTGGTAAAACTGTTTTTTGCATATTTAAACAGACCGAATTCAGCTCCTACAGACCAGCCGAAATCTTCGGGATAAACGATCGAATTGTCTTCGTCAAGAGGGTCATTGCTCTTTTCGCCTGCGCTTATCCTCTGGAATTCGCCGACGAGCTTCCATTTAAGCCCCAGCTTATCGGAAACATTATAGTTTTGCGCATATTTAAGACCTGTAACGATGCGCTGTCTGTCCATCCAGGTTATGCTTTCCGAACCGAAAGTCTCGGAAACGACATCTATTGACTGATACTGCCAGTCGACTTCGAGACGGTTGAAACCGAAATAATATTCGAGAGACCAGTTGTCGAAGTTGAGAGTCACTCCGCCGCCGTATATGTTGTCATCGTCAAGCGGCCAGAAATCAAGAAGATATATGTCGTCACCACGGTACATTCTGCTTCCTACCCAGAAACCGAGCGGCTTCCAGAAAACATTTTCGGCACGGACGAACAGATTCCTTATCGTATTCAAAGCTATCCATTTGCCGTTGTTGTGGAAAAGCGATTCGGAAAAAGCCAAAGTCGAGACGAAATCGAAAAGCGGCCCGTTGTCCCCTACTTTTTTGAAAAGATATACGAAATCAAGTTCGACATAACTTTCCTGTTCAAGCCTGCCGCCATGACTGACTATGTTCACCCATTTCGGAGAACCGCCGTTCATATCGGTCGCCGGCTGGACTCTGCCGTAGGAACCGAAAACGAAACCGCGGCCGTCATCTTCGTTTTTTTCCGCCTTGACTTCTTTATTTTCGGATTCCTGATCCTGAGCCTGCACTTCAGCAGAGGCATCAGGCTTCACCTCTCCGTTCCCGTCCGCTTCTTCAGGAAGAGCAGAAAGTTGAATGGAAAACACAAAAACAACAAAAAAAACTGTCAGACACTTGATAAATTTGCTCATAATATGTCAACCTCGCAAAAAAACCGCTTATTTTAACAGTATTTGCAAGGTTGTCAAAACAAATCGAAATAAATTACATGACAGTTACAGTTGTAACCATCTTTCCCAGGATCCTGAAATCGTCACGACAGGTCACGTCAATAGGTGAATATTTCTCGTTTTCAGGAAGCAGAAGCACCGCTCCGTTGTTCAGCGAAAGGCGTTTCAGCGTGGCATCACTGTCAATCAGAGCGGCGATTATGTCTCCGTTTTCAGCCAGAGGCTGCCGTCTGATTATGACCAGATCGCCGTTCATTATTCCGGCGTTTATCATACTGTCGCCGCGAACTCTCAAAGCGAAGAATCTCCCCTTTCCTATGTTGCTCTCGTCGACCAGGATCTCACCTTCCATGTTTTCATCGGCAAAAATCGGAACTCCTGCTGCGATCGTTCCGAGCAGCGGAACTTTTACAAGTTTCACCGACTCGTTTTTCACCTGTTTTTCAGTTGGCTGAGAATTGAGTATGCCGATCGTTCTAGCAGCACCTTTCTGGCGGGTTATATACCTCTTTTTTTCAAGCCTTGAAAGCTGCTCAAAAACCGAAGTCTGCGTAATATGCAGAATTTCGGCGATCTCTTTTGCAGTCGGAGAATAGCCGTTTTCAGCAATAAAACCGGAAATCGTTTTCAAAACTTTAGCCTGAGATTCCGTAAGTCCGTCCCTGTTTGATGTCTTCATATTCCACCTCTAAAAAAACATAAAACACCTTTATTATATACCTTTATTTTTCAAGGTCAAGAAAAAAGCAGGCATTTTCAAAGATAAATTTTTATATTTTCAGGTTGCTGTGATTGAAAAAAGCCGGTGGATTTATTTTTTGAATTCACATTCAGTTATGCTTGACTGAATGCTGTCAATGTCGTTCTTTTTGGATCTGGTACGGAATGTTGCGGCGTTTCTGCCGTTGACATCCAGATCCGGCTCGGGAAGAAGAACGGCATCATAACGATGGTACTGTTTCGTTTCCTTGACCTTCACGCTGACCGGATTCAAAGAATCGTTTTTCGCGGCAGGAGCAATAATATCTTCATTGATGAGCGGCATGCTCTGGACTTCGATCACGATGTCCTCCTGAGTTTTGCGTGCTGCTGCGGACTCGACTTCAAAAATTCTGCCCTGCGAAAAAGTTTCTTCGGTCTTCTTAGTCTCTTTCAAAGTATCTGGGTCGACTTCATGCGCATCTGTAACGATAAGGACCGAGACATTTGTTTCGGCATCATCGGCAAACACGCCGTATTTGCAGTCGGCATTTTTTGCCATCAGTTTCTTGAGATAATCTCCGGCAACAACGAACTCTCTCATTTTCGTTCTCGCTCCGCTTACATAAACGAGCATCTTTTTCGAACCGTTTATCGCGAAATTCTTCAAAAGCGGATTGTTGAGAGCGTCCTTTATCGCATTGAGCATTGCGTTGTCACCTGTCGCACTGCCGAAACCGATGACTGCAAGTCCCATATTGCTCATCGTAGCCTTGACATCGGCAAAATCGACATTTATGTAACCTGTATTCATTATCAGTTCAGAGATGCTGCGCACAGCATAAATCAGGATCTCGTTAGGCTTTTTGAACATATCGATGGTATCGTCATCGTCACCGGCGATCTCAAGAAGGCGGTCGTTGGGGATAACGACAAGCGAATCTACATTATCGATAAGTTCTTTGATCCCGTTTTCGGCAAGCTCCATTTTTTTGTCACCCTCGAAAAAGAGCGGTTTAGTGACTATTCCGACTGTCAGAATGTCGGCTTCCTTGGCTATTTTTGCAATGACAGGCGCCGCTCCGGTACCGGTTCCGCCGCCCATTCCGGCCGTGATAAAAACCATATCGCATCCGTCGATCGCCGAAGCTATGGCCATTCTGCTCTCTTCCGCAGCATTCCTGCCGCATTCGGGAATTCCGCCAGCTCCCTGCCCTTTTGTAAGCCTTGGACCGAGCTGCAGCAATTCCGCGCCCTTAATTTTTTCCAGGACCTGAATATCGGTATTAGCTGCTATGATTTTTATATTTGTATCATTGAAAACAGATTTTGCATTGTTGTTTTTTTCTTCGCATATCATCTCTATCGCATTTCCGCCGCCGCCGCCGACACCGATGACTGCTATTTTGACAGGTTTGGGACGCTCATATCCCGCACTGCCGTTCTCGAACTTGACATTCACACCCTGCTCGCTCATCTTTCCGACTCCCTACTCAACAAATTTCCTTAAAATTTCCGCTATCCTTGCAAAGAAACCCGCAATTCCCTCTTTTTTACCGAACTTTATATTGTTGTGGACGGCAAAATAATTGACAATACCCACAGCTGTCGCAAACGACGGAGAACTCAGAACCTTCTGAAAACCGCTGTCGGTATCATCGATTTTCGGCTGCCCTATCCTGACAGGCTGTTCAAAAATATCCTCCGCGACGAACTTTATGTCTTTCAGGCTGGCAGTTCCGCCCGTAAGAACGACATTCGTCTGTATGTAACTCTCTTTCTGACTTTCCTGCAGCCTCTGTTTAACCGCAATCAGAATCTCTTCTATTGTCGGAGTCATAACAGAAGCGAGCTGCTTGGCTTTTTTTGTAGTCGCGGCATTTGTACCGATAACTATCGTATCGATCTCCTCCGTATCCGAAACATATTCGGGACGCGCGCTGCCGTGTTCGCGTTTTATCCTTTCAGCTTCTGTCGGCGGAATCTTCATAACCTTGCTGATACAGTCAGTTATGAAACGGCCTCCTGTCGGAACGGCAGAAACATAAACCGGATCGCCGTTGCGGTAGACCGCGACATCAACAACTCCGTCTCCGATATCAATCATCGCGACTCCGAGTTTTTTCTCATCCTCGTCAAGGACCGCCCAGCTCGAAGCTATGCCGCTCACAAGAACATCGTCAAGCCTGAGTCCTGAATCCTCGACCGCCTTTATGAGATTTTTAAGCATCGTCCTTGATGCAGTTACGACCAGGACATCGACTTCCAGCTTGCGGCCTGCCATCCCTTTCGGATTTCTGATCCCGGCTCTGCCGTCAACGGTAAACTCGCCTATTTCGACATTGATCACATCGCTGTCGTCAGACATAGTGACTGTTTTCGCCTGATAAATGACGCTGTCGATATCGGCCTGTGAGATCTCTCCGCCGCGGACAAGAACGACTCCATGGCTGTTGATCGAGGTGACACGCTCGCCTGAAATTCCGACAAACACCGATTTTATGTGTTTCGATGAAATTTTTTCCGCTTCAGCCACAGAAGCCTGGATTGTCTTCGCGGTAGCCTGAACATCGACCACATCTCCGGCAATGAGCCCCGTGCTGTTTTCCGCAACTCCCTTGCCTATGAAAGAAATCTTGCCGCCGTCCTTCACCTGGGCAACAAGAGTCGTCACTTTCTGCGTTCCAACATCGAGAGCAGCAATTATACTATCTCTAACCATCAACGATCCCCTTTTATATTTTTTACAATCTGTCCAACAAACATCTCGTATTTCTTTCCGTCAGCACTGTTTTCTATTTTATCGAATTCGTATTCTCCGATCCACTGGTTTTTTGCCAGCTGCGAATCAACCGCTTTCGCTACATCGTTCATCATATCCGTCCACTCGGAATCCAGATCCTCGTTAAGCCGAACGACAGCCTTCAGACCGCTTTTTCCCGAACATTCCACCGAATAGCCGGAAAGGACTTCGTAATTTATCATATTGAGCTTACAAAATGAAGAAATTACATCCCATTTTTTGGAAATAAAAACAGCTTTTTTTATTCTCTCCGTCCGCTTTCTGTCCTCTTCGGCAGTCGAATAATTCAAAAAAAGGACAGGCATATTTTCAGTCATCTCGCCGGGAATCGCTCGCTTGAACACAATGCCGTCGGAATCTGCGAACCACATCGTGAAAATCTCCAGATTCGAATCCTGCGATTTTTTTCTGCTGTTCACTACAATGACAGGCTCGAATTCTTCAATGTGTATCTTTACGGAATTCGGGAAAAACTTCTCGGCAGACGCCGTTTTCACCCAACCGCACGTCGTTAAATTCAACATTATTTTTTTCTTGTCCACATCAAAAAAGCTCACTTTCCTGTCAAGACCTGCGACAAACAGGATCTCCTTGCGCGAAAGCCTTTTGTTTCCGCTTATTTCGACATTTTCCGGGACAACAAGCATCGTGTCGCTGTTTTTGAATCTGACGAAAGCCTCTTCCGTAAGACAGAAGGCCGAAGAGAACAGCGAAACAAGAAGATAAGTGCAGAGCACATATCCAATACCGCTCAATATCCCCAGAAATTTCTTCATTTTGCGGCCAGACACTCCGAAATAAGGGTTTCTATGAGCTCGAGATAACCTATCCCGCGGTATTTCGCGATCATCGGAACAAGCGAATGTCCTGTCATTCCCGGAAGAGTATTGATCTCAAGCATTATGTAGTCGTCACCGCTGACTATAAAATCGCTTCTCGTGACACCTTTGCAGCCGAGCGCGACATGCAGTTTCAGAGCGGCGTCGGAAATTTTCTCTCTCGCGATTTCGCTGATATCGGGATGAACAGTATATATCGTTTTGTCGCTGTTGTATTTCGCGTCGTAATCGTAGAACTCGTTTGCCGGAGTGATCTCGACATCGCCGAGTACCTTGTTCTCAAGCACCGCGACATTGACTTCGCGCCCTTTGAAGAACTGCTCGCAGAGATAGCGTTTTCCCGCTTTGAGCTCTTTTTTAGCCTCTTCCCACTCTTTTTCGTTTTTAACGATGTAGACACCGCGGCTCGAACCGTTGACAGGATCCTTGACAACAAACGGGAAATCGTAAGGTTTTTCCATATCCGCAGCAGCTTCGATGTGTTTTCCTTCCGCGACTTTGATCCCGCATTCCTTCATAACGGCGCGGCAGATAAGCTTGTCCATTCCGACAGCGCTTGCCGTAACACCTGAATTCGTGTAAGGGATCTTCATCATTTCAAGAAGTCCCTGCACTGTTCCGTCCTCGCCGTATCTTCCGTGAAGGCCGTTTACGACCACATCAGGCATGAATTCGCGAAGTTCCTTGTCAAGATCAAAACCTACATCAATGAATTTAACATTGGTGTAGCCGCCATCACACAGCGTTTTGTAAAGCATGTTGCCCGTAACGAGGCTGACTTCGCGCTCATCCGACATTCCGCCGGCGATAACCGCGATCTTCATATTTTTGTCCAGTTTCATTTTTATCTCCTTAAAAAATCAGTCATACCAGAACTGCACTTCGGGTTCCAGAGTCACGCCGAATTTTTCGCGCACCCTTTCGACCGCAATATCTTTCAGGCGGCAGAAGTCATCGAAAGTCCCTTCGCCTGTATTCATTATTATATTCGCATGATTCTCGCTCAGTTTCGCGCCGCCGACCGAAAAACCTTTCATCCCGCACTGCTCAAGCATATATCCCGCCTTTCCGTCTTTCGGATTTTTGAAAAGAGAACCGGCACTCGGACCTTTTATATCCAGCCTTTTTGCAAGAAAATCCTTTATTCTCGAACGCACATTCTCAGGCGAATCCTTTGTCAGGATCAGTTCCGCGCCGTAGATCACAAAACAGCCGTCAGGTTTGTTGTCAAGCGAACGGTAACTGTATTCCGGAACAAGCGGAAAAATTTTGCCGTCCTGCACAATATAGATTATCGTCGCGACATCGTCCCATGAATAGCCGGCAGGAGCAGCGTTTCCGTATAGCGCGCCGCCGAGATTTCCAGGGATCCCGGCAAGGAACTCTACACCGGAAAGTCCGTTCTTCACCGAATAATCAAGCAAAGCGGTATTGCTTACCCATGACGGCATGAAAGTTCTGACCAGAAACTCGTTTACATCGTCCGTATCGCTCGTAGAAATCGCCTTTCCCATGTAAAGAACAGGCTTTTTCACATCGCCCGCAATTATGTTGCTACCGCCAGAAAGGATCCTGAAATCTTCGAATTCCGAAGTAAAACGCACGAGATCATCAATAATCTCAGGGAAATAAAGGTCGCATACCGCGTCTTTCACTCTGATAGAAAGAAATTTTCCTATGTCAGCGCGTTTTTTGAATTTCATTTCGCGCCGCCATTTTCTGAAAGTTTCGCAAAAATCGTATTGACATCGCCGGCACCTGCCGAAACTATTGCCGAAGCACGGAAGCTGTTTTCGTTTTCTTTAATAATTTCAACCGCTTTATCAATATTTTCCGCATAAAACACAAATTTGCCGCCGTTTTTAAGTTCTTCGTAAAGCTCTTTTGACGCTCTTCCTTCGAACTTTTCTCCGGCCGAATAGACCGGAAGAATTATGAGAATTCCGACATTTTTAAGAACTTCCCTGAATTTGTCATAAAAAGCGGTGAATCTCGAAATCCTGTGCGGCTGGAAAATAAGGCAGAAATTCCTGAACTCATGTCCTGCCTGCTCGATGAGGGCGTTTACTTCGCTCGGATGGTGGGCGTAATCGTCAACAAGCGGCATTCCGTGCCATGTTCCGACATTCTGAAATCTGCGGTCGACTTTCGGCACACTTTTCCAGAATTCCGAATCGATTTCCGGCAGAACGCGCCCGCTTTTGGCAAGATATTCCGAAGCTGCAAGCAGTGCAGCAGAGCGGTTCTGAAGAATATGAGCCGGCTCGGTGACATCTCCGACATAAATCTCTCTCTCAGCCGAAATGAAGAAAAGTTTACCGTTTTTTATGCAGAAATTGCGGCCGTCACTGTTTTTAAAAGCTTCCCCCCGCCTTATTTCATCGTGAGTCGGGAAAGAAAGCGGAGAAAACATCCCGAAAAGTTTGTCACTAAGGTCGTAGCCGCGTCCGATTATCAGGTTTTCCGGTCTTTCCGAAACAAGATAATGTTCGAAAGATTTCAGCATATTGTCAGGAGTCTTGTAGAAATCGGCATGCTCGAACTCGAGATTCGTGATTACAAGCGATTCCGGCTTCATTTTGAAAATAGAACCGTCGCTTTCGTCAAGTTCGACAACATAAGGCTCGCCTGAGGAAACGCTCGACCGGCCGCTGCTTTTTCCGCCGGCATAAACCGAAGCATCAACGCCTGCAGCTTTAAGGATCGCGTAAATCATCCATGTCGTCGAAGTTTTTCCGTGGCTTCCGCCGACACCGATCTTGTGCTTGTTTTCAAGGAGAATCGCCAGAAATTCGCCGCGGGTCACGACCTTTATTCCTTTTTTAACAGCGGCCATGACTTCAGGATTATCAAGCGGAACGGCACTTGAACGGACGAGAATGTCTACTCCTTCAAGATGTGAAGCGTCATGCCCTGGCATGCATTCGATTCCCTGAGCGCGAACCATTTTGAGGAACGAACTTTCCTTCAGGTCACAGCCGCTTACCGTGTAGCCGAACGACTTCGCTGCCGTAGCAAGACCGCTGACACCGCTTCCGCCTATTCCCATAAAATGAATGTGCATCCTATTTTCCGCTCTTTAAAATTTTTTCAATATCGTCCGCGAGCCTGTTAGCCGAGTTTTCAAAGTCAAGCTCAGCCATATTTTTTTTCATATTGAAATCGTTTTTAACATATGAATTGAGAAAAGAATAAAGTTTTCTGAGTCTGACACCCGGATTTGCGCTTTTTACGTCTTCAACGATATACCCCATACTCTTTTTAGCCATAAAAACAGCGTTATGCTTCTGATAAGGATCTTTGTCCACGGGCAGAGGCAGATAAATCGCCGGCTTTTTCAATGCGATGAGTTCAGAAATAACGTCGCTGTCCGGTCTGGCAATGACCATGTCGGCTGCTTTGAAGTAGACGCCGCGGTTTTCGAAGAACATTTCGCAGGTGTGGTCGATCTTGTTAGCGTCATAAAATCTCTGTACCGCCGCGATCTCACGGTCGCCGGTTTCCTGGATGATATAAAAATCTCTCGTAAGCTCGGGATACTTAGTAACAAGTTCACGGACAGTCGAATTGATGTCCTTGGGATCTTTTTTACAGGAAAGAACTACAAGCTTGCGTTTTGTCGTCTGAAATTCGGCAGGCTCCGCTTTCAGAACTTCTCTGTCAACAGGAATCCCGGCAACAAAAGACTTTTTATAAAATTCATAGTCGATATGTTCCTGCATCGCCTCGAAAGGAAAATAAATCCTGTCGGCCTTCTTCATAAAATTGGTGTTGCATTTTGAAACAACAAGGTTTTCGTCGATGAGAAAAAGTTTGACTTTGTTCATTTTCGTTGCGGCATCAAGGATAGGATAAGCCGACATTCCGCCGAAGCCTATAACAGCGCTTATGCTCTTGATTTCCAAGATTTTCATCACTTCCTGCACATAGGACTGGAGTTTCAGAGTGCGGATGATATTCGCAAAAAAACTGTTTGATTCAGGGAAACAGGGAACATTGAGGACTTCATAGCCTCTTTCAGTAAAAATTTTGGCGAAAAGCGAACCGGTTCTGAGCGCAAAAACACTCATTGTCCCGCGCAACCTCAACGCATTGGCCAGAGAAAGTGCAGCTTTCTGCTGCTCCCTTGTGTTGATTCCTGTCATCATCACCATAAATTTCGTTCCGATTGCGTTCTCCATATATCCCTCCAAAATATCATCTGCGGCTTTCGCTTGAAACTGTGTTCAGAATAAGACCGACCATCGTAGAATAGGTCAGAAGCGCGCTTCCTCCGTAACTTATAAACGGCAACGGTACCCCTTTGTTCGGCGAAAGCGACGAAACGACCAGCAGATTGAACACAGCCTGCCCGGCAAGCATCAGGACAAAGCCTGAAACCATATAAAAATCAAATGTTTCGTGGACATGCAGCACAAAATAAGTGCCTGTAACAAACATCGTGATGAACAGCAGGATCAGAACAAGCACACCGGCGAATCCGAATTCCTCGCCTATGACAGGGAAAATAAAGTCTGTGTGCGATTCAGGAAGATGCCTGATCTTTCTGGTGGAATTTCCGAATCCGACACCAGTCGCGCCACCGACTCCGAGCGCGATCTGAGCCTCGCACTGCTGATATCCGAAAGTCGTCCTGTGCTCTTCGGCGCAAGGATCGACAAAAGAAGCGAAACGGCTGACACGGTAACCTTTTCCGGGCATGAAAACCATAAGACAGAAACCGATTATAGCCAGAGGAAAAAGCGGCATCAGATGTTTCTTGTCCATTCCTCCGAGAAGAAGCATCACTATGGATGTAGCGAAAATTACGCTCGCTGTTCCCAGATCCTCGATCGCTATCAGGAAAGAAATCACAAAAACCAGTCCAAGCGGATAAAGAAGGTCTTTTACAAGCCTTATCTTCTCCCCTTTTTTGGTCATGACCTCACTCAAATAGATAACTACGACGATCTTTGCGAATTCAGACGGCTGGATCATCATAAAATAAAGGTTTATCCAACGCTTCGAGCCGTTGACTTTCGTTCCGAAAGCCAAAGTCAGAAGAATCAAAAAAATTATTATCGGTATCAGATACTTGGATGAATTTTTCAACCATGTGAGATTTATGAAATAAGCGATAATGAAACCTGCTCCTGCACATGCGAAATTTACAACCAATGCGCGTATCTGCTGAAAAAGCACGGCTTCGGCAGAAGGAACATTGAACATTCTGATATTGAAAACCATCACCATTCCGAAAACGACGAGAAGAAAAAAAGTGGAGAAATAAAGCTTTACCGCCTTTTCCATCTAACCCTCCACTTTTGCCTTCAGATCTTTGACTTTATTGACAAAATCGTCTCCGCGTTCCTTATAGTTCTTATACCAGTCGAAACTTGAACAGGCCGGTGAAAAGAGAACGACACCGTCATTTTCAGCCAATTTGAACGATTTTTCTACCGCTTCCGCCATCGAATCCGCACTTTCGACATTGGCAAAACCCTTGAAATAAGGACGGATTATCTCTTTAGAAGCACCGATGAGAACGACGCCTTTGCACTTTTTGTCGGCCAGGACTCTGACTGGTTCGTAACTTCCCCCTTTGTCGACTCCGCCGAGAATAAGGACGACCTTTCCGTCCGCAAATCCTGCGAGCGACTTCTCGACAGCTCCGACGTTTGTTCCTTTTGAATCATCAATAAATTCAACACCTTGGAATTTATCGACGAAAGCGGTCCTGTGAGCCAGAGGATTAAATTCAAGAAGCGATCTTCTCAGAATTTCCGTGTCGGAGACCCATCTTCTGACACCGAGAACAGCCGCCATGATGTTTTCGACATTGTGGTGACCGCGGATTCTGAGGTCGTCGACTTTAAGCTTTTTTCCGTCAAAATATACAAACTCTTCATCGCATGTTATGTCGTCAGTCCCTTCGACCGAGAAAAGCTTAAGTTCAAAACCTGGATGCCTGAAATCATCGGCGACGATTCCCGTCCCGAGAACTGCAACGCCGTCTTTTTTAAGCAAATTCAACAGGTTGAGCTTTGTATTTTTGTAATCTTCAAAGTCTTTGTATCTGTCGAGATGATCCGGAGTGACATTCAGAACCATAGCTACATCGACTTTAAGGCTCTTCAAAGTCTCAAGCTGAAAGGAACTAAGTTCGATTACAAAGAAATCGTAGCCTTTCCCTATTCCGTTGATGACAGGTTCACCAATGTTTCCGCAGAGAAACGACTTGAATCCGGCATTTTTAAGAAAAGCATGAACAAGTGAAACGGTCGTTGATTTTCCGTTCGTTCCGGTGACAGCGATGACTTTTTCATCTTTGGCATATCTTCCGGCAAGTTCAAGTTCACCAATGATTTCAGTACCTTGAGCATTCAATTTTTGAATGACTTTATGAGTTGCGGGAACACCGGGGCTGATTATCGCGAGATCATATTTAATATTTTCGTCATATTCTGAATATTCAGCTGAGTATTTTTCAAGTTGAGACGCGTTGTCGTCGTAGATGAAAATTTGATTTCCTTTGTCTTTCAAAAAACGGGCGGAAGATATTCCAGAAATTCCAAGTCCAACTATCAGCACTTTCATTTCATAACCTCCAAGAAATCAAAAATCCGCTCCAGTTTATTGCCTCTGGAACCCTTAACGAGGAAGAGTCCCTCTTCCGGCAACCTGCCTTTAATTTCAGCAATATCACCCAAAAAAACAAGCTTTTCACAGTTCCAAAAATCCGACTTTATTTTATCGAACTCGCAACCTATCAAAAAAACCGCCTTTAGCAGTTTAAAATTTTTTAAAGAATTTACAAGTTCTTTGTGCATTTTTTCAGAAAAATTTCCTAGTTCGAACATGCTGCCCAAAATCAGCGTGCATTCCTTCGATTCTTTTTCGGCATATTTTTTGTAAAAGTTTTCTATCGACTTCTGCATCGACTGCGGATTGGCGTTGTAGCAGTCAACAACAAAAGTGCGCTTTCCGACAACTTTTATCTCCCCTCTCATGCTCGGAAGAACACATTTTTCGACCGCTTTTTTCAGATCGGGCTGACCACCCAGAGCTGCCTGAACGACATTTGAGGCGCAGAGAATATTTTCAACCATAAAACCGGCCATATCTTCAAAATCCCTGCCGAGCTCTTCAAGGCTTTCGTTTGAATAAGTATTGATCTTTCTTGAAGTTTTATGCTCTTCGACCCATTTTTTCATATAAGGATCCGAAACGTTTGCCGAAACCACCGCGTTTGTAAAGTTGAAAATCTCGAGTTTTGCAGCCGCAAGATCTGCGTGACTTGAAAAATTTCCGATGTGGGCGTTTCCGATATTCGTTATCGTCACAAAGCCGGGCTCGGCGATTTCGACGAGTTTTTTGATTTCTCCGCTGTGGTTCATCCCCATTTCAAGAACGAGAACTTCGGTGCAAAGCGGCATATTGAGAATGACAAGCGGCATTCCCAGATGATTGTTGAGATTTCCTGTCGTAGCCCAGACTATTTTCCCGGAAACAGCAGCCATTGAAGCAATCAGCTGGCGCGTCGAAGTCTTTCCGCTCGACCCCGTGACAGCAATCACTTTCCCATGGAAGAGTTTTCTTCTTTCGTGTGCCAGAATACTCATAAAATCAAGCACATCAGGCACTTTGATGTAATTTTCGTCTTCCGTGATTTCTTCAGAACCGACGCATATTACACCTTTTTTCAGAAGGTCGGGAATGTAGTTGTGACCGTCGGTTTTCTCGCCTTTGAAGGCAAAAAAGAGCGAATTTTCACCGCATTCGCGTGAATCGATAGAACATTTTGAAATTACTGCGTTTTTAAGCTTTTTTTTTAAGCCGGCTTTTTCCAAAGCCCTTTCAAGAAGCAAAGTCGTGAACATTTATCTCTCCCCAAGTGATTTTTCAGCTTCCAGTCTGTCTGAAAAAAATTTTTTTCCGCTTTTTGTTATCTGATAGTCCTCGGCCCCTTTTCCGGCAATGAGAACGACATCTTTTTCCCCTTTCATTTCAATAGCCTTTTTTATCGCTAAAGCTCTGTCGTTTACCACTGTGACATCGGCGTCCTTGTCGCAGCCTGCAAGAATTTCTCTAATTATTTCAGCAGGTTCTTCAGTACGCGGATTGTCGTCGGTAACGATTATCCTGTCGGCGAACTTACATGCGGTCTCCCCCATAAGCGGCCGTTTTCCTTTGTCCCTGTCGCCGCCCGCACCGAAAACGATAATGATTTTTTCGTAAATCCCGACTTCGCGCAAAGTTTTGAGAACATTTTCCATCGCGTCCGGAGTATGGGCGTAATCGATATAAACGGCGTGTTTCCCCACTTTTTCAAGCCTTCCGGGAACAGAAACGCTGTTTCCGATCCTTTCGAAAGCCTTTTCTATGCCGATGATCCGGCTTGCAGCTGCAAAAGCACCCGCCGTATTGTAGATATTGAATTTGCCGACAAGGGGAATATCGACCGTTTTTGAAAATCCGCCGATATTGAAAACGACTCTGCTTCCGAAATCGTGGATATCGACGGTTTCCATAAATAATTCCGCAGACTTGTCGTTTGCTGAAATACGGATCTGCTTAACATTTTCAAGCTCGGAAGCCAGTCTTTTTCCCGCCTCGTCGTCAATGTTTATGACTGCCGTTCCGCCGTTTTTAAGGTGTTCGGTGAAAAGTTTTTTCTTCGCCTGATAGTAGTTTTCAAAAGTTTTGTGAAAATCGAGATGGTCGCGCGTCAGATTCGTGAAGATCGCGACATCGAACTTTGTTTCTTCGATCCTGTTTTCGGCGAGAGCGTGGCTGCTCACTTCCGAAATGACTGCATCCACACCCGATTTTTTCATATCGTCAAGAAGAGAATACCACTTCCAGTTGAGCGGCGTCGTATTCTGCGCCGGAACGACTTTTCCGGCATATTTGTAGTTCAAAGTGCCGATCACGCCGCAGCTCATCTCCTCTTTCAGGACATTTTCGATGATAAAAGTGGTCGAAGTTTTTCCGTTCGTTCCGGTGACACCGATCATTTTCATGATTCTGTCAGGATAACCGTAAAAAGCGGGAAGAACACTTTTCAGAGCCTCTTTCACCGATTTTACGCGGATATACTCTGCCTTTCCGCACTCTTTTTCACCGACAACGAGCGTTGCCCCTTTTTCAAAAGCGGCGTCAATAAAATCGTGACCGTCGCTGTTCAGCCCTTTTATGCAGAAAAATACGCTGCCGGGCATAACTTCACGCGAATCGGCGGTAATTTTCACCAATTCCGCATCGCTGTCGAAAGATCCGCATTCAAGCGTAAGATCCGACAAAGATGCAACGAAATCACTTGTTTTCATCATTTTCCTCTTCAGTGTAAAGAGTTATCATAGTGCCGGTAAGAACTGTTTCGCCCGATTTCGGCGATTGATTCAGGATCTGTTTTTTACCAGCCGGATTTCCTACAAAAACGATATCGAGATTTTTCATTCCGGCAATTTTCAAAGCCTCCGGAACACCCTTTTTCACAAAATCAGGCACTTTGACATAACCTGATTCCGTCTCAGAGACATCGATTTCCATGACATTGCCTGTGACATCGGCAGTGTAGTTGGGAATAACATCCTTCTCCTTTTCGCTTTTGTCGACAAAGACACCGAATTTAGGCAGTATTCTTGCCGCAATGTTCCTGAAGACTGGTGCCGCCGCCGTTCCGCCGAATTCCCTACCCTGCGGTTCGTTGACAACGACGATCATAACGAACTTCGGATCGTTGTTCGGAGCAGCGCCTATAAAAGAGCAGACGACCTTGTTCCATGAAAATTTCTTGGCGACCGGATCGTAAATCTGCGAAGTTCCGGTCTTTCCGCCTATTTCGACACCTTTGAGACGAGCGGTCCTGGCCGTCCCGTGTTCGTCCGAAACGACTCCGCCGAGCATATCTATTATTTTCTTGTCTGATTTGTATTCGAAATTTATCCTTTTTGGTTCCGGGACAAAAACTTTTTCGAAATTTTTGCCGACGACCTTATTGACAAGAACCGGTTTCCAGAGAATTCCGCCGTTGTAGATCGCAGAGTAAGCACGTGCCATTTGCACCATATTTACTGAGATCCCCTGTCCGAAAGAGATGTTTCCCTTGTCGATCGGATACCATTTTTTGTAGTCGCGGATAGGTCTGTTTGCTTCACCTGAAATGTTTATTCCGCTCTTCTGTCCGAAACCGAGCATGGAAAAATAGTTGTAAAGCTGTTCGTTCGAAAGCCTGTCGGCGAACTTTATCGTACCGATATTGCTGGAACTTACTATGACATCCCTGATTGTCATCCACTGGTTCGGATGCGAATCATGAATCACCCTTTTTCCGAAAACGAAACTGCCGTTCTCGCCGTAAACCATTTCTCCCGGTTTGGCCAGATTTTCATTAAGAACAGCAAGAATCGAAAACGACTTGAAAATCGAACCGGGCTCAAAAAGATCGCTGACAGCATGATTCCTCTTGTTTTCAGCCGGATATTTTCCGTAAAGCTCAGGCTCGAAAGTCGGATAGTTCGCCATTGCGAGAATCTGCCCTGAATACGGATCCATAATGACGACCCCGCCCCATTTTGCATGGACTTTCTCCATCATTTTAGCGAGTTCTTCCTCAGCTATGAACTGGATTTCAGAGTCTATCGTGAGGTATACATCGGCTCCTTTGTTCGAACCCAGCTCCTCTTCGATATCAATATCGCCCGAAACTTTTTTAGAATTGCTTTTTCTTATTTCCTTTTTGGCTCCAGCCAGATAATCATCGTATTTCCGCTCGATCCCCTCAAGCCCTTCAGGCCCTTCCTCTTCAGGATTTTTGTTTGCCTGAATAAATCCGATGACATTTGCAAGAAGTTTTCCCTGCGGATAAACACGTTTGAAACCTTCTTCATAAATTATGTTCGAGAGATCATTCTGCCTTACAGCAGCATTTTTTTTCTCCTCAGAATCGGTTTCTTTGCTTTTTATTATTTTTTCTTCCTTGTTATAAGCTTCCTTTACAGCACCTTTGAGCGCCATGACCTCATCATAAGAAGCGTCTTTCTTCAAATACCTGAAGTTGCTGGGTTTTTTAAGGATTTCAACGACATTCCTTTTATCCATTTCAAGTTTTCCGGCAATAATGTCGGCAACGAACTCCTTGTTTTTGACCCCTTTCGGATCGACAGCTATGTTGATTTTCTGCTCGCTTACGGCAAGCGGATTTCCGTTTCTGTCATAAATATTGCCACGTCTGCCGCGGACGACCGAAATCTTGACAGGCCCTTCGGCCTCTTTCAGACACTCTTCGTGCCTTATAACCTGAAGATAATAGAACCTGACGATAAGAAGCAGAAAAAGAAGAAAAATAACGGAAGCAAAAAACAGATAGATTTTACGCCCTTTATCCATTTTTTCCTCACATAGAGACTGCCTCTAGTCGAATTTTACGAATTTATCGGAAGTAGCTACGGAAAGCTTCATTTCCTTTGCTTTTTTCATAAGTTCGTCCGAAGATGTCATTTTAAGATAAGTGCGCTCTGAAACGCTTTTTTCCCATTCCATTTCCTTAGCGTCATTGAGCATCCTTACGATTTTGACCTCAAGATTCGTTTTGTACGCCTTATAGTAGCTGTCGGCAAGCATCAGCGATGCCGCGGCGAGAATCATGCAGATGTAAACCACAAGTTCTCCTGAAAAAAGTGTCTGGATTTTTGTGCGAATCATTCTGGAATTGCTGAAAATTCCGATTCTTTCCTTTTTGATGTTCTCGGAATCTGCATGAACATAAGCCGCCATTGTTTCTGCCTCCTTCTGGGTTAATATAAAAACTGCCGTTTTCTCAGTATTCTTAATTTTGCGCTCCTCGAACGCGGGTTTCTCTGGCATTCCTCCTCGCCTGGAACGATCAGATCCGAGGAAGCCGCGCCTGCTGTTACCGGAACGGAATCATTGTCGACCGCGTAATACGGAACAGAATTTTTGCGGTCGCGGAAAAAATTTTTTACGATCCTGTCCTCAGTCGAATGGAAAGTGATGATCCCCATGATCCCTTTGTCTGAAAGAAGCGGAAAAGATTTTTTCAGAGCCATTTCAAGCTCACCGAGCTCGTCGTTGACCGCCATACGAAGCGCCATGAAGACCTGCGTCGAAGGGTCGATTCCCTTTTTTGCGTATTTTTTCGCCTTTCTTATCGCCTCGGCAAATTCCAAAGTTGTCGTCATCCCCTCTTCGGCACATCTTTTCAACGTTCTGGCGACTGTTCCGGCCTCTCGTTCCTGCGCATATTCGCTCAAAATGTTTCTAAGTTTTCCCTCGGTCGTATCCTTTATAAAATCGAGAGCCGTCATATTCGCGGAAGCGTCCATTCTCATATCCATAGGACCTTCTTTCTGCATTGAAAAACCGCGGTGAGGAGTATCGAACTGAAAACTGCTTACGCCCAGATCGGCAAAAATGATATCGACCTCAGGGATCTGCATCAGAAACAAAACCTTATCGATCTCACTGAATCTGGAATGAACGACTGTGACATTCTCAAAACCTGCGAATTTTTCCTTAAGATGGGAAACCGCATCAGGATCCCTGTCGATAAGAACAGCCCTTGCATTCGGATATTTTTCAAGGATCCCTGCATCATGACCGCCGCCGCCCGAAGTCAGGTCGACAAAGATCCTGGGTTCATTGTCAAAAGAAGAGACAACTTCGTCAAAGAGAACGGGAACATGAACGAAATCCATTACTTGTTCCCTCTTTCGTCATAAAGTTTGCGTGCCGCGTTCATCTTTTCACGGCGGCTTTCCATCGAACTTTTCGATACCTGAGAATATTTGTCGAGTTCTTCTTTCGACCAGATGCAGAGGGTTCTGATAGCGCCGACAAAAACGACATCCTTCACTATATCAGCGTAATCAATGAAAGATTTCGGCAGCCTGATTCTGTTCTGATTGTCAAGTTCAGCCAGGACCGCTGTGCCGACATAATTCATCACGAGCCAATCCTTGTCGTCGTCGTCTTCCATCAAATCAATGATCGAGAGTTTTTCCTCCCACTGTTTTTTTGAAAAAACTTCTAGGAATTTGTATTCGCCGTTGGAATTTCTGGCAATAACGACAGCATTGTTATCGGCAAGATCAAGCTGAGAGTAATATTCTGCAGAAAGCGGAATCCTTCCTTTCGGGTCTATTCTGTATTCCTTGCTGCCGAAAAATGTTTGCTTAAGTGTCGACATTTTTTACCACTCAATACAACCAAAACACCACTTTTTACCACCAGAATTACAAAAATCAACTTTTTTTTGGATTTTTTTCATATTTTTTGAATATCTCAGCAGAAAAGCTGCCGGCGTTATAAAATTGTCACTTCAAACAGAAAGTCTAAGAGACAAATCTGTGAAAATTTTCCTGATTAAAACAAAGATCTATCTGAAAATGCTGTCGCCGATAAATTCGCGCAGGATCGAGTTCGGAGGAATCGTCGAATCGTCCATCTCTTCGAAAAAAGAGAGGAATTTAAGAAGCCGTTTCACTTCGCGGTATTCCGGAATATCGGCAGGGACCTGGCGCAGAAGCGGTTCCGCGTATTTTTTGAGGATACTGAACTCGCAGACGAATGTGGAATTGAACATCGCATCGGCGTTTTCCTGATACGGGAAAATGTTGTTGTCCTCGCCGTTTCTGACCGAAGCCCAGCGTTTAAGCGTATCGACAGGCGAATGTCCGCGGTACTGGAAATCGCGCACCATCCGGCGCAGGAGTCTGCCGTCAGTTGTCGGTATCCTGTTGTGATTGTCGATATTCAGAGCCGTAAGCGCACTCACATAGATCTTGTAGATGTTGTATTTCGGAACATCGGCGTAAAGGTTGGGGTTGAGCCCGTGGATCCCTTCGATCACAAGCACTCCGTTTTCGGGAAGGACCATCGTTTTGCCGTCACGGCAGCTTTTTCCCGTTTTGAAATCGTAGCGCGGCAGCGTCACTTCGCGCCCGTTCATCAGATCGTTAAGGTTTTTGTTGAAAAGTTCGATGTTTATCGCTGACAGCGACTCAAAATCGTGTTCTCCTTTCTCATCGCGCGGAGTTTTGTCGCGGTCGATGAAGTAGTCGTCAAGCGAGATCAGGAAAGGTTTCAGTCCGTTCACGCGGAGCTGGACACAGAGCCTGTTTGCCGTCGTCGTCTTTCCGCTCGAACTCGGCCCCGCGATCGAAACGATCTTCACCATTTTGCGGCGGCGGTAGATCTCGTCTGCGATCTTCGCAAGTTTCTTTTCGTGCAGAGCTTCGCAGAGAAGGATGATTTTGTTGCTGAAACCGCGTCTTATCAGGTCGTTGAGTTTCGCGCAGTTGTCCATTTCAAGGACATCCAGCCACTCGTTGTGTTCCTGAATGATGTTGAAATATTTCGGACTGTCCTGAAACGCAGGGACGACATCGGGTTCAGCTACGGTCGGAACAAGCAGGACTATGCCGTTTTTGTAGTGGATGAGCTGGAATTTGTCGCAGTATGAAGTCGAAGGAAGAAGATAACCCGAAAAATAACCGACGGTCTGACCGAGCCAGTAAATGTTCGTGCGCGGCTGTTTCCTGATTTTGAAAAGGGAAACTTTGTCAAGAAGATCCTGCTTTCTGAATTCTTCGATCGCCTGTTCAGTCGGAACATTCTGACGGATGAAAGGAATGTCGGCTTCAACCGTTTCTCTCATTTTTGCCGAAAGTTTCTCGACATCGCCAGCCTCGAGCCATTCAAGCCCCTCGAACCAGCAGTAATAGCCGTTTCCGATGTTGTATTCGACATGCAGGATCGCGTGCGGAAAAAGTTCTTTCGAAGCTTTTATTAAAATAAAAAGGATGCTGCGCAGATAAAAAAGCGCGCCATCCTTGTTCTCCATCGTGAAAAATTCAACGCTGCCGTCGCCTGGGATCTCTTTGCCGAGATCGCAAAGTTCGTTGTTAAAAATCGCGCCTATTATCCTGCATTTATAATATTCCTGATATTTCGGTGCGATGTCGCCGAATTTCGTTCCTGCGGCGACTGATTCGGAGGAATTTCCGTCGGGAACAGAAATTTTCAAATTAAACAAATCAGCCATAATTCCACCTTCTCAAAAAATTAAAACAAAAGACCTGAAAGTTTATTTGCCGGGACGAGAATGTCAACCTCACTGAACACCGGCCGTTCTGACGCAGCGGACATTGTATTTTGACTCTTTCGTGTGGTTGGTCACCGCGGCGTTTCCGAAACCTACTCCCCATGCCGCCGCGGAACTGCCGGACATTTCCGACGAAGACCAGAACCACTCCGTATCACCTGTTCTGCTGTAAATGACTTCATCGTTTTTTGTGCATGCACAGCTGCTTGAATAGTCACTTGAACGGAGATGGTCAGGTGCAACGACTCCGCATGCGCCGCCGGTAACTGTTCCGGCGCAGTTCTGAATCAAAGTACGCAGTTCGTTTATATCCGGAAGATGCCAGCCGGAAAAACCGTTTTCCTTTAAATCCGCGCAATATGAGACAGCCTCCCCAAAAGGCTTTTTATCGGAAGCTTTAGCCGACCAGACAAGGCCGCTTGACGGATCGAAACACGGAGTCACGCTTTCCGGCGAACATTCAGGCCAGTCTGTTTCTCCGCCGGAATTTTCTTCAGGCGTTTCTTCTGTCGTTTCGTCCGCATTTTCTTCAGGCGTCACGTCAGAAACTTCATCAGGCGTTTCATCTGCGTTTTCATCAGGTGTTTCTGAACCTCCACCGCCAGCCGGATCGGGATCACAGAAACCTTCCTCCGTTTTACAGACAAATCCGGCAGGACACTCGGACTGCGAACTGCATTCGGGCCTATGTTTGCACTGATTGTCGAAATCGCAGTAAAAGCCTTTTTCACAATCATCATGCGATGTACAGGCATTTCTGAATGTTTCTTTTATTTCGTCACTGTAATCGGCAATACCGCAGGCTGTCAGAAGCAACAAAATTGAAAAGAGAGAAAAAAACGAATTAAATCTATTCATGCGACCTCCTAAAACCCGAAACCGAGCGCGGCATAAAATCCGTCATCCGAAGGGACGACCGAAACAGTCTGAAGCACTACATCTGAATTTTTTTCCTTTTTAATCAGCGCGAGAACTGTTCCGCCTACGACAAGCGATCCGCCGAGAATTCCCGCGGTGATCTCAAGTCCGCGGAATGTTTTCGCCTTCTTGCGGTGATTGTCCGCTTTCTCCAGATATTCAGCTTCAGTCATATTTTCAGCCTTGGCATCGGCAGCAGCCTTGAAATCGTTCATATCTTTGTATCTGCCGTACTCTCTGTCTGAAAGGACATGGAATGCCGTTACTCCGCCGACAACAACCGCAGCTCCTATCGCCGCCAGAGAGATTCCCAAAGCCTTGTAAGGACGGTATGTTTCTTTATCCTGCGATTTTTTACCTTCCGGAAGCGGCTTTTCCTGAGAAGACTCTTCCTCTGCTCCGTTTTCGTCCTGAGCCGGCTGCAAAGATTCAAGCTTTGCGTTCACATCTTTTTCTTTCCGTTCCTTCAATGAAAGATTTTCGACAAAATCCTTTTTGCCTTCGGCTTTGATTTTCAGGACTTTACTGCACAGCGGAACTTTGAATAAATCCGGCGTTTTGCCGACCAATCTGTCGTCTACCCAGACATCCGCCTTCAAGTCATTTCCTTTTTCATCTTTCGCACGGACTTTAACAGCCGATTCGCGCAGATCAGTCTTAAGCTTTATCTGCCTTTTTTCTCCGCGTTTTACAGTAAAATTCTCGCCGGAATTAAAAAAGCATCTGTCGTCGACCTCTATTTTATGGTCTCCGGGAGCTATCATTTTTTCTTTTACTGGAATTCTGCCTATTTTTTTACCGTCGAGCTTGAGCTCAGCTTCGTGTTTTCCCGAGACGGTAAGCAGTGCAAAATCGGCTTCTAGCCTGTATTCGATCTTCGTCTCCTTGAAGATCTTAACTTTTTTCACAAGGGGCAGGTAGTTTTCTTTCTGCATCTCTATCTCATGCTCGCCTTTTTTCAGAGATTTGTCACACGGGGTCGTCTGGCAGATCATCTGACCGTCGACAATAACCGCGGCTCCAGCCGGATTGCAGCCGAACTTTATGATCACCTCGTCCACTCCGCCGACTTCCCAATTGTCTTTTCTGCCGCCGAACTGTCCGGGCATGCCGCCTTTTCTTCCTCTCCTCGTCCCGATGATCTGCGCAACGATACTGTCTATGGCTTCTTTCAAACCCTTTTCCGAACCGTCGAAAGCCGCTTCTCCGCCTCTCTCAGACACTTCTGTTTCCAGATTGATGAGTTCAGATCTTATACTATAATCATTGGCGAAATAAACTATTGTAGTACTGAGGACCATTTCCGCCGACAAAGCCTGACCAAGCTGGATCCGGCAGCTTTGATCGCTGCACCCATTATATCTCGGGTCAGTATTGTATTTTTTTCTGAGAGAACTGATCTCTTTCTGCTGACGATCCTTGGGAACAACGCTAAACATGTTGGAACTTGTAAATTTGCCACGCATATATTCAGTGGCTCTTTGGAGCATTTCTTTGGACTGCTTCTGTCCCGTTTTTCTGGCTAAAGAACCATTTGAATCTTCGATTTCTGTTACTGCAATTATCGTTTTTTCCTTTTTTTCCTCTTCCGCAGTCACCTGAAACACAAGCAGAAAAGTAAGAACAGCAAAAAAAATTTTCATAAAAATCTCCGGATATATTTCAAAAAAAAACAACAACACGGAAACATCAAAAGCGGAGAATAGTATAAATTTCAAAGATAAAGGCAAAGTTTTTGGCATCGGCACAAAAAATCGCTTTGAAAGAACTAATAAATTGCTTTTAAAATAAATCCTGCTAAACTTTTCGGCTTTTTTTAATTTGTTTTTTTGGAGGAAAAATGAAAAAGGTTATCTGCTGCATGGTTATGGCAGCTTCAATGTTTTTCTGCGCATGCGGAAACTGCAGTGAAAGCGAAGTCACAAAAGAAAAAATCGACGGAAACAAACAGGTAAAGTACGGCTATGCACTCGGCAGTGATGTAGGCAGAAATTTCAAAAAACAGGGATTTGATATTGATGTCAATGCGTTCCTTGCCGGTTTCAAGGCGGCCCAGAACGGTTCAACACTTCTCAGCGACGAGGAAATCACGACTGCTCTTCAGGAATTCCAGACCGAAATGATTACGAAAATGGTTGAGCAGAGAAGCAAAAAAGCTGCCGAGAACAAAGAAGCCGGTGAAAAATTCCTTGCAGAAAACAAAACCAAGGAAGGAGTAAAAACAACAGAATCCGGCCTGCAGTATATTGTTGAAAAAGAAGGTGAAGGTGAAAATCCCGCTGCGGAAGACACCGTAGAAGTCCACTATCGCGGAACACTTCTCGACGGAACTGAGTTCGACAGCTCTTACAAACGCGAAGAGCCGGCGAAATTCCCTCTCAACAGAGTCATCAAAGGCTGGACTGAGGGCGTTCAGCTTATGAAGAAAGGTGCAAAATACAAATTCTTCATTCCGTCTGAACTTGCTTACGGCGAAGCAGGTGCCGGCGAAACCATACCGCCGAATGCAACACTTATTTTCGAAGTCGAGCTTCTCTCTTTCGAAAAAGCTCCCGCAAAATAGGATGATTTCTATTTTCTAGACACTGCTTCCGTTGATATAACCGACAACAATTTCTTTCAAACTTGCTTTCCTGCCGACTTCTTCAGATGTCTGGAGCAGTCTTTCGTCAAAAACAGGACCTACGGCTTTGTAATCCGGCGATATCGTGGTCGCTCCCGGAAACAGCCTGTGATTTGCGATCAGTTCTTCAGTTTTACCGGAAACAACAACCGTTCCGTTGTTTATGACAGCAAGATAATCCGCAATATTCTCGAACTCGCCAGTCTCATGCGTACTTACAATCACCGTCTTCCCTTTCCCTGCCGCTTCAGTCAAAGTCTCGAGCAGTTTCGGACGCATAACAGGATCAAGATGCTGCAGAGGTTCGTCGAAAATCATCACATCTGCACCGCTGGCCGCGACAAGTGAATTGTTAAACCATGTTTTCGCCCCTTTAGACATTCTGGCGACCGAAGTTTCGGCCGAATCGGCTTCATCAAGAAGCGAATAAAAAAGTTTTTCGTCGAAATCAGGATAAAGCAGAGACCACATTCCGACATAATCCGCTGTTTTGAATTCCGCGAAGAAAGACCTGTCTTCATCCGAAAAGGCGCATAGAACACCTTTTTTCTTTATCACTTTGCCGTAATCCGGCTTCAGATCGCCGCACAAAAGCCTGAGAAGCGTCGTCTTGCCGGCTCCGTTCGGTCCTGCGAGAAGAGAAACCGCAGAAGACGGAAAAGTCACGTCTGCACCGTCAAGGACCCTCTTTTTCTTGAAAATCTTTGTCACATTTTCAAGAGCAATCACCATTTTTCCCTCCTTCCGAACACAAATACCAGTGCCGAAATCAAAAGAAGGGCAACGGCAAGAAGAAGCGAAAGCGGCTGATTATGCTGATAAACAGGGCTGTACTGTGACAAAACACCGTAAACATCCGGTGCAATAAAAGACGAGAGAAGATCGAACGCCAGAAAAATCATCGGAATATTCAGCCTGTCACCGATTTTCAAAGAGTTTATGAGGGTAAAACCAAAATAAAAAGCGTAAAACACGAAATATTTTGTCAGCTCGAACGGAGTTTCACGCCCCAGCAAAGCCCATCCGATAACCGAAGCAAAAAATATGACGGAAAAACCGAACAAAAATGTGTAAACAAAAATTTCCGTCCTCGAAAAAGGCAGCGAAAGCAGCGGCTTTATCCGCCTGTCAGAAAAATCAGCGGGAAGAAGTTTCAAGACAAGGACAAAAATAAATAAAAATTTCAATGAGCCCGGAATCATCAAAGCCATGAAGAGAAACGCCATGTTTTTCTTCTTCACCAGAGTTTCATACATCAGAAACGCTTCGAAACGCCTGAGCGGTGAAAATCTTAAAAAATCCATAAGAACCTGCCGCCAAAAACAAAAACGGCAGATTATTGCCGCGGAAAAAAACTAAATCAAGAAAAGAGTGCCCAGAAACAAAAAACTACCCTCTTATGCCTCTTTTCCGCCATGAACAGCCATATTGCAAAAGCCAAAAGAGCCTGAGTTGTTTCGGATAAACGGGATCTTGACCACGCTAACTGGTAAAAATTGCAAAAAATAAAAAAATCGGCAGAATTCTGCGGCTGGAATTCCTGCGCGGAATTGTTAATTTATATCTTAATATCTGGAGTGTTATATGTGCGGAGTTGTTTCAATCGTCTATGCCGGCGATATAGTTAATCTTGGAAACGAAGCATCAAATCTGTTGAAAAAACTGGAATACCGCGGCTATGATTCGACGGGCGCGGCTTTTATAAAAAACGACGGCTCGGTCGCTCTGAGAAAAAAAGTCGGGGCACCTTCGAAAGTCGTCGAAGAACTTGAACTCGCAAAATACAGCGGTTTCAAATTCATCGGCCAGGTCCGCTGGGCGACTTACGGCGCGGTCACAGATGTCAACGCCCAGCCGCACGAAGTCAACTGCCTTGTCCACATGGTCGGAGCGCACAACGGAAATGTCAGCAACACCGACAAACTGAAGGTTTTTCTCAATGAAAACGGACACAATGTCCTTTCCGACAACGACGGCGAGATGGTCGTTCACCTTGTAGAGCATTTTTATTCGGCTCTCACCGCTAAAAAAGCTCCGGCGACAACCGATGAAAAAATCGCAGTCATGATAAAGGCTATCAGAAAAGCTCAGAAAATGATCGAGGGAAGCTACGCGGCATGTGTGACTCTGCCTGAAATCCCTGGCGTTTTCGCGATCAAAGCCGGTTCTTCGCTCTACGCCGGCAAAGGTTCCGACGCATCCGGCAACTTCATAGTCGTTTCGAGTGACCTCACTTCGATACTTTCGAAAACACGCTTCCTCATTCCGATGTCGGAAGGCGAAGGGATCTATTTCGACAGCGAAAACTACAAACTTTTCTCGCTTAAAGAAAACCGCGAATGGGTCCCCAAACTCAGCAGAAGCAGGCTAAACATCGCCGATATCCAGCTCCAGCCGAAATACCATTTCTTCATGGAGCAGGAAATATGTTCATCGCCGAAAAACATCGAAAATATGATGCTTTACTACTTCAATTCGAAAGATGACAAAGAACTTTATTCCGTTTTTGAGGAAAATGCCGACAACTCAGGCGAAATCCTCTACTCTCTTCTTTCGTTATACGATCTCTACGACAAAAAAGAGCTTTCTAAGGAATTCGAAAAGATCTGCGACAATCCAGTTTTCAAGGAAATTTTTGAAAAAACGAAAAAATTCGCGCCGAAACCGCTTCATTTTATCTTCAGGTCAGAAGAAAAGACCCTTCTTGAAGAACTTAACGGGATAAACGACAACTATTTCCAGAAACTCTGGCTGATCGACTCGATGCTCATCTGGAAAAAGAAAAGAATGATAATCAAATACCGCAACCAGCTTGTTTCGGCACTCAAGGCGACGAAGAAAAACGGCGGAAGGGTCTTCCTTATCGCAAGCGGAACTTCCTATCACGCATCTCTTACTGCAGCGTATTTTTTCAACAACATGACAGACATTTCGCTCATCACATCGAATCCCGGCGCTTTCAGGTCGTGCTACATCAATTCGGTTTCCGAAAAAGACATAATCATCGGAGTTAGCCAGAGCGGCGAAACCAAGGATCTGGTCGACATCTTCAATGAAATCAGAAAATCAAATGAAAAAGTAACACTGATTACTATCGTCAACAACGAAAACTCGACTCTTCCGCAGGAAAAAAGCGATTTTTATCTTCCGATCATGTGCGGTTCTGAGATCGCGGTCGCAGCTACAAAATCGTTTATAAGCCAGATCGCCCTTTTCTACATTCTCGCGGCACTCATTAAAAACAGCGAGGAAAAAGTGTTCAGCAACCTCGGCAAGATCAAATATTTCCTCGATTTTACCCTGAAAAACATTGATGTTTCCGTCACAGATGTTGCATATAAACTTTTCCTGAAGCCTTCGATCCACATTCTGGGAACTTCGCTTACCGGTGTCGCGAAAGAAGGAGCGCTGAAAATCAGGGAAGTCGTCCTCAACCACACTGAAGGCTACGATGCTGCGGAATTCAAGCACGGCCCGAACACGATCCTGGGTAAAAACACTATTTTTTCACTCACAGACATGGAAAAACTTCTCGGAAACATGGTCAAAATGGGTGAAAAAATGTTCGTTAAAGGCTTCTTTTCTGATTCCGACGGCAATGCCGAAATCATTACAAATGTCGTAAACATGATGAAAAACCTGAAATTCAGGAAAATCAGCGACGATTTTATCGAAAAATCGTTCCCTGCTGAAGAGGAACACTCACGCACGAAACAAATTGCAGACCTCTTCAACAAAAGTGTCGATATTGAAGGATTTTTCTCGAACTATCCGCTTGTTTTCGTCTGCCCGCCCGAAGAAAGGGACAAACGAATCACTATTTCGCAGATCCACACACACAAAATCCGCGGCGCAGACATAATTCTTATAGCGGAAGATGACGAAGATCTTAAAAACGCTGCAACCGGTGTTCCGGCAAATGCAGAAAATTACTGGGCAAAAGTCATTGAACTTCCAAGAACCGGCGACAAAAACCTTTTTGTTTTCGAAGCTGCTGTCGCATTACAGCTTTTAGCACTCAAAATGAGTGTCGCAAAGATGAAATATCTCAACCGCTATGAAATCCAGAACCACGGCGTTCACCCCGATGTTCCGAAAAATGTCAGCAAATCAATAACTGTCGATTAATTTCACGGCGTGACGATTAACAGCGTGACGACGTGACGATGTAACGACGGACGATGAATTTTTATTTGACAGCTTCGTAGCAGCTTTCGCAGATCCCGGTGATTTCTTCGGTGTAGTCGTGAAGTTTTCTCTTTTTCCAGCAGCGCGGGCACTTCTCGCCTTCAGCCGTTTTCACGCCGATCCAGAGATCCATGTCTTCGACTTTTTCAAGTCCTTCCGCAGAAGCGGCTTTTTTGAACTCGGAAACTATGAAAATCGATTCGAGGTTGTCGAGCTCGCTATCGAGAACAGGATTGTTTTCGTAGTAAATCTGAACACTTGCGTCAAGCGAATGTCCAATCGTCTTGTCTGCTCTGAGAACTTCAAGTTTCTTCTGAACCGCGTTTTTAGCGTCAAGAACAGTCTGCCACGATTCAAGGAATTTCGCGTCTTCGTCGTTGAAATTTGATTCAGGGAACTGCTCAAGGAAAACGCTTTCCTTCTTTGCACCCTTCAAGTATCCGTAAGCCTCTTCGCATGTGAAGCTGAGGATCGGAGCGAGAGCCTTGACTACATCGCTCAGAATCGAGTAAACGACGCTCTGCGTCATTCTGCGTCTTCTGTCATCGGCACGCATCGTGTAGCGGTCTTTGATGATGTCGAGGTAAACCGCGCTCATCGGGATCGTGAAGAAATCGAGCATTTCGTGGTGGACGCGGTGGAACTCGTAGTTTTCATAGTATTCGCGGATGTCTTTGAGTCTTTCCTGCCATGTGAGATAAGCCCATCTGTCGAGCGAAGTGAGCTCTTCTTTCTTGAAAGACATCGTTTCTGGGTCAAAATCGTTGACGAAACCGAACATGAATCTGATCGTGTTTCTGATCTTTCTGTATGCCGTAGCGCAGCTTTCGATGATCGAATCGCCGATTCTGTTGTCGTCGCTGTAATCTTCGCAAGCAACCCAAAGTCTGAGGATTTCTGCGCCGTATTTGTTGATTTTGACCTGCGGATCGATGAAGTTGCCTTTGCTCTTCGAGATCTTTTCGCCTTTCTCGTCAACGATGAATCCGTGCGTGATGAGGTTTTTGTAGGGAGCTTTTCCGTTGATGAGAACGCTCATTTTAAGCGAAGACTGGAACCATCCGCGGTGCTGGTCGCTTCCTTCGAGGTAAAGGTCTGCCGGGAAAGTAAAGCCTTTTCTGCCGTCAAGCACTTTCGCCCAGCTTACACCGCTGTCGAACCATACGTCGAGAATGTCGTTTTCCTTGCTGATGTGCGTGCCGCCGCATTTCGGGCATTTGAAACCTTCCGGAAGAAATTCCGCAGCGGTTTTGTCGTGCCATACCTGGATCCCTTTTTCGGAAATTTCGTCAGCGACTTTGTGTGCAATAGCTCCGTCAACTATCTTTTCGCCGCAGTCGTCACAGGAGAACGCGATTATCGGAACGCCCCAGCTTCTCTGACGCGAAATGCACCAGTTCGGAGCTTTTTCGAGCATCGGGACGATTCTCTTTCTTCCCCACTCCGGGAACATGCGGACTTTCGCGATTTCGTCAAGGCATTTCTTGCGAAGTCCAGTGTCGTCCATCGAAATGAACCACTGTTCGGTCGCTCTGAAAATGACCGGTTTGTGGCATCTCCAGCAGTGCGGATAGCTGTGGTCGATCATTTCGCCCGGCTTGTTGAGAAGGTATCCGGTGTTGTAAAGGTGTTCCGTGATGACGGGATTTGCCTTGAAAACGTGCATTCCGCCGATTACGGGGATGTTTTCGTCGATGATTCCGCTTCCGTTGACAGGAGCGTAAGGCTCAAGGCCGTATCTGAGACCGGTGACATAGTCGTCCGCACCGTGTCCGGGAGCCGTGTGGAC
>DBYC01000041.1:63090-67154 GCA_002310035.1 bacterium UBP6_UBA1196
ACGATTATCGATTCGCGGTCGATAAACGGATGTCTCGCCTTCATTCCTTCGAATCTCATCGCGTCGAATTCCGCGACAACTTCAGGATTTTCGGCTCTTACAGCGTGGACGAACGAATCTTTGAGAACGCTTGCGACGATGAAAACTTCACCGTTGTATTTGACTGCCGAATACTTGAATTCGGGGTTGAGCGCGATCGCAAGGTTGGCCGGAAGAGTCCACGGAGTCGTTGTCCAGATTACGAAGTTAACCTTCTCCCCTTCAAGTTCTTCGAGTTTGTCGATGAGCGGGAATTTTACATAGATCGAAGGCGACTGATGATTGTCGTATTCGATCTCTGCTTCCGCAAGCGCAGTTTCGCAACTCGTACACCAGTAAACAGGTTTTTTCGCCTTGAAAAGCGCGCCCGATTCAACGACTTTCGCGAACTGATGGGCGATGCAGCCTTCGTATTTCGGATCGAGAGTAATATACGGATGATCCCAGTCAGCAAGAACGCCGATGCGTTTGAAGCCTTCGCGCTGAGTGTTTACCCAGTTCATCGCGAACTTCTTGCACTCTTCCAGGAACTGGCTTTTCGTCATCTCTTTGCGCTTCGAACCGAGCTTTTCAGCCGTTTTGAGCTCGATCGGAAGACCGTGGCAGTCCCAGCCGGGAATGAGGGCGGTGTAAAGCCCCGTCATATTTTTGAACTTTACGACAAAATCCTTGAGAGTTTTATTGAGAATATGGCCGTTGTGCAGATTTCCGTTGGCATAAGGCGGGCCGTCGTGAAGGACGAATGTAGGTTTTCCTTCATTCTGCTCCAGGATCTTGGAGTAAATTTTATTTTCTTCCCATTTTTTCAAAATTTCGACTTCCTTGACCGGAAGATTCGCCTTCATCGGGAAATCGGTCTGCGGCAGATTGAGCGTCTTGCTGTAATCCATAATAAAAACTCCTTATTAAATAAGCATAAAAAAAACGCGGAATATTAGTCTTTTTCGTTTTAAAGTCAAGGTTTGTGCAATATCCTGACGATGAAAAAGTTCAGCTGAAAGTTCTGAAATTCGGATGGTTTGCGATTTTCAGCATTTCATAATCGCCTGCCGAATCGCCGTAAGCATAAATATCTGAATAATTTTCAAGGTCGTAAATTTCTTTGACTCTCCTTACCTTCTCAGCTTTACGGCAGTTTTCTCCGACGATTTTTCCAGTGTAAATCCCGTCTTTTGTCTCAAGTTTAGTGCCGATAAGATTGATCCCGAATTCTTCGGTAAACGGCCATAGCCACTCCTCAGGCGAAGCCGACACAAGCGAAACATCCGTATTGTTTTCAAGATGCCGCTTTATCTCGTCGATCGCTGTTTTTCTCAGCCAGTTTCGCATTTTTTTCTGATAAAAATCAAATGCAGTATCGTGAAACTTTTCTTTTGTCCACCCTTTTATCGTCTTGCCGAAAATCAGTTCCTTGAATCTTTTCCGCGACATAAAACCAGCAAGGCAAAGCAGTGCCTGCGGCGAAAACAGGATCAGAACACAAAGTGTCTTCATCCAGCCGAAAGCGAAAACCATGAACGGCATAAACGAATCGCGGTCGGTAATCGTCAAATCAAAATCAAAAAGTGCAAGTGCTTTTTTCTGTTCCATATTTTTCATCTCCAAAAAAACAGCGGCGGAAATTATAGCCGAAAAAGCGTTTAAAAAAAATTTTTCTTTTGTTCACGAATAAGCTTCTTTCAAAAAAATTTGGCTTTTTTCCGTCATGTTTTATAAATCCGCGGTTTGTCTGGAGGATTTATCATGGACGCAAGAACAGCGCAGTATTTAAGGGATTTCATAAAACACGATTCAGAATTTCTCGACACTCTCGAAAAATCGAACAGAAGCCGCAACGACATCCAGCCTATGATCGAGCTCGAAGTCGGAAAATTCCTCGTTTTTCTGATTCAGGCGAAGAAAATAAAATCTGTCCTCGAACTCGGTACGAGCAACGGCTACTCTGCAATATGGATGGCTTCGGCACTGAGAAAAACAGGCGGAAAAATCATCACAGTCGAAGGTCACGACAGAATTTTCGCAGAAGCGGAAAAAAATATCGCGGCATCGGGCTACGGCGATATAATCGAGCTTTATCACGGCAAAGCCGAAGCAAAAGTTGCGGAACTTCTTGAAAATGGGGAAAAATTTGATCTGATTTTTCAGGACTGCGGAAAATATTTATATCCGATGCTCTTGGATTCGACGGTAAAACTCTGCAAAAAAGGAGGGATAATCGCAGCCGACGACTCACTTTTCAGAGTCACCGAAACAGTCCGCAGCGGGCTTGGCGACTACACACATGACTACAACCGCGCCGTTTTCGCCCACAAAAAACTTTTCAGCACTATCCTGCCCATAGGCCACGGCCTGACGATCAGTCTGAAACTGTGATTGCAGGATTATTTCGCAAATCACTTCCAAAATATTGACTAGGACACGCTTTTTTTCTAAATTTCGACGGTTTTTTTAATTTTGGAGGAATAAATGTCAGAAAATCAGGAACAGATCAAAGGAATTCCGGAGAATGCGTTCAGAGAACTCAAGGAAGGCGAAGTTTTCGAACCGCTGATGTCTCCGCAGAAAATTTACCCGGAAATCACTCCGTGGTCAGTAATCTGGGGACTTGTAATGGCTGTCGTTTTTTCGGCGGCTGCGGCTTACTTAGGCCTTAAAATCGGTCAGGTTTTCGAAGCGGCGATCCCGATTGCCATCATCGCAGTCGGCGCATCGACCCTTTTCAAAAGGAAAAACGCTCTCGGCGAAAACGTCATTATCCAGTCGATAGGCGCGTGCTCCGGCGTTATCGTTGCAGGCGCGATCTTCACCCTTCCCGCTCTTTACATCCTTCAGTCGAAATATCCCGACATTGAAGTCGATTTCATGCAGATTTTCCTTTCATCGCTTCTCGGCGGCTTCCTCGGAATACTTTTCCTCATTCCGTTCCGCAAATACTTCGTTGCCGAAATGCACGGAAAATACCCCTTCCCTGAAGCGACCGCTACGACTCAGGTCCTTGTCAGCGGCGCAAAAGGCGGCAACCAGGCGAAAGTTCTCCTTATCGCAGGTCTTGTCGGCGGTATTTACGATTTCATAATCGCAACTTTCGGCGCATGGGCTGAAACGGTAACAACCAGAATTTTCGGATTCGGCGAAACACTTGCAGACAAATACAAACTCATCTTCAAATTCAATACCGGCGCTGCTGTAATGGGTCTCGGTTACATCGTCGGTCTCAAATACGCGGCAATAATCTGTGCAGGATCCTTCGTCGGCTGGTTCTTCATAATTCCGATAATCGCCTACTTCGCTCCCGGCATGACTCAGCCCGTAGGTGCGAACATCACGGCACTCATCGGCAACATGTCACCCGAGCAGATCTTCGCGAACTATGTCCGTCCGGTCGGTATCGGCGGCATCGCAATGGCCGGAATGATCGGTATCTGGCGCTCGAAAGGTATCATCCTTCAGGCTTTCGGCCTTGCAGTTAAAGAGCTCGGCGGCAAAGGCAGCGACAAAAAAGCTGAAGTTTTGAGAACCCAGAAAGATATTTCGATGAAAATCATAGCTTTCGGCGTTCTGGCTCTCACGATACTCGTTTTCGTATTCTTCCAGTTCGGCGTCGTTCACAACATCGTTCATGCGATAGTAGGTCTTGCAATCGTTATGATTATTGCATTCCTCTTCACGACAGTTGCTGCAAACGCGATTGCTATCGTCGGTTCGAACCCCGTTTCCGGCATGACACTTATGACTCTCATCATAGCTTCGCTCATCATGGTTTCTGTCGGCCTTAAAGGTACTGCCGGAATGGTTGCTGCACTTGTAATCGGCGGCGTTGTCTGCACGGCTCTTTCGACTGCCGGCGGCTTCATCACAGACCTCAAGATCGGTTACTGGCTCGGCAACTCGCCCTACAAACAGGAAACATGGAAGTTCCTCGGCGTTCTCGTTTCTGCGGCAACAGTCGGCGGCGTAATCATGGTCCTCAACAAAACTTACGGCTTCACCGGAGATAACGCTCTCGTCGCTCCGCAGGCAAACGC